>DAIDHB010000078.1 GCA_027452145.1 Planctomycetales bacterium
GGCTCACCGGAGCGGCGAGTGCCAGGGGGCGGTGGGAAAGGTGGGAGAAGCGGAGACGGATCGAGGGCGTCGCGGTACACTGATGTGAGGCCATCGGGCCTGCCGCGCCAGCGGCTTACTTGAACATTGCGATGCAGCGGATCGGCTTGCGGCCGCCCTCTGATCTCGGTCGTTAGGTCGCGGGTGACGAAGCAATGCCGCATAGCAACGAAACCGCGCGAGCGATCCAGGAAATGGTGCGGTTCTTCCTGCCGCGGTGCACCGACCAGTCCACACTCCGTGAGCTGGACGACATGGCGTCAGACGACCAGAATTGGCGGTATGCGCACGCGCTTTTCTACCGCATCCGGGACAAGACGCTCCGAGCCGACGCGGCGAAGGATCGGCGGCTCCAGCACCAATACAGCTTCGAAGAGTCCTGCGCGAAGACGCTGTACAATATGTCGGGGCACGTACCGGGCCAGGACTCCCCGTACCCTTTCGACGATGACTCCCCGTTCTGGGTCATCCCGATCGCGGTCGGGTTCGCCCGGGCGCTGGGTGTCGAGGACCCGTTCAGCGTCTCGTCACTCCTCCGACCTCGCGCCGATGCCCATCCTTGACCGGGGGCCTTTCGCGTCGCTAAGGTCGGGGCATGAAAGTCAGCGAAGTGCTCCGGAGGCTCCGTGCCGAAGGCTGGGTCAGAGTCAAATCGAAGGGCTCTCACCGGCAGTTCAAGCATCCGGATCGGCCCGGCCGCGTGACCGTCTCGGGCAAGCCGAGCCACACGATCCCGCCCGGGACGCTGAAGAGCATCTTCCGGCAGGCCGGTTGGGACGAATGAGCGCGGAGGGGTCATGAAACGCTATGCGATCGTCATCGAGGACGCCGGGTCGAACCTGGCGGCCTACGTGCCGGATTTGCCGGGGTGCATAGCCACCGGCGACACCAAAAAGGAAGTCGAGCGCCTCATCCGAGAGGCCATCGCGATGCACTTGGAGGGGATGGCGGAAGACGGGATCCCGATCCCCGAGCCGTCAAGTCGTGTGGAATACGTGGAGGTCGACGCCTAACGATCGTGGATTGGAGTCGGCGCAGCCCGACCTCCAATCCCTGTTCAAGAAGCCCGGTCGCCCCGACGCGGGCCCCTCAATAGGGTAACGCTTCGCGATGATCAGCGGCGATCACCGCCGATGGCGGCTCTCAGCGAGCGCCGGCGCTCCCCGCGCCGGGGCGCATGCGGTTCGCAAGCGGTTCCCGCGACGACCGTCTCGCCGCGCCATCGGCCCGCGGGAGGCCGCCGACCGGCCGCTTTCCGGCCCCGGCGCGCACTCCGATCGGCCCGCGGTCTCGCCGCGGAGTTCGGCGGCCGCTCCCGATGCGAGGTGCTGATCTCATCGGCCTAACTCGTGTCAAATGCCGCCGGGCCCGTCGCCGGCTCGATCCCCAGCCACACCAACGGGCCGCCGCACGCCGCGCATCTCGGGCCCTCGGCAACGGACCGCCGCGGCTCGGCCCGGGCGGACCCGAGCACGTACGTCACGCTGGCCCAGATCGCGATCAGCCACCGCAGCAGTTCCAGCGACACCGACGCCGACGGGCTCAGGAAACCGTAAGGCCGCACCTTGGCGAACCCCTTCGGCAAGACGTGCTGGAGGAATCGCCGCAGGAACTCCGTCGCGTCCAGCGTCATCGTGCGACGCCGGTTCGTGCCCACCTTCCGATAGGTGAACGTCACCCGGCCGTCGTCGCACGACAGGATCCGGTGGTCGCTGATCGCCACCCGGAACACATAAGGCGCCAGGTAACGCAGCGACCGCCGCCCGTCGCCGGGCGGCTGGCAGTGCACCACCCAGTCCCGCCGCCATGCCGCCGGGTCCACGTCGTCCACCAGGCCCTCGGCGCGCAGGGCGTC
>DAIDHB010000079.1 GCA_027452145.1 Planctomycetales bacterium
CGGTCCGAGCCCGGTCCCGGGGGGCTGACGCCCCCCGGCTACGTCCGATCGCCCCCTGACGGGGGCTCGGAGCCCTGCCGGCACAGACTCCTGGCCGGCCCGGCCCCACCGTGAGCCATCCATCTGCAATGCGCTCTAGTCGCCGCGCACGTGGTGCAGACGCACCACCCCCGGCTGCCGGCCTTCCTCGAGGTGGCACCATACGGCGTCGCGGATCTGAGCCTCGAGCTCGACCCCCGTATCGGCCTCGGTGAAGATCGACGCGCCGAGGGCTCGAGCCGTGAAGCCGCCTTAGGGGGCTTCCTCAACGATAAAAATCAACTCACTCATCGGCGGCAGATGCCTCCCCGGAGTGCAGCAACCAGTACGTCACCGGGATCACAAAAAGCGTGAAAAGCGTCGAGGCGAACAGGCCGAAGATCAGGCTCCACGCCAGGCCCGAGAAGATCGGATCGAGGGTGATCGGTATGCTCGACAGCATCGCCGCGCCGGCGGTTAGCAGGATCGGCCGCATCCGGACCACGCGGCTCTCCATGATCGCGTCAAAGAGCGGCCGGCCCTTGCGCACCGACTGGCCGATGAAATCGACCAGGATAATCGCGTCACGGGTCACGATGCCGGCCAGGGCGATCATGCCGATCATCGCCGTCGCGGTGAACAGCACCGGGTCGGCATGGCCGCCGATCGACTGACCCATCATGCGGTTCAGAAGCCAGAAGCCCGGCATCACGCCGAGCACCGTCAGCGGGATCGCCAGCATCACCACCAGCGGAATCACGAACGAGCCGGTCTGCATCACCAGGATCACGTAGATCATCAGCATCGCCGCGCCAAAGGCGAGGCCGAGGTCCCGGAAGACGTCCAGCGTGATCTTCCACTCCCCCTCCCCGCGGAAATCGACCCGGATACCGTCCGGTACCGACCAGGGGATTCCGCCGCCGTTGTGCAGGAAGGTGCGCTCGTCCAGCGGGCGCGGCGCGACGTCGCGGGGCAGGGGAGTTCCCTCGGGGACGCGATCGACCATCACATCCACGACGCATTCGGCCGGAGTTCGGCCCAGGGTCTCGGCGGTCACGTAGACGACCCGCTCGAGATCCTTGTGGTAGATCGTCGGGGCGACGCGGCTGGACTCCCAGCGCCCCAGCTCGGAGAGAGGCGTGAACTGGCCAGTACGACCCTTGACGCGCAGCGCCGCCAGATCCTGCGCGCTGGAGCGCACGGCACGCGGCAGGCGAAGCTCGATCCGGAGCGGGTTGCGCTCGCCGGCCAGCCGGACCGTTCCCGCGTCGGCGCCGGAGAGGGCAAGCTGCAACGTGCTGGCGATCTCCTCGACCGAGACCCCGCCGAGCGCAGCCTTTTCCTGGTCGGTGAGGAACACCAGCTTCTTCATGGGAGCGTCGACCGTGTCGTCCACGTCCACGATGCCCGGCTCGGCCGCAAATCGGCGCGAGACGGTTCCGGCGGCGGCGATCAGGTCGTCATAGCTGTTGTCGGGCCGGCCGTAGATCTCGGCGACGAGCGACGACAGGACCGGCGGGCCCGGCGGCAGTTCGACGATCTTCAGCCGCGCCCCGTGCTTCGCCGCAAGGGCAGTCAGGCGGTCGTGCAGCCGCAGCGCGATGCCGTGGCTCTGCGCCTCGCGGTGCTTCTTGCCCACGAAGTTCACCCGGATCTCGGCGTTGTGCGGCATCTGCCGCAGGTAGTAGTGCCGCACCAGGCCGTTGAAGTCGATCGGGCCCGAGAGCCCGACGTAGCTGACGTAGTCGGTGACCTCGGGCACCCCCGCCAGCTCGGCCTCGACGGCACGAACAAGGGCGTCGGTGCGCTCGAGCGTCGTCCCCTCGTCGGCATCGATCACCAGCAAGAACTCGTTCTTGTTGTCATAGGGGAGCATCTTCAGCGGGACGGCCCGCATCGCCGCCAGACCCATCGCCGCGACGGTGAGCACCGCGATCACCAGCAGGAAGGCCAGCGCCGACCATCGCGAGCTGATCAAGGGCGCCATCATCGGCCGGAACAGCCGGTAGAGAAACGTGCTGCGGATCGCCTCGATGTCGTCCTCGCCGGCGTGACCGTGGCCGTGGCCGTGGGCCCCGCCGGTCGCGTACTTGCGGTGGAGGATCTGGTACGACAACCACGGGGTGATCGTAAACGCGACGACCATCGACATCATCATGGCGACCGGGACGTTGAGCGCCATGGGTGCCATGTACGGCCCCATCATGCCGGTGATGAAAAACATGGGGAGGAAGCTGACGATCACCGCGAGCGTCGCGCTGATGAGCGGCGGCCGGATCTCGGCGACCGCCTCGAGCACGATCGCGCGGGTCGACCGCCCTCGCATCGCGAAATGCCGGGCGATGTTCTCGACGTCCACAATCGGGTCATCCACCAGCAGGCCGAGCGACAGAATCAGGGCGAACAGGGTCACGCGGTTGATCGTGTAGCCGAACAGCAAATTGACGCCGAGCGTCAGGCCGAAGACGACCGGGACAGCAACCGCGACGATGAACGCCTCGCGCCAGCCGAGGCTCAGCGTCAAGAGCGCGATCACGATCACGATGGCGACCCAGAGCCCCTCAACCAGCTCGTTGACCTTCTCGTCGGCCGTCAGGCCCGAGTTGCGAGTGATGATCAGCTCCATGCCGTCGGGGACGACGTCGCGGCGCAGGGTCTCGGCGGCGGCCAGCACGGATTCCGCCACGGTGACCGCGTTGGTCCCCTTCTGCTTGGAGATCGCCAACGTTACGGCGGGCCGGGTCGGGCCGGCGGTCGTTTCGGGGCCCTCGTGCCCGGCCGGTCGGGCATGCTCGTGTCCCCCTTCATGGGATTCTCCGCCGCCGATCGTCGTGCCGGGGAATCCGTGGGGCGCCTCGAAGCCGCGGGCCGGGCCCCAGCCGTGGCGGACGTAACTGGTGACCTCGGCCGGCCCGTCGCGGACGATCGCCACGTCCTTGAGAAACACGGGCCGGTCGCGGAAGACGCCGACAACCAGGCCGGCGAGCGCCTCAGGGCGATCCAGCGCGATCCCGCCCTCCACACGGATCACCTCGTCATTGCGGGTGAAGTCGCCCGCCGGAAATGTAGTGTTGGCGCCCTGGATCGCCCGGCGGACCTCCAGCGGGCTCAGCGCGTAGGCCTGGAGCCGCTCGGGGTCGAGGTCGACGCGCACCGACCGGGGCTCGCCGCCGATGACCATGGCCCGCGAGACGCCCGGCAGCGCCGAGAGACGCTGGATCACCTCCTCGCCGACCCGGCGCAGGGCGTGGCCGTCGGCCTCGACGCCGTGGCCGGCGAGCGTCAAGGTGACGATCGGGACGTCGTCGATCTCCACCGGCTTGACCACCCAGCCGGTCACGCCGGGCGGGACGACGTCGAGGTTCTCGTTGATCTTCTTGAACAGCTTGACGAGGCTGCGCTCGCGATCCTGGCCGACGTAGAACCGCACCGTGATGACGGCCTGGTCGGGCCTCGAGATGCTGTAAACGTACTCGACGCCGTCGATCTGGTAGAGCAGCCGCTCGAGCGGCGTCGCGGCGAGCTGCTCGACCTGCTCGGCCGAGTAGCCCGGCATGCTGACCATCACGTCGGCCAGCGGAACGACGATCTGCGGGTCCTCCTCGCGCGGCGTGACCAGGAGCGCCGCCAGCCCGATCAGGACCGAGACCACGATCAGGATGATCGAGAAGTTGTTGTCCAGAAAAATGTGCACGATCCCGTTGAGGAAGTCGTGCGACCGCGGTGCGGCGGCATCATGGTGCTCGCGGTCCGGGTGGGCAGGCTCGCTCATGGGTGGCTCCCTCCGCGGCTGGGCTCGGCCGGACGGTCGAGCGCGACGCGCTCGCCGGCCTTCAGGCCGGAGAGGACCTCGCGCCCCTCGTCGCACTGCCGGCCGAGCTGGACGACGCGACGGTCGAGACGGCCGTCCACGACGACGTCGACCTCCTCCAGTTGCCCGACCCGGCGGACGGCCGCGTCGGGGACGACCAGCACCTCCTCATCCTCCAGCGGGATGAAGATCCGGCCGAACATGCCGCTGTAAACGCCCGGCGGGCAGGGCCCGGTGACCTTCACCTGGAACGAGCGGCTCTCGGCCTGGGCCTCGGGGACGATCTCGCGGATGGTGGCCTGGCAGTCGTAGTCGATCGTATCGAGCCGGGCGGGAACCGACTGGCCGACCTTCATCCGCAGGGCCAGCGACTCACGCACCGTGGCGATGAGCTGCATGTGCGCCGGGTCGTACATGGTGACCAGCGCCTGGCCGGGATTCACCGTGTCGCCGGCATTAACGCGCTTGTCCACGATCCGGCCCGAGATCGGCGCGCGGATTGTCGCGTAAGCTTCGAGGATCTTCGCCTCGTCCTCGCCGCGCCGGGCTCGCTCGAGGTCGGCCTTCGCGGTGCGAGAGGCCGTGCTGGCGCGGTCCAGCTCGCCCTGGGTGACCGCCTCTCGGGCGCGGAGGTTCCGCGCGCGGGTCAGGTCGATCTCGGCCTGTTCGGACCGCGCCTGAGCGGCCGCGACGGCGGCCTGGGCCTGCTCGAGGCGAGCCCTCAGGTCGGCGTCGTCCAGCCGGATCAGCACATCCCCCTGCTTGACGACCTGGCCGGCGGTGACCTTCACGTCCTCGACCCGCGCCAGGATCTTGGAGGCGACAATCGCCTCGGTCACGGCGCGGATCGTCCCGACCGCCGTCTCGCGCCGCGGCCGGCGGACCAACCGGACCTCGGCCGTCGGCCGATCGCCGGCCGGCCGCGAGCCGGCAGGCGTCGGTGCGGGGGCCGTCCCGGTCGCC
>DAIDHB010000080.1 GCA_027452145.1 Planctomycetales bacterium
CTCGGCCCCGTCGGCCGGGGTGCCGGCCGGCGCGGGCGCGGGCGCCGGCGAGGACGAGGGCGCGGCCGCGGCCGCCGCCGTGGGGTTGGAATCCTGCTCGCGATTGAACAGGCCCAGCAACCGCCACCTGGGACGTCCGCCCTCGCCGGAGGCCCGGCCGACGGCCGGGTCGCGCTTCGCCTGGGTGTCGATTCCCGCGATCGCCTCCAGGTACTCCGGGCCCGGCAGCGGGACCGCGTCCATGGCGAGCTGACCCGGCAGGTTCCTCCGCCGCGCGGCCTGTTCGAGGATCGCCACGATCTGCGGATACGTCGCGCCCAGGTTGGCCGCCTCGCGAACCACCTGTCCCACCTCCGGCGGGCACATCGCCTTCATGTCCGACGCCCCGCCGGCCGAGACGATGATCTTGCTCAGTTCGACCTTCTCGTCGGCCTCGCTGGCGTTGATCAGGATGTCGCCGCCGTCGAGCATCATCGGCGGCAAGAGCTTCTGCTGCCGGCCGAACAGGACGATCTCGGTCCGCCGCGTCCGCGACACGTGGACCAGAGGCGGGCCCTCCGAGTCGACAATGTACAGCGCGAACGGGTCCTCGGGCCGGTTGCGCCGCCGCGTCGAGTGGGCGATCTCCAGCGACATCGAGTCGCCCGGCTCCTCGTCCTTCTCGACCTCGGGCTCACGCAGCACCCGGACCCGCCCGAGATACGCGTCGGTCGGGTCGAGGGTCCGCAGCGCGTTGAACGCGCCATAGCGCACCTCGACGTCCGGGTCGTCCATCAGCTTCCGCAGCTTCATGTGCGCCGCCGACTGGTCGAGCGACGCCAGCGCCGCCAGGGCATACGCCCGGAACCCGCGCTCGTGGGCGGCCGTCTCGCCCAGCACGTCCACGCCGGAGGTATCATTGAGATAGGCCAACGCCTCGGCCGAGAAGAACCGGACCTGGGCATTCGGGCTCTTCAGGCCCACCTTGAGCGAGTCGATCGCCGCGTTCCCCTGTCCCTCGAGCTTCAGCGCCGCGACCCCGGCCGTCTTGGGATCGAGCAGCTCCTTGCTCCACATCTCCTGGCGCCTGACCTTCAGCTCGGGCGCGTCGATCATGGGCAAGGCCTGGACGACCCGGAAGAACCGCGGCTGGTTCTGGTGGTACAGCTCCGGCACCTTCAGCTCGAGGTAATTGGCCGACTTGCCGGTGGCGACCCCCTTCTGGCGGCCGTCCTCCATCTGGTGGAACCGCTCGTTGATCACCGACTCGAGCATCTTGGCCGTGTAGTAGCTCTCGCGCGTCTCGCGGATCACCAGGGTGAACGGATACTCCTTCTTCACCCGGCCGCCCCCCAGCACCCGGCCGACCTTGAGGCTATCGGGCTTGCCCGGCGTGCCGACCATGATCGGGCCGCGGGCCAGCGCCAGCTCGTGATCGCGGAGGGTCTCGCCCTTGTCCGTCATGCTGAGCCGGAACAGCCGCGACGTGAGCAGGTAGCCCCCCGCCAGGCTCTTGGTGGAGCAGCCCGGCGGGACCTCCACCTGGACGTCGATCGGATCGCCCGGCCCGACGCCCATCGGGATCGTCATCTTAACGACCACCATCGAGAACCGCGGGTCGGCGAGGATCCGCTCGGGATGCTCGACGTTCGCCTTGCTCATCTCGTCGACCAGGATCTTGCGATAGGCCGACGGCGGCGAGTCGCCCCCGGTGTTGTCCAGGTTCGAGACCAGGCCGACCCCCTCGACGATCATCTCGCCCCGGCTGACCACGTAGGCCAGGTCGCCGACATTTTCGTGGATCTTCGGGGGCTTCGACCTATGCTTCCTCGACGTGGGGCCGGCGAATGCGAGCGAGACCGCGACCGCCATCGCGGCCGTCGCGACCAGGATTCCGAGGGCCCGTGGCCGACCGGGGACCATTCGCCGCATTTGCCTGCCTCCTTGCACAACGCAGCAGTCGGGGAGAACCCCCGGACCCGACCCGAGAACCGGGCCGCGTCGTTCGTATCCAGTTCACGCCCGCCCACTTCCCTGTGAGACGGCCGCTCAATCTGTCCGCGCGGGCAAGGTTCAAGATCGCCCGACGGTGGACGAAATCTAGTCCCTCGCCCGGAAAGGGTCAAGACGGAATTCTCTCATCGCGGACCACTCGCCGGACGACGAGCTTCGGATGCCCGCATGAATGACCGCGCGGTCGACTCCGGCACCGTCGAGCGGACGCGAGGCGCCGAGGCCGGTATCATGGTCGATCGCGGGCCGGGCCGGGCCGCTCCGACGCGTTGGGCCCGGCCGGTCGTCCCGCGTTCCACGGAGAAACCCGCCATGACCAGCCGCGCCGCCGCCGAGTACCGCTACGAGAAGCTGACCTGGCCCGAGATCAACGACGCGGTCGAGCTGGGGAAGGTCTGCGTCCTGCCCTGCAGTGCCGTCGAGCAGCACGGGCCGCACCTCCCGCTGGACGTCGACGTCGTCTGCCCCACCGAGATCGCGCGGGGCGCCGGGCGGGCGATCCCCGAGAAGATGCTCGTGCTCCCCACTTTCCACTACGGCTACACCGGGCACGTCATGGACTTCCCCGGGACGATCAACACGCACTTCGAGCACTTCATCGACGGCGTGCTCGACGTCGTGAAGAGCCTCGCGTATCACGGGTTCAAGAAGATCGTCCTGCTGAACGGCCATGGGTCGAACTGGCCGAACCTCGACCTGATCGCGCGCCGGGCGAACCTCGAAACCGATGCCGAGTGCGTCCCCGTCTGCTGGTGGAACCTGCTGACGGTCGACAAGGACTTCTTGCCCGGCTGGCGCGAGAGCAAGTTCCCCGGCGGCTGCGCGCACGCCTGCGAGCTCGAAACGTCGCTGTACCTTTATCTCGACGGCGACAACGTGCGGAAGGACCAGATCAGGAGCGGCACGATCTCGTTCAACGAGGAAGACAGCCCGTTCATGTGGGTCGACCTGTTCGGCGCCGGGCCGGCGACGTTGATCTCGTGGACCAGCAGCTATTCGGAGACCGGCGTGCTGGGCGAGGCCGAGCTGGCCACGGCCGAGAAGGGGCGGCGGGCCTACGAGGAGGCGGTCAAGCAGCTCGCCCGGTTCCTCTCGTGGTTCAAGGACCGGCCGAAGGACGTGCGCCGCGACCTCCATCGCCGGCCGCCGACGATGCCGATCCCCTGGGGCCAGCGGCCGTCCGGGACGTGACGACGCTCGGCGGGTTCAAACGCAGACGCCGCTACGGCCCGTCGTCCTTCTTGATCGGCGAGAGGATCCGCTTGAAGAAGTGCCGGCGCGTCTGGACCTGCGACTCATCCGGGTAGCGCTCCACCTCGCCGCGCGAGCTGAGCCGGTACGGGCCCGATCCCATGAAGAAGTGGTCGCGCACGCCCTGGGCGTTCAGCAGCCAGCCCGACTCCCAGACCAGCTTGCCCGACTTGACGTCGTAGGCGTACAGGATCGCCTTGACCACCGCGTCCTCGCGATTGGTCTGGGAGAAGTTCATCGAGTTCGAGCTGCCGGTGGAGGCGACGGTCGCGCCGGTGAGCGAGGGCATCAGGCTCATCCCCGGCAGGCCCACGCTGGAGTCGCGCATGTCGGTGCCGTAGGCGCCGAACGACGGCTCGAGGATGATCTGCGCCTTATCCTTGTTGTTTTCCAGCAGCACGCCCTGCTCGGCCATCGCGCGGCGGATACTCGAGATGACGTAATCCTTGTCGACCACGGTCGAGACGTACGAGGGCTCGACGAAGACCTTGTGCCCCGCCAGCGGGCTGAAGTCGACGCGGTAGAGCGCATCGTCCCACGTGCCGGTGAGCAGGAGCTGCTCGGTGCCCGTCCGCGCGGTCCCCGTCATCTTGACGGTCGAGCAGCCGCTGACCGCCAGCAGGGCAACCGCGGCCAGGAGGCAACGCGCCGGGAGTTTTCGTGACATCCTTGCCATGGTCGAGCGCCATCGGTTTATCGCGAGGGCCTGGTCGTCGGCGCGGCGGAGAGGGAGCGGACGCCGCGACGGCAGGCCATGATCGGGCCGGCGGGAGGCGTGGACTCCGCCGCCCGGGCCGGACATCCTCCCGGCCGCGGGAAGTATAGTCGGCCGCTCCCGCACAGGCAACCCGATCATCGCGAGGGAACTTGAGTCAATTTCTTGAAAATCCTACAAATCGCGACACGAGACCGCCGCGTCACGAATGCCTTCGCTCATCAAAACGAGAGGAAGGTCCATCGGGTTCGGTCGACGTGCCGTCCTTCGATCGACGGGTCGTGCTCGCCCGGCCGCACGCCGGAGTGCGGCCCTGAGAATCCATGCGCATCGGCGAGAGTCGCGTGCCAGGGACTCGCCGGTCCGGAAATAAGTCGGGCATTCTTGCCCGATAGGACCTGCGAGTCGGTCAAGTAGGTCCGACCTACATCAAGACCCTTCCTAGAGCGCATTGCAGATGGGTGGCACACGGAGGGGCCGGGCCGGCTAAGGGCCTGTACCGGCGGGGCTCCGAGCCCC
>DAIDHB010000081.1 GCA_027452145.1 Planctomycetales bacterium
GGCCCTCAGCATCAGCGGCCTGACGGGCGACCTGGGCGCCGTCCCCATCGGCGGCGCAGGTGCCAGCCTGAGCGTCAGCGGGTCGGGCTTCGTGGTCGATAAGAGCCTCACCGCCGCGGCCGGGCAGTCGCTGGCGCTGGCGGGTTCCTGGAGTGATGCGGCCGGGGTCGCCCTCACGGCCACCGACGCCACGCTGTCGCTCGGCGGCGCCTGGAACAATATCGCCGGCTCCACGATCTCGGCCACCGGGTCCACTCTCGATCTGGGCGGAGGGGACAACGCAGCCTGGTCCAACGCGGGTACGATCACCGCCACCGACAGTACTGTGAATCTCGGCAGCAACTTCACCCTGGCCGCGCTGGGCACATTCAACCGCTCTGGTGGGGTGGTGAACCTCACCGGTACGCTGAACGACACCGGAGTGACCCTGGCGCTGACTGCCACGACCGGCTCGTGGGACCTCGTTCGCGGTACGATCACCGGCGGCATCGTCACGGAATCCGGCGGAGCTGAGCTGCTATTCACCAGTAGCGGCGGCACGCTGGACGGCGTCACCTTTGACGGCAACCTCGACCTGGCTTCGGTCGATGGCGCGACCGTCAGCGTCACCAACGGATTGACGCTCAATGCCGCCACGATCGATCTGGGTAACGCCGCCGGCTCGACTGCCGGCTCGCTTCAGTTCAGCGGCACGCAGACCCTCGGTGGCACCGGCACCGTCGTCTTCGGCAAGGCTTCGGGTAACTCCCTCGACGAGACTGCGTTCATCGCCACGCTCACCATCGCCTCGGGGATCGCGGTCCGCGGCAGCAGCGGCACGATCGGCGACTGGTACAGCAACGACGCGATCGTCAACCAGGGCTCCATCACGGCCGATGACAGCGGCGGACTGACCGCCCCTTTCATATACGACTCCGGCTTCAGCGGAGGTTATGCCAGCAGCACGGCGGCCGCCATCGACACCTCGGGCGTCACCAACCCCGCGCCCCAGGCGGTCTACCAGACCTCTCGCCAGGGCTCATTCACCTATACGCTGACCGGGCTCACAGCTTCGACGTCGTACAACCTGCTGCTCCACTTCGCCGACCCGTCGTCGACCGCGGCGGGGCAGCGGCAGTTCGACGTCACCGTCAACGGCACGAAGGTGCTGACCAACTTCGACATCTATGCCGCCGCGGGGGGCCAGAATATAGCGGTGGTCAAGTCGATCGCTGCCACCGCCGACGCGCAGGGCAATCTGACGGTCGCCTTCGATTACGACGCGGCGGGTGCGCCAATGGTCAACGCGATCGAGGTGGATTCGGGTACGACACTGGTCCAGGCGATCAACTGCGGCGAGCCGGCGGGCGGCACGATCACCGTGAATCCCGGCACCTTCACCAACCAGGGGACGCTCGCCGTCCAGAACGGCGAGGCGATCAATATCAGCGGGCTGGCGGGCAACCTCGGCACGGCCACCATCGCCGGCGCGGGGACAGCCCTGGGTCTCTCGGGCACCACGTACGTAATAGACAAGGGACTGACGGCCTCGGCGGGGGAGACGCTCTCGCTCGGCGGGACGTGGAGCAACGCGGCCGGCTCGACGATCTCGGCCGACGGCGCCACCGTCAACCTGGGCGACGCTTCGGGCAACGCCTGGTCGAACGCGGGCACGATCACGGCCACCGACACTGCGGTGAACCTCGGCGGCTCGTTCAGCGTGGCGGACCTCGGCTCGTTCGACCGCTCGGGGGGCACCGTCGACCTCACCGGCACGCTGAACAACGGCGGCGCCACGCTGGCCCTGACCGCGGCAACCGGCTCGTGGGACCTCGTTCGTGGCACGATCACCGGCGGCACCGTGACCGAATCCGGCGGGGCCGAGCTGGTCTTCAGCGGCTATGGAGGCAAGCTGGACGGCGTCACCTTTGACGGCACGCTCGACCTGGCCTCGATCGTCGGCGCCAACGTTAACGTCGTCGACGGGCTGACGCTCGACGGCGGCACGGTCGACCTGGGCAACGTCGCCGGCTCGACCGCCGGGTCGCTCCAGTTCGACGGCACGCAGACCCTCGCCGGCACCGGCACCGTCGTCTTCGGCAAGGCCGCGGGTAACTGGCTCGGCGAGACTGCCTACAGCAGCACGCTCACCATCGCCGCCGACATCGCGATCCGCGGCAGCAGCGGCACGATCGGCAACTGGTACAGCAACGACGCCATCGTCAATCAGGGCTCCATCACGGCCGACGACAGCGGCGGCCTGACCGCCCCTTTCATATACGACTCCGGCTTCAGCGGAGGATATGCCAGCAGCACGGCGGCCGCCATCGACACCTCGGGCGTCACCAGCCCCGCGCCTCAGGCTGTCTACCAGACCTCTCGCCAGGGCTCGTTCACCTATACGCTGACCGGGCTCACACCCTCAGCATCCTACACCCTGCTGCTCCACTTCGCCGACCCGTCGTCGACCGCGGCGGGGCAGCGGCAGTTCGACGTCACCGTCAACGGCACGAAGGTACTGACCAACTTCGACATCTATGCCGCCGCGGGGGGCCAGAATATAGCGGTGGTCAAGTCGATCGCTGCCACCGCCGACGCGCAGGGCAATCTGACGGTCGCCTTCGATTACGACGCGGCGGGTGCGCCAATGGTCAACGGGATCGAGGTGGACTCGGGCACCACGCCGGTCCAGGCGATCAACTGCGGCGAGGAGGCGGGGGGAACGATCACGGTCAACCCGGCGACATTCACCAACCAGGGAACAATCCAGGCCGCGGGCACAGGTCTGCTCGACGTCTCGCCGACGAGTTGGACGACGCCCGGGACGATCGAGGCGGACACGGGGGGACTCGTCCAGATCACGGGCGACCTGACCCTAACGCCCACGAGCCAGGTCAACGTGCAGGTCAGCGGCACCACGGCGGGATCGTTCGGCCTGATCAAGGTCTCCGGGACCGCCGCCCTGAACGGGACGATGAAAGTGCTGACGGGCACCGGCGTCAGCTTCGACTCGGGTTCGGCCATCCAGGTCATGACGTTCGCCAGCGCCACGGAGAATTTCGTCAACGTCAAGGGCACCGGCGCCGGCCGATTTGTCTTCTTCGTCGAGACGCTCGGAGACACCGGCGTCACGCTCACGACGGCCACGACCTCCGAGGACCTCGCCGCGTCGTCGATCACGATTGACCCGACCGGTGTCGACGGGCAGAACGTGAGCGTGAGCTACACGGTCAACAACCTGAGCGCGATCCCGGTCAGCGGCGATTGGTTCGACTCGCTCTACCTGACCCAGGCGACGACGCTCGACTCGACCGCGGTGCTGTTAACCCGGGTCGAGCGGACTGCGACCGTCGCCGCCAATGGCACCTACACCGTCACCCTGAACGTCCCCGTTCCGGGCCTCCTGCCGGGCACTTACCGTCCCGTGCTCTTCGTCGATAGCCGCGGACTCCTGCCCGACGCCGATCGGAGCGACAACCTCCTGGTCTCCACGAGCACCATCCAGGTCTCGACGCTCTCGCTCGACCTGAACAGCTCGGTCTCGACCACGATCGCCGCCGGGCAGAGCCTCTACTACGCCGTGCAGATCCCGGCCGGCCACGACGTCGCCTTCATCGCCGACGCGACGACCGCCGGCGCGGCCGAGACGTACGTCGAGTTCGCCACCGTCCCCAGCCCGACCGTGTATGACAAGCTGGCCTATAGCGCGACCAGCCCGAACGACGAGATCGACCTGACCGGGACGACCCAGGCCACGTATTACGTCTTCATCCAGGGCCAGCCGGGTGCCGGGGCCGGACAGGCGCTGACGCTGACGGTCAAGGACGAGCCGTTCAGCGTGCACGGGGTCTCGGTGGCGACGGCCGACACGGGCGATCCGTTCACGGCCGTGCTGACCGGCTTCGCGTTCACGCCGCAAACGACGGCGTCGCTGGTCAGCAGCGCGGGCACACAGCTCCCCGCCCAGTCGGTCACCTACATCGACCGCAACACCTTGTATGCGACGTTCGAGGTCCCGCTGTTCGACGACGGGACGTACAGCGTGCAGGTGCAGCAGGGCGGGACCGCCTCGACGCTGTCCAACGCGATCACCGCCGCCACCCAGCCGAACAGCGCGCAGGCGACGTTCTCGATGAGCGCGCCGCAATATGTTCGCTCCAACTCCTACGGCTTCATCACGGTCTCGTACGCCAACGAAACCGGCCACGACATCCCCGCGCCGCTGCTGAACGTCACGGCCAACAATGCCCTGTTGCGACTGCCGGATCAGTCCACGTTCGACAGCAACGTCGTCCAGTTCGTCGCGATCAACACCCAGGGCCCGGCTGGCGTCCTCCCGCCCGGCGGGCAGGGCCAGCTCACCATCTTCTTCCAGGTCGACGTGACCGACCCAACGACCGGGGTGTATTTCAACCTTTATCCGTCGCTCGACTACTACAACATCGGGGATTCCGGCTCGACGCAATACTCGATGAACTGGGCGGCGCAGAAGGATCAGCTCCGGCCCAGCGCGATCTCGACCGACGCCTGGGATGCGGTGTGGAACAACTTCCTCACGTCCGTCGGCTCCAACGTCGCCGAGCTTCACACCCGCCTCGACGTCGACGCCAGCTACCTGAGCCAGTTCGGCGAGTACGACTATGACATCTCGAAGCTGATCAGCTTCGAAATCGCGCGAGCGAACGACACGTTGCCAGTGCCGTCGCTCACGAGCGCGGTCGATGTCTCCACCCCGGCACCCGGAATCCCGCTCGTCTTCAGCCGCCAGTTCCTCCAGCCGATTTCCGGCCGCTATCAGCTCGGGCCGATGGGCCGCGGCTGGGTCGACAACTGGCAGGTCTCGCTGTCCACTGACAGCGAGGGCAACGCCCTGGTCTCCGAGGCCGGGCAGCAGCGCGTGTTCACCAAGAATGCCGACGGCTCATACCAGGCCGAGCCCGGCGACTTCGGGCAGCTCTCCGAAACGAACGGCGTCTACTCGCTCCGGGAAAAGGATGACACGACCCTGACGTTCAACGCCAAGGGGGAACTGACGTCGATCCAGGACTCGAACGGCAACACGGTCACGGCGGGATACACGGGGACGCAGCTCACCTCGCTCACCAGCTCGGACGGCCAGGCGATCGCCATCGGCTACAACACCGCCGGGCTCATCGACGAGGTGACCGGCCCGGCGGGCCAGGTCACGACCTACAGATACGACCCCACGAACCAGTACCTGCTCAGCGTCGCCGGTCCGCAGGGGACCATCAGCTACACGTACGTCACGGGGCAGTCGATCGCCGAGAATAACGCCCTGGCCTCGATCACCTTCGCCGACGGCACCCACGAGTATTTCTCGTACGACGCGCAGGGACGCCTCACCGGGACCACGCGAGACGGCGGTGCCGAGGCAATCCAGTACGCCTACACGTCCCCGGGCGGCGTCACGATCACCGACGCCTCGGGTGCCACCAGCACGATGCTGTACAACGAATACGGATCGATTGAAATGGTCACGGACCCGCTCGGCCGGAGCATCGATAGCCAGTACAACGCCGACCAGGAACTCACGCAGCTAACCACGGCGGCCGGCACGAACTACCGGTACACCTACGACGCCCACGGGAATCTGATCCGACAGGTCGACCCGCTGGGAGCCGCCTTGACGATGACCTACACGTCCGGCCTCAATCAACTGGCGAGCATCACGGATCCGAACGGCAATAGCACCAGCTACGCCTACAACGGCGCCGGAGATCTGACTTCGGTCACCTACGCGGACGGAAGCACCGCCGGCGCGACCTATAACGCCCTCGGGCTGCCCACGACCACGACCGACGCCCGCGGCCTGGCGACGAGCTACCAATACAATGCCGCCGGTCAGGTGACGCTGGAAACCTTCGCCGACAATAGCCAGGAGTCCTTCACCTACGACTCCCGCGGCAACCTCCTCTCGACCGCCGATTCGACCGGGACGACGACCTACACCTACAACGCGGCCGATGAGGTCGCCAGCGTCGCCTACCCCTCCGGCGAGACGCTGACTTACACGTACGACGCGGCCGGTCGCCGGACCGGGCTGGTCGACTCGGGCAGCGGTTTCACCGTCAACTACGCCTACGATACCCTCGGCCATCTCCTGTCCTTGACCGACGCAACCGGCACGACGCTCGTAACCTACAAGTACGACGCGGTCGGACGACTCGCCGAGCAGGACAACGCCAACGGCACGTACACCACGTACGCCTACGACGCCAACGGGAACCTGCTCCATCTGATCAATTATGGGCCCGGCGGGACCATCCAGTCCCGTTTCGATTACACGTATGATGCGCTCAATGAGCGTACCAGCGAGGCCACTGCCGACGGAACCTGGACCTACACCTACGACGCCGATGGGCAGTTGACCCACGCGGTCTTCGCCTCGACGAACCCCGCTGTGCCCAGCCAGGATTTGTCTTACACCTACGACGCCGCGGGCAACCGAATCAAGACCATCATCAACGGAACCACCGCGGCCTACACCACGAACGACCGCAACCAGTACACCCAGGCCGGCGGGACGACTTACCAGTACGATGCTGACGGCAACCTGATCTCCGAGAGCGATGCCTCGGGTACGACGACCTTCACCTACAACGCGCTCAACCAGTTGACCAAGGTTGTTACCCCGACCGACACCTGGGTGTATCAGTACAATGCGCTGGGCGAGCGCGTTGCGGCGATCCATAACGGGCAGCAGATCAATTATGTCCTGGATCCCACCGGCATCGGCTCCGTGATCGCTGCATATGACTCGTCAGGCAAGGTCGTTGCCGATTACGCCTACGGCCTGGGTCTCGTCGCGCAGGCGACTCCCACCGGCACCGACTACTATCAGTTCGACGCGATCGGATCCACGGTAGGGCTGACGAACCCGGCGGGGGCAGTCGTGGGAAGCTACGATTATTCTCCGTTCGGCCAGCAGATCGCGTCGTCCGGCCCGTCGGGCAATCCATTCCAGTTCCTGGGAGAGACCGGCGCACCGACCGATTACGGTAGCGGGCTGCTTGCGGATCGGGCGCGGTCCTATGATATGGCTACCGGTCGATTTGCCAGCCCCGACCCACTGGGCCTCGCGGGTGGCCAGTCGAACCTTTACACGTACGCGGGAAACGACCCGGTCATTCTTCTCGACCCGGCAGGGCTCTGGGTCGTCAATGTGGGAGGGTCTGCACACGTCGGCGTGGGGGGCTCCGTTAACGTGAGCATCGGCACGGGCGGTATCGCTGTCACCGTGGGCGGTGGCGTCGGCCTGGACCTGGGCGGGGGAATCCAGGTCGACCTGAATCCTTCCGCCCAGGTCCCGACTGCCGGATCGACCGCAACGACAGTGAATATCGGCACTCCGGAAGTGGGCGGCTCGGTCAGTCAGAACAGCGACGGCTCGAATTCGGTGACTTTTGGCGGTGGACCCGGGCTCGGCGGGATCAGCGTGGACAAAACGTGGACGCCATGGTCCACCAACACGGGGACATCCGGCGGAACCAGCACCGGCCCCGACGGCGGCCCTGCCGGCGGCACGGGCGGCGTTGGCGGACTGGGCGACCCCGGCACAGGCAACGGGGGCCCAGGCGGAGGCGGTGGTGGTGGAGGCGGTGGCGGTGGAGGCGGTGGAGGTGGAGGCGGTGGAGGCGGTGGTGGAGGAGGAGGGGTGGGCATACCCTTCGGAAACCAACCGGTGGATACGTGACTTACCACCGTCGTGAGGTCGGTCGACCCCAACAGCATCCAAGGTCCTTCCGGTTTCGGCTCCGGCGGCTTCGTCCAGCCCGAGTTGTTCTCATACGGCATCGAGTTCGAAAACAAGCCCACCGCGACCGCGCCGGCGCAAACCGTCGTCGTCACCCAGCAACTGGATTCGCACCTCGACTGGAGCACCTTCCAGCTCGGCAACGTCGCCTTCGGCGACACGGTCGTCAGCGTGCCGTCGGGCCTTCAGTCCTACAGCACGACCATCGATCTCACCGCGACCCTGGGCATCGACGTGCAGCTCGCGGCCAGCTTCAACGCACTAACCGGCCTGGCGACGTGGGACTTCACGTCGATCGACCCGGCCACCATGGACGTCCCCGCGAACCCACTCGCGGGCTTCCTGCCGCCAGATGTCTCCAACGGCGAGGGCCTCGGCTTCGTCAACTACACCATCCAGCCGAAGTCTTCGGTCGTCACGGGCGAGGCAATTGGGGCCGAGGCCACCGTGGTCTTCGATCAAAATGCCCCGCTGACGACCGCGGCGATCTCCAACACCATCGACAACGGACCGCCGACGAGCAGCGTCGCGGCCCTGCCGGCGCATAACTCGCCCACCTTCACGGTGAGCTGGTCCGGGGCCGACGATTCGGGCGGTTCGGGAATCGCCTCATACGACGTCTACGTCTCCGATAACGGAGGGTCGTACACCGCGTTCCAGACGGGCACCACGGCGACCTCGGCGAGCTTTACGGGGCAGGTCGGTCATACCTACAGCTTCTACAGCGTCGCGACGGACAACGTCGGCAACGTCCAGGTCACGCCGGCCTCGGCCCAGGCGACGACCATGGTCGCCGCCACGGGCGTCGCGACGACGACCGCGGTCCGGTCGAACGAGGACCCGTCGCGGGCAGGCGACGCCGTCACCTTCACGGCGGCCGTTGCGGCCGCGATCGGCTCCGGCGCCGTGCCGGGCGGCACCGTCCAGTTCCAGGTCGACGGCGTGAATGCGGGGCCGCCGGTCGCGCTGGTCGGCGGCTCGGCATCGTACACGACCTCGGCGCTCACCGCAGGAAATCACTCCGTCTCCGCGGCCTTCAACGGTCCGAACGGGGCGTTTTTGCCCAGCACCGGCTCGCTCCCCGGCGGCCAGACCGTCACCGCGCCCGTCGTCTCCGTGGCCACCACCACGACCGTCTCCGCCAGCGCCACAGGCGCGGTCTTCGGCCAGACCGTGACGTTCACGGCCGTCGTCAGCCCGCAGGCCGGGGGATCGAACAGTCCCACCGGCGTGGTCACGTTCCTCGACGGCTCGGCCGTCGTGGGCAGCGCCAGCCTGGTCGGAGGCACCGCCCAGGTGACGAGCACCAGCCTGGGCCTCGGCTCGCATGCGATCCGGGCCGTCTACGCGGGCGCGGCGAACTTCGTCGGCAGCCAGTCCGGCACGGCCGGCCTATCGGTCCAGCCCGACGGGTCCACGATCGTCCTGACCCCTTCGGCCAACCCCTCGCCGCCGAAGGCGCCCCTGCGGCTCACCGCGACCGTCGGCGCCGCGGCGCCGGGCGGCGGGACCCCGACCGGGACGGTGACGTTCTACAACGGCAAGAAGGCCCTGGGCACCGCGGCCCTCAGCGGCGGCGTGGCGATCCTGACCACGACCAGGGTGCCGCGCGGAAACCATCCGATCACGGTGATCTACCACGGCGACGCCGACTTCACCGCGACCACCTCCGCACCGCTTCACGAGGCGATCAAGAAGGTGGCCAGGAAGAAGAAGGCGAAGGCGCGGGTCAGGGTGACGACCGGCGCGGGCCAGACGATTGGCGTCAGCAGTCCCCACTCCGCCGGCCAGTTCCGCCCGATACGTCTCAGCGACCTGGCCCTGGAGGCGATCGCCGAGGACCTGGTGATCCGGAACCGCCGGAATCCGTGAGCAGCAGAGGAGTCATCGAACCGGCGACCGTCGCGTTCTCGACCGGACGGAGGGAGAACCAGGCCGACGGCGGCAGGAATCGTTCCGGCTGGTTGCGGCCCAGGCAAGCTTGGAACTCACGTTCACATGCTACGCCGGGCGCGGTCGAGATTCCATTGGTCCCACAACTGCTGGATGTCCGGCCGAATGGCGCCCCGTCGAAAGCCCGACTCGGTCAGGAGGGTTGAGGTGGGCCTACGGACGTCATCCGGGACGCGCCGCTCCAGACACCATAGCCAGAGAGCCAGAAGTCCAGGCGAGCCGAATGCAATCAGCCGAGTATCCCATTCCCAGGCGGCCAGGATGAGGGCCACGACCGCCGAGAGCACCATCCAGCGTCGGATCGTCATCCGGGGCAATCGCATCGTCTCGGCTCCTTCCCAACTGCACTTTCGAGAAAATCGTCCGCGGGGAATCCGGCCCGGAACCGCCGTCTACCCGAACCGCTCGAGGTCCTCCCCCTTGGCGACGACGGTGATGCCCTCCTCGGAGACCGTGAACCCCCGCGCGAGGTCGGCTTCGCGGCTCCAGCCGACCTCGAAGCCGCCCGGGATGCGCACGTCCTTGTCGACGATCGCGCGGCGAATCCGGGCGTTCCGGCCGACCTGCACGCCGTCGAAAAGGATCGAGTCCTCCACCAGAGCATAGCTATGCACCCGCACGCCGGGCGAGACGATGCTGCGGAACACCTGCCCGCCCGAGATGATCGCACCCTGGCAGACGATCGAATTATACGCCGCCCCCCGGCGGTCCCCCTCGGTGTGCACGAACTTGGGCGGCGGATACGCGGGCTGGTGGGTGTGGATCGGCCAGTCGCGGTCATAAAGGTTCAGGATCGGGTCGACCTGGATCAGGTCGAGGCTCGTCTGGTAGTACGCGTCGATCGTGCCGACGTCGCGCCAGTAGGCGGCGCTCTTGCGGTTCTCGTCGCGGAACGGATACGCCAGCACGCGGGCACCCGAGGCGATCATCGCGGGGATGATGTCGCGGCCGAAGTCGTGCGAGCTGGCCTCCTTCCTCGCGGCGTCCTGGAATAGCAGCTCATACATGGCGTCCGTGTTGAAGACGTAGATCCCCATCGAGGCCAGCGCCAGCTCGGGCTGGCCGGGGATGCCTGGCGGGTCCTTCGGCTTCTCGAGGAAGCTGGTCACAACGTCGCCGCGATCGACGCCCATCACGCCGAACTCGGTCGCCTGGGCCCGCGGCACGGGCAGGCAGGCGATCGTCAGGTCGGCCTCGTTGGCGCGATGCTCCTCGATCATCCGCGCGTAGTTCATTTTGTAGATGTGGTCGCCCGCGAGGATCAGCGTATCCCGAGGCGCGGCCTTCTCAATCGTGTAGACGTTCTGGTAGATGGCGTCGGCCGTGCCCTGATACCACATCTCGGCGATCCGCTGCTGGGGCGGGATGACCTCGATGTACTCGTCCAGCTCGCGGCTGAGGAACTTCCAGCCCTGGTCGATATGGCGATTGAGGCTCGTGGCCTTGTACTGGGTGAGGACCAGGATCTTGCGGATGTCCGAGTTGATGCAGTTGGACAGGGTGAAGTCGATGATCCGGTAGATCCCCCCGAACGGCACGGCCGGCTTGGCGCGGTCCCGGGTCAGCGGCTCGAGGCGCGATCCCCGGCCGCCGGCCAGGACGATCGCCAGGACGTCGCGATACACCAGAGAGCCTCCAGGGCGCACGGCTGAGGAACAGTGGGGATCATTCGCACAGGCGGGACCGTTCTATTGTGCCCGCCCGCACGGGCCAAGCCAAGGGGCAGGGGTCAGCGGCGGGTCGAGGTGACGCGGGCGGCGCCGGGGTTGTCCTGAATGGCTGGCGTCGCCGGCGGATCGCGGGCATACTGGGTCGTCGGCCCTGCCGGCGCCGCGGCCGCGCGCGACCGACACGCCACGCCCCGGGAAACCCACCGAAGCCGGCCGATCCGCCCGACGGGAACGGCCCGACAACCGCTGAGGATTTGCGCCGATGGTTCGACGGATCTGGCAGGGGGCGGGATCGGCCGCCCGGACGATCTTGCTCTCGATCTCGCTGCTATTCATCGGGGCCGCGACGGCCCCCTGCGGCGAGCCCGACCGCCTCCGGGCGATGCAGACCGAATATGTCGCAAACCCGAGCCAGAAAGTCGCGCGGGCCTATCACTTCGGTTCGCAGGGGCCGGGCGACATCTTCTCAAACCACACCAGCCACTCCAATCGCCTGGTGGCCGTCTACCTGTTCGGCCGCAAGGGGGACCTGAAGTCGATCACAGGCGCGAACAGCCGGTATCGCTCCGCAGATGAGGTCCGCAAGATCTACGGCTTCTTGCCCGAGAACACCGTGAATCCGCACGCCGAGTACGCCGACCAGAGCGACCTGTACCGGGTGCAAAAAGAGGCCGTCGCGCGGGGCGTCAAGCACCTGTTCATCGTCTGGTTCGACGGGATGGACTGGCCGACCACGCAGGCCGCGGCGATCGCGCGATCGGGCAGGGTCTACACCGAGGGCAAGGGGGCCGGCCTGCTGTTCCAGGATTACGACGCCGGGGGCGCGGCGCAATACGGTTTCGTCGTGACCAGCCCGACGCACGACCGGAACACGCCCGATGTGAATACCCAGACCGTCGCGATCCCGACGAATAGCCTGGGCGGCGGCGACGACGCGAGGAGCGCCGGGCCGAAGCCCTGGGACCTCGGGCCGCTCGGCCCGAAGGCGCCGGGGTATCTCAAGGGGTCGTCGGCGAATGCCGCCGATCGAGCCGGGGTCAAGGCCGCCGGCCGCGTGATGCACGCCTACACCGACTCTTCCCAGAGCGCCGCCGAGATGATCAGCGGGGTCAAGGCGTACAACAATGGCCTGAATGTCACGGACGACGGCCGGCTCGTGACCACGCTCTTCCACGAGCTGCAAGACCAGGGGTGGAAGGTCGGCACGGTGACAAGCGTGCCGTTCGACCACGCATCGCCCGCCGCGATGTACGCGCGGAACGTCCACCGGGACGACTACCAGGATCTCGCCCGCGAGATGCTCGGCCTGCCGGGCATCATGCAGCAGGCGAGGGGGGCGCAGCAGCGGTCCGGGCTCGACGTCGTCATGGGCACGGGCTACGGCATCACCAGCGAGTCGAAGGCGATGGCCCCGCAGGGGAAGAACTGGGTCCCGGGGCACATCTACATCGCCGATCCGGACCTGGCGGCGATCGACGCGAGGAGCGGGGGCAAGTACGTCGTGGTGCACACGGAGCCCGGCGTCGACGGAGGCCGGGCGATCCAGCAGGCGGCCGAGCAGGCGGCCGGCAAGTCGCTGCGCCTCTTCGGCCTTTTCGGCCGCAAGGGGCTCGACCACCTGCCCTATCAGACAGCCGACGGCCGGTATGACCCGGCTCCTAGCATCGGGCGGGGCGGCCGGCCGTTCGCGGCGGAGAAGTACACCGCAGAGGACCGGCTCGAGCAGCCGACCCTGGCGAAGATGACCGAGGCCGCCCTGACGGTCCTGGCGCGGCGGCCCGATCAGCCGTTCGCCCTGTTCATCGAATCCGGCGACGTCGACTTCGCCCTGCACGCCAACAACCTGGACAACGCCGTCGGCGCCGTGTACAGCGGCGAGGACGCCGTGCGCACGGTCATCCAGTGGGTCGAGAAGAACAGCAACTGGGATGAGTCGCTGCTGCTCGTCTCGTCCGACCACGGGCATTACCTGGTGATCGACGACGCCCAGGCGATCGCCGGGGCGAAATGAACCGGCGCGGCGGGGCCGCGTCGACGTGATTCACCGATCGTCGCCGGCCTTCGCCTTCGCGTCCCTGACGACCAGCAGCACCGGGCGTCGGCCGGCCCATTCGCCGGCGCCCTCGCGGCTGACGATCTCATAGCCCGACCAGTCCGGACCGCGGACGTCCTCGCTGAGAAAGCGCAGCAGGATCCCGTGGTTTTTCCGCCCGTCCCTGGCCTGCTCACGGACCATCGGCGTGACGTCGAACAGCTTCCAGCCGTCGCCCGGCTCGAAGGCATAATTCGCGAACGGTTCGGGATTGTAGCGGGGCTGTCGATTCCACGAATTCATCTCGTGCCAGTCATCGAGAAGCTCGAAGCCGAGGATCTTGCCGGCGGGCGGGTGCGAGGTCGTCTTGCGGGAGTAGAGCGCCAGCACGAAGCGATTCTCGGGGGACGTGACATCATCTTCGGGAAGCGGGGTCCAGCCGATGAGCATTCGTACGCCGCCTCCGTTGTTCCCCATCGCGAAGTTGTCGACATGGCCGACGTTCTGGTCGGGAAGGTAGGCGAGGATCATGCAGTCCCTGTTCACCGGCGATGTGCGGACGATTGTCCCGACGACCAGCCTCGCCAGGTCCCTGTCGATGGCGGCGCCCGACCGGGCCTCCGCCGCTTTCTGACCGGATTTCCGGCGGGCCTCGCGCGGTTGCTGGGGCGCGGGAGGCGCGCCGGCCTCGGGGCCGGCGGCGCGGCGGCGGAACGTGCCGGCCGCGGCCGCGGTGAGGCCGACGCCTATGGCGGCCAGGACGACTGCTACGGCGTAAGCCTTGAGCGTGTGGAACCTCATGGTGGAAAGCACTCCATGGGCGAGCGCGTGGGCCGTCGACGTGACGGCCACGCCCGTCGCCGGGCCTGGGATTCTCGCGAAGTGGAGGGCGTCGCGGGCCAGGGACCGGACGATCGCCTCGGGCAGCGTCGAGACCGCCGGTGCCGAGGCATCGACGCCGATTTCCAGCGCCGATAGGCCGACCGCCGGCGCGACCCCTCGCCGCGCCAGCCGGGTTTTCAGGAGCTTCCGCGCCCGGGCGAGCCGGCCGCGGATGGTGGTCTCGCTCAGACGCAGCCGGCTCGCGGCCTGCTCCTGGGTCAGTCCCTCCAGGTAGCAGGCCACGACCGCGGCGCGATAGGCGTCGGGCAGGCGCTCGACCTCCTCGTGGAGGATCCGCGACTGCTCCTCGCGGCCGTCGTCGCTCGCAGTTTCGACGGTCTCCTCGGGACGCAGGCCGGCGGCCGTGCGGTCGCGATTCGAGCGCCTCGCCGACGCCACGCGAGCCTTGCGGGCGGTACGCGACGCGACGCCGAATAGCCAGTTGCCCAGCCGCTCGCGCCGGCCGATGGCACGGGCACGCCGCGCCAGGACGAGGAACGTCGCCTGGAACGCGTCGTCAGCAGCATGAGGGTCGCGAAGGATCGTCCGGCAGACGCGCAGCACCATCGGGCCATGACGCTCGACGATCGCCTCGAACGCCGACTCGGCCGCGCGGTCGTTTTCGACGACGGTGAACCGCTCGAGCAGGTCCGCGTCGCTGAACCCGCCGGACGTCCCGGCCTCGAACAGCCGCTCGAGTGTCCGCCCTGCGCCGATCCGTGCTCTACCCATCATATCGCCCGCCTCGATCCTCCGAGCCCGGCCCGCTTCGCCCTTCCGTAGACGTACTGCCCACGGGAGCGCGGAGGCTCACGCCGGTTTCCGGGATTCTCGGTGAAGGTGGAACGATTCAACAGAGCCGCGGAAATCCCGCTCGCCCGGACCTGACCGTCCTGGGGACAAACTCTTAGAGCGCATTGCGGTTGCATGGCGCACGGGCGAGAGATGGAGGTTCGAGTCGGTGCCGGAAGCCCACGAAGTGGGCATCAGGACGTAGCCGGGGGGCGTCAGCCCCCCGGACCGTCAGGCGAACCCTGAT
>DAIDHB010000082.1 GCA_027452145.1 Planctomycetales bacterium
GGCGCTGGAGGCGGCGATCATGGAGTATCTGGCGGCCCATAACGAGAATCCTCGGCCCTTCGTGTGGACCGCCGATGCCGACCTGATCCTGGATCGCGTCAAGCGGGTTTGTGAGCGAATTTCCAACTCAGGACACTAGCATCCGGATCGACCCATACTGCGTGGCCACGCCCGTCGTGGTGACCGAGTACAGATCGCCCGTGTTCTGGTCGGACCCGTAGAGCAAGCCGCCCGGACCGCCCGTCAGAGATTGGAGGTGCTCGGACAGGCTGGCGATCTCGGTGAACTGACCCGTGGTCAGATCCAGGGTGCCGAAGATCGAATTGGAGGTGCTCGATGCGGTGGCGAAGACCGTGACGTCTCCGCCGCGAGCCTGCCAGAACCCTCCGCCAAGGAAGACCAGCGCGAGCAAAAGACCGCGCCCAGCTCCGCGTTTCATCATGTACTCCCATGTCGGCGCCACCGCGCGCGGCGCGGCAAGCGACCGGCAGCGCGGGGTCCATGCGCCAGGAAACCTTATTCAAGGACGGCGACCTCAGCGCCTCGACACAGCGAGCCTTCGCTGCGTCAGGCCCGGGACAACTCGGCGTGCTCTGTTCCCCCCGCGGGTCGTGCGGGTCTGGGGAACGACCCGGGCCGGTCCTCGCACTCCACGCAGGATACCGCAGGAATTCGTTGTCAACGACCCTGTTGATCAGAATCAACTCGCGGGAGAGCCGGGGCGGTCCAATTCGAGGACACGCCCGGCGTCGTTTTATACCCCTCGGCGTTAGGCGACTGGGTTCCCGAGCCGGACGACGGAGTCTGGCCTCGTCGGGAGAACCGGCCACGGTGCGCCGCGGGGCGTCGTTCGGTCCCGACCTCTCGCCGCCGCATACTCATTCACGAGCCCACTGATGCTTGCCGGTCAATCCGGGAGGGCGAGGCTCCGTCCGAGCCGGGGGGAGCTCGGACGGAGCCTCGCCCCCCAGGAACCAGTCCGCATCAGCGGGCTCCTGGATCAGTGGGACGCCGGGACGCCGATCTCCCCATCCACCGGGGTCGCCGTCGACTCGCTCGCGCCATCGCGCCGGGCGACTTGTCGAAGGATCTCGAAGACGTGGTCGCCCTTGGCCTGCCACTCGAAGTTCTGCTGGCGAATCCGCTCGAGACTCCCCTGTCCCAGGCGAGCACGAAGGTCCGCCGACTCGGCGAGCCGGACCATCGCGTCGGCCAGGCCGTCCACGTAAGCGTCCCGGGAGCTCGGCCGCACGCGGATCCCGCAATGGTCGTTGACGTAACACCCGGGTCCGCCCCAGTGGGCCGCGATGATCGGCTTGCCCAGGGCCATCGCCTCGAGGATCGCGCCGCCGCCGCATTCGCGGAGCGACGGCATCACGAAGACGTCGCATTCCCGAACCACCCGCGCGGCATCCTCGCGCGAGAGCCAGCCGTGGAGGTGGACGTGGTCCTTCAATGCGGGCTCGGCGCAGATCTCGCGGATCCTCGGCCCCAGCTCGCCATCGCCGACGAGATCCAGCACGCAGTTGTCGACCCGCTCCCGCACCTTGCGGAACGCGGCCACGAGGAACTCGACCCCCTTCCAGTCCACGAAACGCCCGGAGAACACGAATCGGACGGGCCCCGACGTCGCGCTGACCGGTGCGGGCGACCAGACGGTCAGGTCGACCCCGCTCTCAACGACCGTGATCACCCGCCCGCGGCATCCCGGCGGCAAGGCCCTGGCTGTCTGCTCGTTGGCCACCAGCAGCACGTCGGCCCGGAGCTTCCCGGGCACCAGCCTGTGGAGCAGCGGCGACAACCCCCGCGCGATCTTCATCGCGAGCCGGGTGAAGCGCGAATCCATGTCGCGAAACGCCGGGGGAAAGTTCATCCCGCCGCACATCGGGCCAATCACCACGGGCACGCCCAGGTCGTACAGGTAGCTGACCGACTTGGGGCTGATCGGCGTCGGCTGGAAGACCACGTCGATCTTCTGCTCGCGGATCAGGTCGCGGGTCATCCGGCTCGCCAACCGCTGCGACATCATGTGGTTGAACATCCCGGTGATACTGTCCCGGACCCGATACGGCAGCTTCTGACCGATGCGGAACAGCCGAAGCATCCCGGGGGTGTCCTCGACGAACCGAATCCGCTCGCCGTCATCGGGGAAGAGCTGCATCACCTCCGGTCGCACACGAGCATGGCAAACGATCCACACCGTGGCTCCACGCTCCCGGAAGAGTTTGGCATAAATCGGCGGGAAACTGGACTCGCCCCCCCACTTCATCGAGAAGTTGTCGGCGACGATCGCGATGTTCATCTGGACGACCTTCCTCTGCTCCGGCCTGTTGTCGGAAGTTGCTCGATCCGACCGACAATCGCCTCGCTCATCCCGGCCGGAACCCGATCGCCCGTCGCGGGCACGAGGCTGCGGATCATCAGGTTGGATGGCCCGGCGGACTCCCGGGCCGAAGGCAAGGGGCCATAGCCCCGCGGCGTCGAGCAAGGCGAAACCCCGGCCGGCCCCGGGCAATCGACGCGATCCGGCCATCGAACCATCGCCGCGACCCGGTTCGCCGGCCTTTTTTCTCCATGCACGATACCGCATCCGACCCCTGACGACAAGGTTCCCCGCGGCCGTGTGGACTTGCCGCCTCGTTGAATTTCTGGTCCAGCCGGACCTCCTCATCCCGGCCAGCTCGCCGGGTGGGACTCTCGAGCAGCCGATCGACCGATGATGGGTGAAGCGCTCGCCAGTGGCCGCCCGGCCCAGCAGCCTCAAAGAGAGCCTCAGAAGTCTCAAAGAGGACGGCATTCTACCGCCGCCCTGTCGCTGATTGGCAGGGACGCTCCCACCCCGATTGAGGCCGACCGCACCGGGAGAGCCGTCTCCGTAAGGACAAGCCGCCTGCGTCGAACAGGCCGCCCAATCCGACCGGAGATGCCCTCAGTCCGACCCGTGACTCGCGTCCCTGCGTCATCAGCACTCCGGCCGGACCGGCCGGGGGACCGCTTCCCTGATGGAAAACCCAATCCGGGTCGCTGTCGCGACCTCGACGCCACTCGGCGTTAGCCAACTCGGCGCGGGGCTCTCTCGTCCCGACCGATCAACGTCCCGACCTCGGGTGCTGGTCAGGCTGTCGGACAAGCGTTCAGGTTCGCCAGCCGGCGCAGGCCCAGCCGCTCGGCGACCT
Organism: Planctomycetales bacterium; assembly: GCA_027452145.1. GTDB lineage: Bacteria > Planctomycetota > Planctomycetia > Isosphaerales > Isosphaeraceae > JAKAUH01. The sequence goes on from DAIDHB010000082.1 coordinate 3,177, forward strand.
CGCGCAGACGCGCACGGCTCGCCGCGAAGAACCGGCCGAACATCCGGCCCCGGCTCATCTTCTCCACCCGCGCCTGCCAGCCCTCCACGCTGGACCCCAGCCGATGGAGGATCTCCGCCGCCCCCTCGGCGATCGCCGCCTTCCCCTCCCGCACCAGCCGGCCGGTGTAGTCCACCAGCAGCAGGTAACTCCCCAGCGAGAACCCCTCCATCATCCCTTCCCGCGGCGATCCCAGCGAGCGCCGATCCTCGATCGGGCAGAGCCAGAGCGACTCTTCCAGCCCCGCCGATGCCTCCGACCCCGTCACGCTGCCGCCTCGGGCCGCCGTGAGATCCTCGGTCCGCTCCTGCGCCTGCACGTGCTCGGCGCGCTGCCTGATCGACGTGTGCTCGCCGGCCTCCGGGACCTCAACAATCCCGGCCGCCACCGGGTTGAGGTCGATGTAGGCACACGTCGCCAGCAACGCTTCCTCATCGAGAATCCCGATGCTCTTGAACCGCCCCTCGAAGAACGCTCCCCGCGTCCCATCCTGGCGGTTGGCCAGCCGCGCCAGCGGTTCCTTGAGGCATTTCATGAACCAGCCGAGCCCCTGCAACCGCTGCCGCGCCGTGGCGATGAAGCCGGGATTCGCCAATCGCTCGGCCACCCACTGCGCCGAGACCGGCAGGGGCTGGCCCGTCTTGTCACGCGGAGGATGGAGCCGCCCCCAGCGCTGAACCACCTCTTCATCCGACCAGGCGTCGGCGATGTGGGGATCGAGGCGGATGAGTAGGTGCAGATGGTTATCAAGGATGGCGAAGCCGGCGACCGAGACGGCGAAGATCTCGGCGAGTTCGCGGATGCGGTTTTCGATCCAGGCCTTGCGGTCGTGCTCTCCCTCGCCGAGCAAAAACGCGCGTCGGACGCAGCGAGAGACGCAGTGATACCAGCGCGTGACGGCGGGATCGACGAGACGGGCGCGTGCCATGGTCATGGATCGACTCCGGCTCAGAGCGGGCGGATCGTCAGGGACAGCCAGTGCATTCCATGCAATCTAGCGACCGCGAGCGCAGGATGCAAGGGTAAAACGCCTGTCCTTTTTGGACCCTGCCGCCAGCAACCCTCCGCCTCGGCCGGCTCGCCCCGCTGCCGGTGCACCACCCCTTTGCGAAACAGCAGCTCGGCATCCTCGGGATCGAATCGCAGCCCCTCCGCGCAGGCAAGCATAGCCGCCTCGAAGTCCCCGCGCATCTGGTGCGCCCGGGCGATCAGGGCGAACAGCTTCCGCGTGATCGAGTCCCCCGGCGCCGAGTTCGCCAGGCTCCGCCCCAGGTAGCCCAGCGCGGCTTCCCAGTCTCTTTGCTCGATGGCGATCGCGCCTAGGTTGAACAGGACAAACGGCTCCTCCGGCCGCTCGGTCAGCTCGGCCAGCAGGATGCGGGCATCCCGCTCGAGCTTCCGCCCCCGCAGCGACACGTCGGCATACCCCGTATGCCGCACCACGAGGTCGGTCCAGCGCACGGGGATCCCCGCCCGCCGCAGGGCCGGCATGATCTGCTCGTGCACGCGATACGACCACCGCACGCCGGGCCGCAGCGGGAACAGCCGGACGTGATCCACCACCGTCTCGCCCCCGCTGCCATCGGCCCCCGGATCGCACGCGCACTTCACCACGTACCCCGCCGGATCGCCCGCGCGCAGGCCGTCGAGCAGCCCCACCAGCCGCCCGCGCTGCCCCGGCTCGACAACGTCATCGGCGTCGAGCCAGAAGGCGTAATCGCCCGAGGCCGCATCGAGCCCCGCATTCCGCGCCGCGGCGAAGTCGTCGATCCAGGCGAACTCCACCACCCGGGCGCCAAACTCCCGCGCGATCTCGCGAGTCCGATCGACGCTGCCGGTATCCACGACGACGATCTCGTCGAACACCCAGCGCACCGACCGAAGACACCGCGGCAGGTTGTCCTCCTCGTCGCGCACGATCATCGTCAGGCTGATCCGACAGGCGCGAGAAGTGAGGAGCGAGAGGCGCGGAAGACAAATGCCGCCCCCGGCCTCGCTCACCATTGAGGCGAAGTCAAAAGGGGACTGGCTCCCGGCCGCGGTGCCGTCAGAAACCACCCCCGCATCGCGAGGGCCGGGTGCCTTCGCTGCGCCCCGGCCGCGTCGAGCCCCGCGCGATCAAGCGCCGGCCCAAGCCACACAAGATCCTGACCATCCCCCGGCGCGAAGCGAGCAAGCAATTGACAGGAGCGGCTTAACGACAAATCCGAGTGCCATTCTGGTCTGACCCCGTCAGAGCATGGTCTGACCCCGTCAGAGCACTAGGAAAAACCGCAAACCTGGTCTGACCTTGCGCCAAGAAGCTCGGAAAAGGAGGATCGCACAAACGAGAAACCTTTTATCGGAACCCA
>DAIDHB010000083.1 GCA_027452145.1 Planctomycetales bacterium
CGCCTGCGCCGCCCATGCCGGGGCGGTTGGTCATCAGCGTCATCGACACGACCTGGAGGATGTCGGACATCATCTTGGCGTCGGGGACCTGCCCCTCGAGGATCACCTGGGCGCCGACCTGGCGCACCTTCACGGCCGAGCCCGGGAACGCCTGACGGATTCGGGCCTCGAGGTCGCGCGTATCGATGGTCACGCGGATGAGGAACGTCACCGGCCGGTCGGTCTCGTCCCAGATCGTCAGGGTGGTCGTCCCAGACATGTTCCCCATGACATTCCAGACGCGCGAATTCGGCTGGTCGTTCAGCAGCTCGACGTCGGCGACCTGGGGATTGGAGATGGCGATCCGCCGGAGTTCGCGTCGCGTCTGGATGATCCGCGACTGGCCCTCCACCAGGCTGATCTCGGCCTCCGGCTCGTTGATCAGCTCGATGATGTTGTGGACGTCCGAGGCCACCTTCTCCGGCGAGCGGACCGGCGGCGGACCGGGCGAGTGCTCCGGTACCAGCCCGGAGGAGTCGCGGCCGAACTGGATGATCCGCGGCCTCGGCTCCGGGGCCGGTTCCTGGGCCGGACCCGGCAGGGGATCCACCGGAATAATCCGGGGTATGGGATCGACCGGCCGTGCCGCAGGCATGGGAGGGTTCGGCACCGGGGCCGGCACCTGCAACTGGACCGGCGGCGGCGCCTGGGCCCGGGCACGTCCGGCGGCCGCTGCGATCACAAGCGCGACAACAATCATCGCTGCCATGGTCCGGCGGCCGTTATCGACGCTTCCAGAATCCAGCTTCATCATCCCGAATGGCCTTTGCACAAATCCCTTTCCTGACGAGTAGGCGGCCCAAAGAATCCACCCGATCCGGTCGCGATGATCCGACTGGGCTACTCCTGTAGAGGCCCCAAAGCTTCGGTAGGAAGAGACCTCGATAAATGCTACTCTCCCATCGGCCCCCGCTAAGGCGGGCGTCGGGAGGGAGTGAACCAAATCGCCCGGTCTTGCGGATTCTAAGGCATAATTCGGCTGACAGGGCGGGTCTACTCCATTGGACGGCGAAAAAGGTGATCCAACGGCCCTTGGCAGGCAAGCCGGACGATCTGGGCTCGCTGGAGGGGGGGGCGAAATCCGCCCGAGGCACCCGGGTCGCACTGGCGGGGTCACCAGCCCGGCCAGGCCGTCGCGCTCGTAGCGGCGACAGGTTCTCCAGTCGGGTGGTCTCGTCGCACTGCATCCGAGAGGCGACGGTGGTGTTGGGCACGTCGTGGGCGTTGGCCGGGCCGATCCTGGCCTGACGGAACAGATACCAGGGTGAGGAGTCACTCCGAGCGACCTGCCGGAGGATCGGCAGGTCAGCCGGGTCGATCGAGGCGTTCGAGGTCATAGTCCACCCATCGGGCCACCTCGTCTTACCAGGATCCGACCAATCTCAGGTTACCAGGTGGCCTCAAAGTCCTTGCATTAATTACGTCCGGGACCACGTGGGACAATGCCACAGCTTTCAATGGGGCCGCCCTACGGCGGAGAATTGCCTTTCGGCGTCATAGTCGATTGCATGGACTGGCGGGCCTCCGACTCGCGCGACCATGCGGACGCTCAACGCCCGAGGGCATTACAGTCGATTGCACGGGCCCATTCCCGCTTCTCGCGGACGCCGGCCTGATGCTCAACGCCCAAGGGCGAGCGGCCCTGGCCCGGCCCGCACTCATCGCCTGATCCGACCACCGGACGCATCCATCACTGGCTCGCGACGTCGGCGAGCAACGTTGCGGCGCTCACCAGCGGGGCCGACGTCGCTCCAGCGCATCGTTGACCGCCAGCCGGATCAAATCCGACCCGACCTAGCCGCGGGAGCACGCGAACCCCCTGGACGACATCCCGGAAAGGCACCGCGATCATCGTGGGGGCTGGCGACGGTCCAGCCGAGCGTCCGCCGCACCAGGTCGAGCGCATAATCGCGCCGGGGCTCCGTGAGGAACCGATAGACGGCCCCCAGGGCGAGGAACTGGCGTTGACCGCCCGCGGCCTCGAGCAAGGCCATGGCGGGCTGCCAGTACGGATGATCGACGTTTAGGGCGACAAAGACGGTGTCGCAACTCCGTTCCATCACGGGGCTCGTCTCGCGGAGCATGCTTCGGTCCTCGGCGCAAAGAGCAAAGCCCCCGCAGCCCGCCTCCCGAAGGCGAGCCGTAACGGGAGGCGCGGGATATCAGCGCCATCAGCCCCACGACTCGTGAGCGGGGCTCACCCGGACTCTTAGGACACGACAGGGCGACACGCAACTCCGAAGGCGAATGAATCCGCAAATCCGCAGTCCGCCGTGTCCTCTCAGGGCGGTTTTCTTTTGACGTAGATGTCGGTGGCCATTTCGATTAAGGTCATCGACTTCGACTGATTCATCGTGATCGACAACGCATGAGGTTCTTACATGGACACAACGTCAGCTTGATGCAACTGCTTGACGGCCTTCACGATCCGCGGGCCGCCCACGGCAAACGTCACCCCCTGCCGGCCCTGCTCGCGCTGGCCATCATCGCCACTCTCGCCGGTATGACCAGCTATGAGGCCATCGTCCAATTCGACAAGGAGGGGGGCCGCGAGTTCCTCAAGCTCCTCGGCTTCACCTCCACCTGGCGCCTCTGCTAGGCCACCCACTCGCGAGTCTTCCGCCGGATCGACGTCGCCGACTTCGAGGAGCGGGCCGCCTTGTGGCTGCGCGGCCGGCTCGGGCCCACCGACGCCCCCCGTCTGGCGCCCGACGGCAAGACCGCCCGGGGCAGCCGCGATGGACAGATGCGCGGTCCACCTGGTCAGCGCCTACGCCCGGCCGTCAAGGCTGTCCTCGGCCAATTGCGGGTCGGTGCCAAGTCCAACGAGCACAAGGCGGCGCTGGAACTCCTGGAGGTGCTGCCGCTGGCGGGCAAGGTGGTCACCGGCGATGCCATGCTCACCCATCGAGATGTCTGCGAGGTGGTGATCGCCGGCGGGGGAGATTACATCCTGCCGGTGAGGGACAACCAATTAGCGTTCGCCCGTGACACTGGCACGTGCCCCCTGAGGCGAGCCGAGACCGCGAACTCGGTCCGGTCGGATCGGCCCCTCATCGATGGCCGAAGAGAAGAGGGGTGCGCTGAAGGTCCGTCTGCTCAGCCGGAAAGTCGCCGGATGCCCCCGCGAAAGCCAAGCCGGCACGACCGATTCCGGCCGCAAGGTCGCGAGATCCGCGAGATCGGGGCTCCAAATCGGCTGCGGGTTCTTCAGGAACGGCGAGTTGCGGAACTGCTGGGCTCCAGGACGAGGTAGAGCACAGGTGCGTTCGCTGTGGTAGAATCGGTCGCGTGGGTCGCTGACCTGAGTTAGCTTCTTGTGCCAGAACGAGTGGTCGCACGCCAACTGGAGCTTACCGTCATCTACTCACATCAGAATACTGCCCTCTAGCAAAGTAGCCGACCCCCTTTTTCCTTCCGGCGAACGCTTCGCGCCGGGGCAGGGCCGCCGGGCGGAGGTCGGCGACGGCGGGCAGGTGGACCATCATCGTGGCGGCAGAGGTCGGGGGGAGGGGCAGGATGGCGACTGACTCGAGCAACGAACCGAGGGGCGAGGACGGGCTGGCCGTCGGCTGGGGCCTCGTCGAGCGATTGAACGACGCGAGTCTCACGGAAAGCCTGGTGGTCTGTCCACAGCCGACCGAGGCGCGAGCACCGACCGACGCGAAGCTGGCCGCCTGGGACGCGATCGTCCCGGGAGCGGCCGAGCTGCTCCGGCGGATGGCCTGGATGCCGATTGATATCCAGCTGCCGGGGGCGGCCAGGCGCGCCCTCTCGCTGGGCACCAACGCTGTGGCGATAGGAATCGTGATCGTCTACTCCCTGGGAGCAGCTGCCCTCCTGTCTCCGCGGGCGTGGCTGGCCCCGCTGTTCGTCGCGGCGCTGATTTTCATTGTCGCCGGCTTCGGCCTTGCGGCGCTGGCGATCGGGCGGACACTACGGCCGACACGACGACCACTGGCGACGCGGCGGGAATTCCCAACTTCGATCGGCGAGGCGGCTAAGAGACCCTAACAAAATGGGGACAGGCACGAATGGCACAAGGATAACGTAACCAGCAGGGGCCGTGTGACTTGGGCTACGACGCCTCCGGGGTGCGAAGTGGCCCCCCTGGGGGGTAGACTCGCGGTATCAACTCCCCCGCCAGTCGCCGCACCAAGGAGGCCACCATGGCGCAGTCTACCGCAACGGACCCACGCGACCAATTCGTCTCCACCCGCGAACAGTTCGCTTCCGACCAGGGACTTCCATTCCTGGCCCTCCTCTCTCGGTTCCACGT
>DAIDHB010000084.1 GCA_027452145.1 Planctomycetales bacterium
GGGAGGACGGCGCGTCAGAGACCCATCTGCCGGTGGAGGAGCCCGAGCTCACGCTCGACCGGCGACCGGGGCGGCCGTGACGACGGGCGCGACCACGGCAAGGAGGGTGGACGATGGAAACGTCGCCCGTTTCGACAAAACGTCCGCGGCGTGCACTGGACCCGGCTCTCGCTCTGCGACGTCACCCGCTAATCGGCTATTTTCTGCTCGCGAACGGCATCAGCTGGCTCACGTTGCTCGTCCTGGGCGGGCTGCTTGCCTTACCGGCGGGCCTCGTCGTCGCGCTCTTCACCGTCGGCCCGACCGTGGCGGCGGCGACCGTGACGGTCGTGGTCGACGGACGGGCCGGCCTACGGCTCCTGCTGCGCCGCGTCGTGCTCTGGCGCGTCGGCCTCCGGTGGTACCTGGTCGCCCTGCTCGGCATCCCGCTGATCATCCTCCTGGCGGCGCTCATCCTGCCGGGCGCCCTGGCGAGCTTTCGCCCGATGGCGCCAGTGCGCTGGCTCGTGACCTACGTTATCGTCTTCGTGGTGGACGGTATCGCCGGAGGGCCGCTGTTCGAGGAACCGGGCTGGCGGGGCTTCGCCCTTCCCCGGCTGCAGGCGCAGTTGGGTCCCCTGGGCGGAACGCTCCTGCTCGGCGTTTTGTGGGGCATCTGGCATCTCCCCCAGTTTTACCTGGTCCCGGCCTGGGCCGCGGAAAGCGGGGGGCTGAGTCCGACGACGGTCGGCGTCTTCCTCCTGATGGTCCTGGCCCTCGCGCCGCTCATGACCTGGCTCTTCAACCACACGCGAGGCAGCGCCCTGCTCGCCATTCTGGCGCACGCGAGCGTGAACACCGCGCAGGTCGCGATGGTGAATCCGCTCTTCCCAAGCGCGGCGAACAATGACGTCAACCTCCTCCTCGCCTTCGGGGCGGTGGCGCTGGTACTGATCCTGGTGACACGCGGACGCCTCGGCTACCCGGGTGGGCCGGTCGAGGTGCCGCCGGCGAACGCGGCCGGGGAGCAGCTCGCGGGTTCCCGGGATCGACCGTGAGGGGAATCTCGCCGGCCCGCTCATTTTCGTGACCGGCCGCGCGCTCGGCGCAGCAGCCGGCCAGTGCCGCATCCCACGTCGAGCACCGACCGGGCCGACGTCACCAGCTCGAGGGAGAAGGGAAGGTCGTTCGCTTCACACGTGCTCGAGGTTCCAGCGGATGGCGTCGCGATCCACGACGAAGCCGAAGCCGGGCTCCTCGCTCAGCGCTAGCTGCCCATCGGTGACCACGAGGGGCGCCACGATTGGCGGACGCTCGCTTTTGCGGCCGGCGTACAGGCCCACCTCGACCGTCAGGCCGTTGGGCACGCCGCCAACGCCGGCCGCGCCCACGTGGGCGTTGCCGTGGGGCGCCATCGGCAGATTGTGAGCAGCGGCGAACGCGGCGATGCGGCGCCACTCGGTCAATCCGCCGCAGTAGAGCGCGTCCGCCTGGACGATGTCGGCGGCCCCGGCCTCGATGAGGTCCCGGAAGGCCCAGCGGGTGCTGACGTTCTCACCGGTGGCGACCGGAACGTCCAGCGCCCGCGCCACCTCGGCGCAGCCGCGGTAGTCCCACGGATACACCGGCTCTTCGAGCCAGTAGGGCGAGAGATCCTCGACCGCGCGCGCGAACCGAATCGCCTCGGCCGCCGTCCAGGCGTGGTTGCCGTCCACCATCAGATCCACGTCCGGCCCGATGGCCTCGCGGACGGCTCGCACCCGGGCGACGTCCTCCTTGAGCGGCATCCCACCGACCTTCATCTTCACGGCGCGAAAGCCGTCCTCGACGAAGCCGGTCATTTCGGCGACGAGCTCGGCGACGTCCTTGCCGGGCTGGTACATACCGCCCGCCGCGTACGCTGGCACGCGGTCGCGGGCGCCCCCGAGCAATCGCCACACCGGCTGATTGAGCGCCTTGCCGGCGAGATCCCAGATGGCCACGTCGATCTTGCTGATGGTCAGCACGTCGTCCATCTTCGGGTGGCGCCAGCCCTGGAAGAGACGGGTCCAGATCCGTTCGACCTCCAGGGGATGCTCGCCGAGGAGGACGGCCTTCAGGTC
>DAIDHB010000085.1 GCA_027452145.1 Planctomycetales bacterium
CGTCAGGCGAACCCTGATCTCCCCGCTATCGTGTTACCCTCCCGGCCGCGACCCCGCGTGGCGGGGTCGCGGCCGGGAGTGGGGAACACGATGGCGGGGAGAGGCGGGGTCGCATGGCGGTCCAGGGGGCTGACGCCCTCCGGCTACGTCCTGACGCCCACTTCGCGGGCTTCCGGGACCGACTTGAACCGCCAGCTCTCGCCCGTGCGCAACGTAACGGTAATGCGCTCGAAGACGTCGGTCAGGCTTCGAGAAGCTTGAGGATCTCAGCATACTGCGATCGCTCGGTCGAATAGAACGGGTCGTCGATTCTCTGCCGTAGCCAATCGACGATCGAGATGCCCAGCGGGATCTTTTGCGTGGGATCAGCGCCGTGCTGCACGAGCAGCCGGACCAGCGCCACCCGGCCGTGCACGACCGCCTCGAAGAGCGGCGACTCGCCGCGCGGGCCGGTGGCGTTGGGATTGGCGCCGCGGGTCAGAAGGAACTGCACCATCTCATAAGCGTTGGCGTCCGGGATGTAATGCCGGACGCAGTCGAACAGCGGCGGGATGTCGTGCGGCATGCCGTCGATCGGGCAGCCGGCGGCATGCAGGATTTCGAGGCATTCCTTCCACCGGGCCGCGTCGCAACGCCCGCAGCGATAGAGGGCCGACGCGAGTGGTGACCCAAGGGTGTCCGGTTCGACGGTCAACGACGCACCCTGTTGGATGGCATCGCGGATTCCGACCGGGTCGCAGCGCTCGATCGCCCGGGCCAGGTTGTCGGAAGCGGGATCCTCGCCGGCGCTGAGCGCCGGGCACTGGTAGAACACATAGCCGCGGAGGCCCGACTTCACCGGCTTACCCCGGGCGCCGATGATCACGAATTCGCGCTCGTCGGCGCGGATTGTTCGCGTGGGCCGGGCGATCTCGAACTCCTCGCAAATGCGTCGGAACTCTCGCTCGGTCGGATCGGCACTGCCCCGTCCTGCCGCCGGTCGGGCATCCTGCTGGAATTCGACCGCTGGCTTGCCGGCTCGATTCACCCGGACGAACCAGCCCTCCGCTTCAGGGCGGTATCCGAACCAGGCGACCTCCAGCCGTCGACTGTCAGCGTTTGCATCGAACAGGGCCTTACTGCTGGCCATGGATGAGAACAGGGGGACCCAGGACTCTCCGGGGAACCCGGCCGCGAGCATCCAGCGCCCCCTGGGCGGACCGAGGAACGAGAGGTCGCGCGCCTCGTCGGTGTAGAGGACGGTGGGACTGCCCGGGAACGGGACCCTCAGCAGCGTCTCCAGCCTGGCGACCTGATCCCGTTTGGCCGGAACGACATGGCGAACCAGGACGTGGTCCCAGGCGGTCGACGCCGGTTTCATGGACATGTCTCATTCTCTCCAGAGTATCGCAAGTCTCTCCCATCGGGACCCGACCGGTGCCATAATGCCGCGGTACCTCATGGTCCCGAGGGGCGCGACGATGGCAGGTTACTTCATTTACTCGCTCGACTGGGACAAATTCCATCGCTTCGTCGAGGAGCCCAGCCGCACGCAACTCCTGGCGTTCGCCGAGCAGGTCTCCGACGGCCTGGATGGAGCCGACGAAGCTCTGAAGGTCGGAGACCCGGTCTACGACTGGCCCAGCGAGCCCGAGGAGTTGTGCGACGTGATTCGCCCCCGCCTGGCCCAGCCGGACTGGTACGGCGACCTGTCGGACACCGGCAAGTCGATCTGGGAGCGGGCCGTGATCGCATTCAGCGAGCGCCGGAAGCGGGGCGACGGCCTGGACTTCCGCTGCGCGTGCGACGACAGCGTCTACTGGGACGTGATCGAGATCGCCCGCCGGCACCACGGCGTGCCGGTCGACCAGATCACCGACGCAGTCATCTCGCATTTCGGCACCCGGCCGTACCGCTACCACCCGCGCATCAATCGCCGGCCCCGGTGGGAGGACTGGACCCCCAGCCATAGCATGCATACTCCGGATGAGGTTGCCAGGCTGCTCGAGGAGCTAAAGGCTGCCGGCCCGTCGATCCTCGCGGCCCCGGACGACGATGCACGCGCCGACTACGAGCAACTGCTCCCGGCCGTCGAGAAGGTGGCCCGCGCCGGGAGGTTGCTGTATGTGGGGGTCGATACCTGACAACCGTCGCCGCGGGAGGATTCGTGGGGCAGGGCCGCCATTGACAACCGGCGCCGGGGGGTCTTACGATCGAGAAGATCACCCACTCCCTTCCTCAGCGAGACGAGGAGCGTTCGCGACGTGTTTCGGTCCCGTGGGATCACCCCGAGTCGCCCGGCCGTTTTTGCCCTGGCGATGGTCGTGTGCTGGTGCTGGGCCGCGCGCCCGGCCGGCGCCGCGGGGTGCCACGTACCCGACCGGCCCGTGCTCGGCGAGCGGCTCTCGTGGGATCGCGTCGATCCGCTCGGGCCCATCGGGGACTCCGGGCGGCTGATGCCGCCGGTGCTGAAGCGCGTCCCGTGCGGAGGCGAGGTGCCGACGCCCCCCGCTGCACCTGCCGGATTCATCGGAGATGCCGATCGGGCCGACGATCGCATCACGTTGCCGCCGGGGAACTCCGGGCGGCTGGCGGTCGGGGACGAGCGTCGAGACAATCCATTGCATGTCTTCCGTCTGGATCGGCCTCCCCGTTGATTCGCCGCACGTTGTTGGTGCGCCGGCGAGAAGCACGCGCGGAGTCAGGCTAAAGTCTGACCTACGTTGGTCCTTTCGCCCGGGTGAATACGACCCCGGCAGGAAAGGTCTTCAAGTAGGTCGGGCATTCTTGCCCGACACTCGGGCTCCGTCGGGCAAGAATGCCCGACCTACTTTCATGCCGGCGTAATACCTGCGTTCGCCGCGAGTCCTTCGGCTGGGAGAGTCGGCCCGTGTTGCCTGCGCGCTTGCTGCGTGGACGGTTGCGCGTCCTTGGTCCGATTGTGATGTTGCCGCTGCTCGGCTGCGGGCCGGGCGGCTGGGGCGGTGGAGATGCCGTGCGCGTCGAACCGCCCAGGTCGTGGAAGCGGGTCGAGGCGACGCGGTGGAGGGTGCCCGGCGTGGCGATCGCCGCCTGGTCGGGGCCCGAGAACTCGTCGCTGGTCGTCTACCGGACGCTGCCCGTGCCCGACGGTGCGGCCGCCATGATCGCCGACGCCCTGGTCAACCGGATGGAGCACCTGCCGGGCGTCGAGATCCGCGAGCGGCGCACCGAGCCGGTCGCCGGCCGCACCGCGGCCCGGGTCGAGCTCACCGCGCCGGGAACCGGCGACGCTCTAGCACCCTCCGGCGCCGGCGAGTTCGTCGTGCCCGAGGGCCAGAAGCCCGTGTCGACTCGCCAGGTGACCATCGGCTTCGTGCGACCCGATCAGACCCTCTACCTGCGCTGGCATGCTCCCGAGGCGTCTTACGACCGGATCGCGGGCGACGTCCGCTCGACGCTCGAATCATTGCGGCTCGATCCGGGCGAGCCCAGTCCGCCCGTGAAATGAGGCCGGCCGCTGGGCGACTCGGCTGTCCATGCACATTCCAGCATTCTTTCATCATTATTATCGTGGAACCCGGGCGATCGGGTGGATCGGATCGCCCGATTTCGAATCGGAGTGCTCGTCCATGTCGGCACCAGTCCAGCCCATGCGAGATCGGCGCGGGAGGACATACACCCCGGCCATCGGGCCGAAATTGCGGCCGTTGCTCTGGGTCATCCTCATTGCCTTTGCGGTGCTGGGGGCCAACGGCGTGTACCTGGCCAGCGTGACGGCGCTCACCTGGTACCTGGGCACGACCCAGCAGACTTTCTTCTACATGCTGATGGTGCTCTTGCACCTGGCCCTCGGCTTCCTGGTGGTGGTGCCGTTTCTGGTGTTCGGCCTGGCTCACCTGGCGACATCCTGGCGGCGGCCCAACCGGGCGGCCGTGCGGTACGGGCTGGCGCTTCTGGCCGCGGCGACCGTGATCCTGGTCTCGGGGCTGATCCTCGTGCGGATCGGCGGGTTCGAGGTGCGGGACCCGAGGATCCGCGAGGTCGGGTACTGGCTGCACGTGGCTGCGCCACTCGCGGCGATCGGGCTGTACGTCAAGCACCGCCTGGCCGGCCCGATGATCCGGTGGCACTGGGCCCGCCGGTTCGGCGTGGCCGTCGCGGCATTCATCGTGCTGATGGCGATCCTGCACCGCGAGGATCCGCGGGCGTTCGGCGTGACCGGGCCGAAGGAGGGGAAGCAGTACTTCTATCCGTCCGAGGCGGTCACCGCCAACGGCAAGTTCATCCCGGCGAAGACGCTGATGATGGACGAGTACTGCATGAAGTGCCACAAGGACGCGTACGACGGCTGGTATCACTCGGCGCATCACAACAGCTCGTTCAACAACAAGCCGTACCTGGCGAGCGTCCGCGAGACGCGGCAGGTTTCGCTCAAGCGCGACGGCAATACCCAGGCCGCGCGGTGGTGCGCGGGGTGCCATGACCTTGTGCCGTTTTTCTCCGGGGCTTTCGACGATCCCAACTATGACGACGTCAGCGACCCGACGAGCCAGGCGGGGATCACATGCACGGGCTGCCATGCGATCACCAACGTGAACAACACGCGCGGAAACGCCGCGTACACGATCGAGGAGCCGGTGCATTACCCGTTCGCCTACAGCGAGAACCCGCTCCTCCAGTGGGTCAACCAGACGCTGGTGAAGGCTAAGCCCGAGATGCACAAGAAGACCTTCATGAAGCCGTTCATGAGGGACAGGGACGACCTCGGCCAGGTGAAGTTCTGCTCGACATGCCACAAGGTCGGGCTGCCGTACGGGCTGAACCACTACCGGGATTTCGTGCGGGGGCAGAACCATCATGACCCGTACCTGCTCTCGGGCGTCTCGGGGCACGGGGCGAAGTCCTTCTACTACCCGGAGGTGGCGAAGGCGACGTGCACCGAGTGCCACATGGAGCTGAAGCCCTCGACCGATTTCGGCGCCCAGGACTTCGACGGCAAGGGCGGGCGTGAGATCCACGACCACTTCTTCATCGGGGCCGATACCGGGCTGTCGACCATCCTGGGGGATAAGGAATCGGCCGAGCGGCATGCGCGGTTCCTGGCGGACAGGAAGGTTCGGGTCGACGTCTTCGGCCTGCGCGAGAGGGGCGAGATCGACGGGCGGCTGCTGGCCCCGCTCCGGCCCGTGGCGCCCGCGCTCGAGCCCGGCGCGAAGTACCTGGTCGAGGTCGTGGTGCGGACCCTCGGCATCGGCCACCTGTTCAGCCAGGGGACGGTCGACTCCAACGAGATCTGGGTCGAGCTGACCGCGCGCGCCGGCGGAAAGATCATCGGCCACTCGGGCGGGATCGACGCCGCCGGGAAGGTCGATCCGTACTCGCATTTCATCAACGTCTACATGCTCGATCGGTACGGCAATCGGATCGACCGGCGCAATCCTCAGGACATCTTCGTCGCCCTCTACAACAAGCAGATCCCGCCCGGCGCCGGGCAGGTGGTCCACTTCGGGCTCGAAGTGCCGAAGGGCATCCAGGGGCCGATCACGCTCGAGGCAAAGGTCAACTATCGCAAGTTCGACCGGACGTACATGGATTACATCTATGGCAAGGGGAAGGGGCCCGAGCTGCCGATCGTGTTGATGGCGCGCGACGCGGTGGATGTCGCGGTGCGCAGCGGCCCGGCGGCGAAGAACGCTCCCTCGCCGATTGAGCCCGCCTGGCAGCGGTGGAATGATTATGGGATCGGGATGTTGCTCGAAGGGCCGGCCCAGGGCGGACAGAAGGGCGAGCTGCGCCAGGCCGAGCAGGTCTTCAAGAAGGTGGTCGAGCTCGGCCGCGCCGATGGCTGGGTCAACCTGGCGCGGGTCTATCAGAAGGAGGGCCGGATTCCCGAGGCGCTGGCGGCGCTCGAGAAGGCCGCGGCGCACAAGGAGCCGCCGGCTCCCTGGGTGATCAACTGGCTCACCGGGCAGATCAACGTGCGGAACACCATGCTCGACGAGGCGATCCAGAACTTCGAGAGCGTGCTCAACACCCGGATACCCGAGCGGAAGATCGACCTGAGCCTCGACTACGACGTCATCAACGAGCTGGCCGGTGCGCTCTACCTCCGGTCCAAGGACCCGGCGATCCCCGCCGACAGCGACGAACGGCGCGACTATCTGAAGAAGACGATCGCCACCTATCGCCGGACGCTGGCGATCGACTCGGAGAATGTGATCGCGCACTACGGGCTGGCGCAGGCGTACCACGACCCGGCGTGGGGGCGGGTGAAGATCGAGACGGGCGATAAGACGAAGAAACCGGACGGCCCGGTCGCCCCCGACGAGCTGCTGAAGCTCGCCCGCGAGCTTTCCGGCCTGAAGGGACCCGGCCAGGCACCCCAGCGCGTCGGGCTGGCGTTGCGGCTGGGTGAGGACGTCGACCGCTTCATGAAGGGGCCGCGGCCGAAATACCAGTCGCGACTCGAGCCGCTGCACGACGTGGTCGAGATCCTGGGCCCGGCCTGGGACGCCGAGACCGATGCTGAAGCTCGCGGAGCACTGGCCTTTGCCCTGGAGGCGACGCACCGTCGGCTGCACGAGCGGCTCAAGGCGGACGAGACGGCTGAGGGCCAGGCGTTCGCCGCGGCGAGGAAGAAGGACCCGGCGGCCAACATGAATGTCCAGTCGATCGTCATCCATCCCCTGAATCGTCCCGGCGCGCCTGGCATCGACCCGCCCGCGGGCGGGGTCGCCGTGCGCGGGATACCATCCTCAGAACCGGCCTCGCCGGCAGCCAATCCGATGGAGAGCGGAGAATGAGTCGATATGTGATCGGGCGCGCGGCGGCGGTCGCGGCCCTGATGGTGATGCCCCTGGCTCTTGCGGGGTGCGGGCCCGAGCCGCCGAAAAAGACCGTTGCCGCGCCCCAGGCCCCGAGGCGCCCGGACGAGGTGCGCGCCGAGACGATCCCCAACGTCAAATTCGTGGACATCACGAAGGAGGCCGGCATCACCTTCCGCCACTTCAACGGGGCGAACGGCGAGAAGCTGCTGCCCGAAACGATGGGCGCGGGTGTGGCGTTCCTGGATTACGACCGCGACGGCGACCAGGACCTGTTCTTCGTGAATTCGTCGTACTGGCCGCGGCACGAGGTGAATCCGAAGCCCACGCAGGCGCTTTATCGCAACGACGGCAAGGGCCACTTCGAGGATGTGACGAAGGCCGCGGGGCTGGATAAGACCTTCTACGGCCAGGGCGTGGCGGTCGGCGACTTCGACAACGACGGCGACGAGGACCTGTACGTCACGGGCGTCGGCGGCGGGCATCTGTTCCGCAACGACGGCAAGGGGCATTTCGAGGATATCACCGAGGGGTTCAACGCGGGCGGGCCGCGGAGCTGGCTGACCGGGGCGGCGTTCGTCGACATCGAGAACGACGGGGACCTCGACCTGTTCATCGCCAGCTACATCACCTGGTCGCCCGAGATCGACAAGGTGCAGGGCTTCCAGCTCACCGGGCTCGGTCGGGCGTACGGGCCGCCGACGTCGTTCAGTGGATCCTTCTGCTGTCTGCTCCGCAACGACGGCGACCGGTTTGTCGATATCAGCGCGCAGTCGGGCGTGCAGGTGAAGACGCCCGACCTGGGCGTCGCGGTGGGCAAGTCGCTGGGCGTCGCGCCCCAGGACGTCGACGGCGACGGGCTGGTGGACATCGCGGTGGCGAACGACACGGTCCAGAACTTCCTGTTCAAGAACAAGGGCGGCGGCAAGTTCGAGGAGATGGCGATCCTGGCCGGCGTGGCGTTCGACCAGTCGGGCGGCCCGCGCGGGGGCATGGGCGCCGACTGGGCCCATCCGCTCAACGACGACCGGCTGGCGCTGGCGGTCGGCAACTTCGCCAACGAGATGACGGCGCTGTATGTCAGCGATCAACCCTCGGCGATGGTGTTCTCCGACGTGGCCAACCTGTACGGCCTGGGCGCGCCGACCCAGCCGCCGCTGAAGTTCGGGCTGTTCTTCTTCGACTACGACCTCGACGGACGGCTGGACCTGCTCTCGGCCAACGGGCACCTCGAGCCCGAGATCTCGAAGGTGCAGGCCAGCGAGCACTACGAGCAGTCCGTGCAGCTCTTCTGGAACTCGGGCCGGCCAGGCCGGAACCTCTACACGCTCGTCCGGCCGCAGCAGGCTGGCGACGACCTGTTCAAGCCGATTGTCGGTCGCGGCTGCGCGTATGCCGACATCGACGGCGACGGCGACCTGGACGTCGTGGTTACGGTGAACAACGGCTCGCCCCGGCTGTTCCGCAACGATGGCGGCAACACCAACCACTGGATCCGCCTGGCGCTCGAGGGGGACGTCAAGACGTCCAACCGTGACGCCATCGGGGCGAAGGTCGAGCTTCAGCGCGGTGAGACCGTCTGCCGCACCCAGCTTTTCCCCTCCAGGAGCTACCTGTCCTCCGTCGAGCTGCCGCTGACCTTCGGCCTCGGTAAGGCCGACAAGGCCGACGAGGTCCGGATCACCTGGCCTTCGGGCAAGACGACGACCCTCCGCGATCTTCCCGCGGGGCGGGTGCATCATATCAAGGAAGGGCAGACGCCGCGGTAATCTGATCGAGCGAACACGCACCGAAAGGACGTCGTAGAACAGGGGTAGGAAGCCCCGATCAAACGGGGACAGGCCCCTCGACCGGGTGCCTGTCTTCGCTTTCTCGGGATCTGGGTGGCCGGGGTGAGCCGGCTGGTCCCATGCGACCAGGTCGCGCGAAGACCCGGGCCATGAATCCGGCAGTACGGGGAGCCGAGGAAAGTCCCGACCCTCCTCTGGTCGATGAAGATACCGAGTGGGAGTGCCCAGTCCGCACTCCCGAAGGTATCGAGACCCGCTTGCACGACGAGGAGGTAGCGCTGAGGAGCGAATGACTGGCCCCCTCCTGGGCTCCTGGGGGCGCCGGAGCGATCGACAATACGATGCAGGCGGGCCGGTTGTGACATCGCATGCAGCCGGGGTCGTTCGCCGTGTCGATTCTCCATCATTCGATCCTTGAAAGGTTTACGAAAAACACCCTCGCGAGCGCGGCCGTTTGCCAAACCCGCGAACCGGGCGCAAAATCGAATGTTAAACACCGGCTAAACGGTCGGTGTGGTGCGGGAAGGAAGGGGTAACGCCATGTTGAGCCTCTTCGGACCGGCGCGGACGGGATACTGCGACGGCGTGACGCGGCGCGATTTCTTGAGGATCGGCGGGTTGGCCCTCGGGGGCCTTTCGCTCCCCGCGTTGTTGCGGGCGGAGAGCCAGGCGGGCATCCGGCACTCGCACAAGGCGGTCATCATGATCTTCCTGGCGGGCGGGCCGCCGCACCAGGACATGTTCGACCTCAAGCCGGACGCGCCCGAGGGGATTCGGGGCGAGTTCCGGCCGATTCCGACCAACGTCCCCGGTCTCAACATCTGCGAGCACATGCCGCGGCTGGCCGGGATGATGGATCGGTTCGCGGTGATCCGGTCGATCGTCGGGGCAGGGCCGGACCACTCGGCCGGCCAGTGCCTGACGGGCTACAAGGACATGATCAGCAAGGTGCAGGGAGGCCGGCCGAGCCTGGGGTCGGCGGTTTCCCGGCTGAAGGGGCCGGTCCATCCGGACGTGCCGACCTTCGTGGGCCTGTCACCGAGGACCGGCGAACCGCGATGGGGCAACCCGGGCGAGCCGGGGTATCTGGGACTGGCCCATGCGCCATTCACGCCGTTCCGCGCCGAGTCGAAGGGTCGGACCGGCACGGGCGGGGCTGGCCTGAGCCTGGACGTCCCCGCGCTCGATCCCGCCCGCCTGGCCGCCCGTCGGTCCTTGCTCGGTCAGCTCGACGGGTTCCGCCGGGCGTTCGACCACGACGAGGCGGTCCGCGGCATGGATAGCTTCAGCCAGCGGGCCTTCGAGGTCCTGACGTCGCGCCGGGTGTACGAGGCTCTTGACGTGACGAAGGAAGACCCGAGAGTTCGCGCCCGGTACGGGATCGGCGACATGCGGCCCGAGCAGGACGGTCCGCCGTGCTGCATGGACCACTTTCTGATGGCCCGGCGACTGGTCGAGGCCGGCGCGCGGGTCGTCACGATCAGTTTCGGACGCTGGGATACGCACCGGAACAATTTCTCGACCAACCGCCAGCGGATTCCCAAGCTCGACATGGCGCTCTCGGCGCTGGTCGACGACCTGCACCGCCGCGGGCTGGATCGCGATGTCTCGGTGGTGGTCTGGGGCGAGTTTGGGCGGACTCCGCTCGTGAACAAGGACGCCGGCCGCGACCACTGGCCGGCGGTCAACTGCGCCCTGCTTGCTGGCGGCGGCCTGCGCACGGGGCAGTACGTCGGTGCGACGGATCGGCAGGCGGCCTATGTGGTCGATCGGCCGGTATCGTTCCAGAACGTGTTCGCCACCCTGTACCGGCACCTGGGCATCGACCCGGCCACGACCGTCCCCGATCGCGGCGGCCGGACGATGGCGCTCCTCGACGACCGCGAACCGATCCGCGAGCTGATCTGAGAGCTTGTGAAGGAATCGATTCCGAAGAGCAGCGAGAAGAGAGCGAATAACGGCGAGAATCAGCGCGGCCGCGGGGCCCCGGTGCGCTGGACGTTGTCGTCCTGCGGGGCCGCCCCGCGGGCGGGCGGGCGATAGCGACGCAGGCCCAGCTCCTCGAGCGGCGTGAGGCGGTGCCAGGGTTTGCGGGCGCTGTAACGATTGAGGCACGCCCGATAGTAGTTGCGGATCGGGTCCTTCTCCTCGGTCAGCTCGATGGCCTTGACCTGCATCTGCGCGGCGGAGTTGAAGTCGCCCTTCTCGGCGAACGCCGCGGCGAGCGTGGCCAGCGGGCGGGCCGACTTCCACTGGGTCAGCTCGCAGGCGCGCGTGCCGAGCGCCACGGCGCGGGCGCCGTCACGCAGCTTCGTCTCGTCGCAGGTCGCGAGGATCCAGGAGAGCGCGACATTCGCCTCGACGTCGCCCGGGTCGATGCGCAGGGCCGTGTTCAGGTCGGCGAGCGCCTGGTTCCACTGGGACTGCATGGCGTAGATCTGCCCGCGGTCGCGGAACAGGTCGGCCCGCATCGAGTCGAACTGGATGGCCTTGTTCAGGTCGTCGAGCGCCTCCCGCTGCCGGCCGAGGCTCATGTAGGCCACCGCGCGGCCGCCGTAGCCGCCGCCCTTCTCGGGCTCGAGCTTGATCGCCCGGCTGAAGGTCGAGGCAGCCGCCGTGGCCTTCGAACGCAGGAGCTGGACCGAGCCCAGCATCAGGTGGGCGTCGAAGCTTTTGGGATCGATGACGATCGCGTTCTCGAAGGCGCGCTGCGCGTCCTCCAGCTCGCGGCGCTCGACGAAGATCGAGCCCCGGACCAGCGGGATGTAGATCGACCGTGAGCCGAGTTCGGCGGCGCGGTCGAGGTCGGCCAGGGCGTCCTGCTGGTCCTTGAGGCGGTAGCGGTAGACCCCGCGTTCGAGGTAGGCGTCGGCCGCTTTCGGATTCACCTGCACGGCGCGGTCGACGTCCTTCAGGGCCAGGTCCATCCGGTTGCGGGCCTGCCAGAGGAACGACCGTTCAATCAGGGCGGGGACGTTCTTGGGATCCAGCCGCAGCGCCTCGTCGAGGTCGCGGAAGGCGTTGTCGAACCGATCGTTATCGCGGCAGACGACCGCGCGCATCAGGAAGTTGAACGACGTCGGCTGGTGGTTCTCGAGCTCTTCGGTGAAGTAGCCCTCGGCCTCGTTGTAGGGGATCACCGCGTCGCGAGGGGCCCAGCCGTAGAGGCCCTGGCTCGGCAGCGAGAGCAGGATCATGCCCCGCTCGGTGCGCTCGATCCGGTAGATGAACCCCGGCCGCGAGGGGACGATCTTCTTGTTGCCGTCCATCAGCCAGAAACTGGGCGTCTTTTGCACCGCGTCGCGCAGGTGGTTGCGCGTGGGCTTGGCGTTGAGGACGATCCCGAACTTGAGCTTCGGCACCTCGATGGCGTCCGAGGCGACGGCCGATCCGGCGCCCGCGACGAGCAGCAGAGTCCACAAACGCATTTTATTCAGGAACATGAGCGTGAATCCTTTCTAGCCGCGTCGGGACTTCCGGATGCCCCATTCCTCGAGCAGGCTCAGGCGGTCGGCGGGCTTGTGGTCTCGATAGTGGGCGAGCGACCGGCGGTTATCGTCCTCGCGGAGATCGTCTTGGGGAGCAGCGAGATCGCTTTCCCCTCCTGATCGGCGGCCGCCGTGAAATGGCCGATGGCGGCCTCGGCGGTGGCAAGAATGTCAAGGCACTCGGGCGAAGCCCGGCTCGCCAGCTCGCGCGCGGTTACCCAACCGCGCCAGGGAGGATCGCCGGCCCGCGCAGTCCCGCACGCGGCGAGCATCACGACGAGCGCAGCAACAAGCGGTCGGGAGAGTAAGGCCATGCCCGGAGTCCTTTCCGGAGGGATCGAGGTCCCGGATTGCCGGGCATGATGGCGGCTAGACACCGATCGGGCAAGCCGAAAATCCGGATCGGTTGCATGATCCCATGTGTCGGCAAGTCGGGGCGGATCAGAGGGTCTCGGCGGCTGAGAGCGGGTCGTCCAGGACGTCCTCGAAGGCGCCGATTTCGGACGGTTTGCCTGCCGGCCCGGCGGCAGGTCGCACGCGGCCGGCCAGCCAGATGCTGAGGATCGTTGCCGCGACGGCCACGTAGCCGACGGTGTTGAAGTGGGGGATCGGCTGGTCGACGGGGTTGTCGCCGATGATCCGGCCGCCGATGTACGCGGCGAGTCCGGTCGAGATGTGCTGAACGGCCGAGTTGGCGCTCATGAAGCCCCCGCGACGGGCTGGCTCGACGCTGCCGGTCACCATCGCCATCGCGGCGACCATCCGCCCGGCGTTGGTGAGCATCATCGTCCCCGTGATCGCGGCGATCACCAGGAGCGGCAGCGGCGGCAGGTGTGTCACGACGACGATCAGCACGGCCGAGATCGACGCCACGACGCGGAAGACGATCAGCTTGCCGTGGCGGTCCGCCAGCCGGCCGACCACCGGGGCGCCGACGAGGCTCAACAGGCCGCCGGTGACGAAGATCACCGGCAGCGACGTCTCGGCGATGCCGAGGTTGCGGACGAGATACACCGAGATGAACGGGATCACCGCGAAGGCACCGAGCATCATCGTGCCGATCAGGGCGAACGCGCGGAGGTGGTTCGCGTGGCTGAAGGTCTCGGCCAGTCGGGCGAGCAGGGGGGCGTGCGGTCCTTCCTGGAGGTGCCCGCGGAGCGGCGGCAGCACGCGGAGCGCCGCGAACAGGACCGGAAGCCCCAGCGCGGCCAGGACCAAAAACGGCGCGTGCCAGTCGAATCTGTTCCCCAGGTAGATCCCGACCGGCACCCCCACGACCGAGGCCAGCGCGAAGGCCGACATCAGCACGCCGGTCGCGCGCCCGCGCTTGTGCTCGGGGAAGACGTCGCCGACGATCGCCAGGGCCATGCCGCCCAGGATGCCGCCGAACATGCCGGTCGCCACCCGCGCCGCCAGCAGCGTGGCAAAGGTCTGCGCCAGCCCGCAGAGCAACGTCCCGACCAGGAATCCGGCGTAGAGCGTCAGGAATGCCGCCTTGCGGCCGAAGCGGTCCATCAAGGTCGACGCCAGAATCCCCGCGACCCCAGCCGCGATGGTGTACGACGAGACATTCAGCGAAAACTGGCGCGCCGTGATGTGGAGTGTCCGCATCAGTTGCGGGCCGAGCGGCATGATGACCATGAAGTCGACGATACTGGTGAACTGGACCGAGGCCAGCATGAGCAACAGAAGCATCTCGTCGCGTCGCAGCGAGCCCAGATCGTCCCCAGCCCTGTCGACGGGTCCGACGTCGCTGGCGTCCATGACGCCTTCGGCGGGAGGTTTCATGGCGGGTCCTCGATCGAGGGCGGCGGGTGGGTCCGATCGCCCATTGTATGCGACCGGGCAACCGGCCACGACGTACGGGCGTCGAGCGACGACGGGTTTTACCGCAGCGGCGCGGGGCTTGCGAGAATCCGGCCCGCGCGGGGATCGGTGTGTTATAATTGGTCTGGGACCGGCGACCGGCCACGGTTGCTTGCGTCCCGGACCGGCGACGACGGACTTGATGGCCCCCGGACGACGGAAAGGGGGAGGTCGGGACCGCGACCGGTCGTGCCCGCTTTGATTCGGAATGACTCCATACGAACGGCAACGACGGAGCGGTGCGCGGAACCCTGGTATCGTCGCAACCCGAGCCAGCCCCCATGATCTGCACGGGGCGCGCCGGCTCCTGCCTCCGATTGCGGCTCGCGGCCTTCCCCGTGTGCGAGGGCCGGGCCTGCGTCGGCTGACGAGGCGACGACGGACGAGGATTCGCCCCGTTCCCAGGCGGGAGATCGTCGTCCATGCGCCGGCTTCACTGGTACGCCCTGGGGGTGATGTTCCTGGTCGGCCCGGCGGTCCACGCCGGCGACGGCCATCGATTCGACTCGCCGCCGCCGGCCCCCATCGCGCGGGCGAGCGATCCGGCGAAGACGTCGAAGGTCTCGGGCGAGCCGGCCGTCCTGCTGGAGCGCGGGCTCGACAGGGAGCGCGAGCGGAACTGGTCCGGCGCGATGGAGGTCTATCGCGAGGCGCTCGAGCGCTGGCCCAGCCGGGTCGAGTTCAGCCGGCGGTTGAAGCTCTGCGAGATCCATTTCAAGCTCCAGCGCCGCTACCTCGACGACAGCTTCCGCAATGTGCTACTGCGGCTCCCCGACACGCAGTCGGTCGAGCTGTATGAGGAGGTGCTCGACCGCATCGAGTCCAATTACGTCGACAACGTGTCGTTCGAGCCGATGGTCCGCAGGGGGCTGGACAACGTGGAGGTCGCGCTCCGCGACCCCGTCTTCCTCAAGGCCAATGCGCCGACCGCCGAGGCCGACCGAGTGACGGCGCTGCGAGAGACCCTGCGGCGCTACCGGATGAGCCTCGAGGTCCCCGATCGGGCGGCAGCGGTACGCATGTCGCTGACCTGCGCCGACCTGGCGAGGCGCTCGCTGGGCATGAAGGCCACGCCGATCCTGCTCGAGTTCACCTACGGCGCCTGCGACGTCCTCGACGACTTCACGAGCTACCTCACGCCGGACAAGCTCGAAGACCTTTATGCGATGATCGACGGCAACTTCGTCGGCCTGGGGATCGAGCTGAAACAGGACAAGGAGGGTCTCCGGATCGTCGGGGTGATCCGGGGCGGGCCGGCGTGGGAGGCGGGACTCCAGGCGGGGGATATGATCGTCCAGGTCAACGGCGCAGCGCTGAAAGGGATGGGGCTCGACGAGGCCGCCAACCGGCTCCAGGGGACCGAGGGGAGTACGGTCGAGCTGGGCGTGCGGCGGAAATCAGGCGAGGTCAAGTCGCTCCGACTGGTCCGGCGGCATGTCGAGGTGCAGAGCGTCACCCGGGCGAAGATCGTCGACCCGGCGCTCGGGCTCGGCTACCTGCGGCTGTCCGGTTTCCAGAAGTCGTCGACGGAGGAGCTCGACGCCGCGATCGAGGCACTGTTGCGCCAGGGGCTGCGGGTCCTCGTGATCGACCTGCGCGGCAACCCGGGCGGCCTGCTGAACGTGGCGGTGGACATGGCGGGCCGGTTCGTGGACTCGGGGGTGATCGTCTCGACCCGAGGCCGCGCCCAGGGGCAGACGCAGATGCTCAGCGCCGAGGGGCGGGCCCGGTGGCGGATGCCGCTGTTCGTGCTCGTGGACCACGATAGCGCCAGCGCCAGCGAGATCCTCGCCGGCGCCCTCCAGGACCACAAGCGGGCCACGATCGTGGGGACGCGCACCTACGGCAAGGGCTCGGTCCAGAGCATTTTCTCGCTTCGCTCCGCACCGGCCGGGCTGAAGTTGACGACGGCCAAGTTCTACTCGCCCCAGAACCGGCCCTACAGCGAGCAGGGCGTGCAGCCCGACGTCCCGGTCGTGACGCGGTCGGCGGCGAAGCCCCAGGACGACGGCGCCCTTCTCCGCGAAGAAGCGAACTACGGCGACCCGGCCCACGACCCGGTCCTCGCCGCCGCCATCCGCGTCGCGAAGGAACGCAGCCCGGCCTCGCATTGATGGCGACGGTCGCCCGCCCGCCTCGCGGATTTGCGGCGGCCGCCATCCTGTTGCGCCGCGAGCGGCTCGTGATAGGATGGAGACCAGGACCGGCAGGTGCTGGGCTGGACGACGGATCGCCGCCGTCGCCGGGGGCCCGGGTATCGATCGGTGCGGGAGCCGGCCGGCGGGTGGCGAGTTGAGGCGCAGCGATGAGTAGTGAGACTGCCGGCCGCGCCGCGATGCGGATCGACCCCGAGACCGCGTGGACGGTCGTCACCGACTCGCCGCTGAAGGGCCTGGCGCTGGCGCGCGAGGCGGGCACGATCCTCGCCTGGGACGAGGGAAACCAGCTCTACCTCTTCGACGTCCAGGGGGAATCCCTGTCGTGCTCGCGCGTGCCGAGCCGCATCCTGGCGGGCGCGGTCAGCGACGACGGCAGCCTCATCGCGCTTCTAGCCGAGGGCGGCGAGGCGGATTTGCTCCTGCTCGACGCGGATTTCACGGTCGCCCACCAGAAGCCCGCGCCGTCGGATGCGGCGTTCGTGACGATCGACCCGCACGGGCGTTACGTCGCGGTCGGCACGAGGCACGGACTGCTCCATCTGATCAACCGTTACGGCCGGCCCGCGGGGCGGATCGAGACGGTCGAGACGATCGCCCATTTCTGCTTTGTCCCCGACCGTCCGATGGCGATCGGCGCGGCCGCGATGGGGATGATGCTGGGCGTCGCGATCGACCCGCCGCGCGGGGGCGGACCGCTCGAGACCGAGATCCTCTGGCAGGAGCGGATGATGTCCACCGTCGGGCGTCTGGCGCTCAGCGGTGACGGCGGCATGGTGCTGGCCAGTTGCTACACGCTGGGCATTCAGCGCTTCGATCTGAAGGGGCGGAACGAGGGATCGTATCATCTCGGCGGCACGGTCTCGCACGCGGTGCCGGATTTCCCCGGCCGCACGATCGCCGCGGCCACGCTCGAGGGGGAACTGGCGATCATGAACTCGGCCGGGAACGTCCGGTGGCGGACGACGCTCACCCGCCCGGCGATCGCGCTGGAGATCGACCCCCTCGGCCGCTACGTGATCTACGGGCACAGCACCGGCGAGGTGGTCCGCCTCGACCTGTTCGCGGGGATGTCGCCGCAGGGGGCGGGCCGTCGTGTTCGTCGCGTGGCCTCCGCCTCGGTCGGTACGGGCGGCAACACGGGGGCGAGCGGCTCGCGTGGCCCGGCCGGCGCGGTCCGCTCGCCGAACTGGGTCGTGCCGGCGGTGGAGACCGACCAGCAGGCCGAGGCGGGCGTGCTGGCGGTGGCCGAGGAGCCCCCGCTGATCGCGCTTTTCACCAGCCCGCAGCGCCTCCACCTGTTCGACACGACCGGCGAGCGGCGTGGCCAGCCGATCGAGGTGGTCGGCGCCGGCCGCCTGCTGCGCACGACGCCCGGCTGGCTGGCGGCGGCGACGGACCGCCAGGTGGTCCTGGGCGACCTGAAGCGCAACAGCTTCAAGCGGCTGGAGGTGAACCTCCACGAGCTGACCCACCTGGCCATCCGGCCGGACGACTTCGGGCTCGTGCTGGTGCAGGAGCGGGACCGGATAGGCCGGCTCAACACGGGCGGCCGGTGGGTATGGAAGCAGGAACTCCGCTCGGCGATCGAGGAGCTGGCCATCGGGCCCTACGGCTTCGTGGCCACGACCACCACCGGCGGCGAGATGCTGATCTTCGACCCGGCAGGCGAGTACAACACCGGTCTGACGTTCGACCCGACCGATCCTCCGCTCCTGATCGACGCGCCCGTGGACTCACCCCCGCAGGTCGCCTGGATCACACTGACCCGACGCGCGCAACTCCTCCGCGGTTACGACCTCCGCGGGCAGCTCCTTTGGGAGCGCCCGATCCCCTGGGAGGGGTGGTCGCTTCACCGGCTGAATCGCTCGCTCGTGGCGACGTCCGCGGATGGCCAGGCGATCGCTTGCGACGGCTCGGGTGATCGGTTGTTCCCGTCCATTTCGACGGGCGAGGTCAACGACCAGTTCTTCGTCGGCGGCGACGGATCGCCCTTGCGTCTGACTCGCAAGGGCATGCACCTGATCTGCTCGTCGCTGGACGGCAAGGTCCGCTGGCGCACTTTCCTGGACGATTCTCCCGGCCCGATCGCCTGCGGAGCACCCGGGATCGCGCTGATGCTTGGCCGCTCGCTCGCCTGGTTCGACGATTCGGCACCGCCCTGAAACGGATCTCTCCGTCCGAAACGGTCCTATTTGTGCGGGATCTGACGCATCCCGTTGACTTCGGGCATCAATCCGCCGGCCGCCTTGATGGATTCCCGCCCGCCGGGTAAACTAAATTCTAGAGTGCGGCTGCAAACCGCCGCCGGGATTCGTGCATCGGCCGGGATTCTCGGTGATGCGCAATCGGCATGTGACTTGCTCGTGAACCCGTCAAGCTGAGTCATTGGAGGCGTGGACTCAACGCCCCTCGGAGTTTTTCCAGGACAGGATCGCGTTGACCAAGGGAGTGGACGCTCGACTCGGCTTGGAGGTTTCGATGGTAGAGTGTAACGCCCCGTCCTCCGTCGGCCTGGTGTCCGGAATACGACTGAGCTTGCATCAGTGTGGCGAGGAAGAGGCCCAGCGATTCAAGTGGATTGAGAGCGAGAAGGCCGGTCGCGACCTTGGCGAGACGGCCATCCGATCGTGGATCGGCCAGCACTGGAATGGCTTTCTCCGGCAACGATGGCTGGAGCACCTGCAAGGTAAGACCTTCTGGATCGAGCTGGATCGTGGGGATTTCGGACTGCTCCAGCGGGCCTTTCGCGGATCGAAACTGATCGATCCCATTCTTGATCACGTCAAGCAGGGCTGGGAGAATCTCGACATCATCCTGTGGGCCCTCGATCGGGGCCTCCCGATGGGCGAGGTCCGCGAGATTCTCGAGGCGCTCGACGTCAACAGCCGGCGGATCGAGTGCCGGTTCGATCCACGTCGCCATCGCGCGGCCCGCTAGCGGGTGTCGGCGGGGGGGGCGAACGGACCTTCAGCCGGTGGCGGACATCCTCTCGAACAGGCGGACAAGTGTCCGCACGAAGCAGCCGGTGGCGCCGGCGTCGCGTGTGGGGCTGTCGCTCTCGGCCCAGCTCGGGCCTGCAATGTCGAGGTGGATCCAGGGCGTGGTCCCCACGAACTGGTGGAGGAACTTCGCCGCGGTTGCGGCCCCTCCCCACTTCCCGCCGACATTCTTGAGGTCGGCGACGTTGCTCTTCAGGGCGTCCTTGAATTCGTCGTCCAGCGGCATGCGCCAGGCGCGCTCGCCGGTCTGGCGCGCGGTGTCGAGGAATTCGGCGCAGAAGGCGTCG
>DAIDHB010000086.1 GCA_027452145.1 Planctomycetales bacterium
GCGAAGGCGACGGCGACGGCTCGGACGACGCCGGACCGGTCGGCGCATCGAGCGCGGGACCCGGCGTGGCCGGCTCGGTCGGGGTCGAGGTCGTGGTTATTGTCGTGGGCACGGCCACGGATGCCGGCGCGGGCGCCGGACCCGAGGCCGCCGGCTGGGCCGGCGACGAGTCGGGCGTCTCGAGCAGGATCGGCGCCGGTGCGGCCTGAGCCGGGATCGGCGCGGGGGCCGGTCCGGCCGACGACGCGGCGGCCGCGGGCGTCTCCGTCGCGGCTGCGACCGTCGCGGATGCGTGCGCGGACGACGGCACCCGCGACGGCGACGGTCCGTCGAGGGCAGGCGCTGCGACCGCGGCGGCCGGATGGCCGTCGGCCGGGGCCGACTCGGGCGTGGTCGGGACGGCGGTCAGCGCGGGGATTCCCGGCGCATCGAGCGACGGGATCTCGCCGCCGGGCAATGGGGACTCGCCCGCAGGCGGCGTCGCGGTCCCGCCGGCCGCGGGCATCTCGCCGGCACCGGCGCCGGCGCCGGCGGTCGTCACGCCGGGCTGCCCCGGGGCGAGGTCGTCTCCCTCCGCGCTGGTGAGCCGGATCGGCTCGCCCGAGACCTCGTCGACGGCAGCCTGGGCCGCGACCGCGGGGCGACCCGCGGCCGGACGAGCGCGCGAGCCCGCCGTGCCGGCATTCTTGCCACGGGTCGGCGTATCGGCCGCGGCCAGCGAACGCGTCGCAGCGGCGGCGGCTGGCGACGTCCGCGACGGCCGAGACCAGTTGCCCGGGGTCGTCCGGCCCCACGCCGGGGCTGAGGTCGATCCCGACGGCGAGGCCGACGCCACGGCCGTGGGCTGCGAGTCCTGCCGCGCCGGGGCGAATCCCCCGCGACCGCGGGACTGGCCGCGGTCCGACAGCGCGTACGGCGTCGCCGAGTCCGCGGCCGCTCGCAGGCCCGCCTGGGCCTGCTCGATCCCGCGCCGCAGCTCCTGCTTCTCGCGGGCCGTCAACTCCGCCTGCCGCGACTCGGCCTCGCGCAGGTACTTGAGCGCGCGCTCATATTGCTGGTACTGGAGATAATCCAGCCCGTTGCGCAGCAGATGCCGCACCCCGCGCGTGCCGGCGGCGCCGTACAGTGGCGGCTCGGACGCTGCCCCAGCCCCCGCGCCCGCCGTGCCGGAGGTCCCGGACCCCGGACCACCCCCCGAGTAGGGCGCCTGCTGCGCCAGGACGATCGAGGCCGTCAGCCCCACGCCCAGCGTCCCCGCGATCCATGCCGACCTTTTGCGACGCACGCCAAGCCTCCTTGCTTTCCTGCCGCTCGCTTCGCTCACCGAGTTTTCCGTGTTCGGTTTTCCGTTTTCCGTGTTCCGTCTTCAGCGACCCGTGATCGGAGGTTCTCCCCTCCCATTACAGGACGGCGGATCGTTCCCTGGAATCGGCTTCCCGATCCCACTGGACTGGACGATGTGGCGACCTCGGTCATGTGCGCCCGGGACGAGCCGGGAGCGACCGCATCCAGCCAGCCTCTGAACCGAAAACCGAAAACCGAAAACCGCAAGCCTCACTGCCGACTCCCCTCACTCTCGTTGGCGAAGCTGGAGTAATTGGGGGCTTCCTGAGTGATCACGATATTATGCGGGTGGCCTTCCTGCACGGCGGCGCCGGTGACCTGGATGAACCGGGCGCGGGTGCGGAGCTCCTCGATGGTCCGGGTGCCGCAGTATCCCATGCCGGCCCGCAGGCCGCCGACGAGCTGGAAGACGTAATCCGCCAGCGGGCCCTTGTAGGGGACGCGTCCCTCGACGCCCTCGGGGACGAGCTTCTGGCTCGCCGCGGCCTCGCCGTTCTTGCCGGCGCCCCGCGCCGCGGTGGGCTCCTGGCGATAGCGCTCGTGCGAGCCCCTGGCCATCGCGCCCAGCGACCCCATGCCGCGATACGACTTGAAGCTGCGGCCGCGGTAGATGATCGTCTCTCCCGGGCTCTCGGCCAGCCCGGCGAACAGCCCGCCGATCATCACGACGTGCGCCCCGGCGGCCAGGGCCTTGGTGATATCCCCCGAGTACCGGATGCCGCCGTCGGCGATGATCGGCACCCGGCCGGCCGCCGCCTTGGCCGCCTGGTGGATCGCCGTGATCTGCGGCACACCGACGCCCGAAACCACACGAGTTGTGCAAATCGATCCAGGCCCGATTCCGACCTTCACGGCATCGGCTCCCGCGTCGATCAGGGCGCGGGTCCCCTCGCCGGTGGCCACGTTGCCGGCCACGACCTGGATGTCGTAGTCCTTCTTGATCCGCCGAACGGTCTCGATCACGTTCTTGCTGTGCCCGTGCGCCGAGTCCACCACCAGGACGTCGACCCCGGCCTCCAGCAGCGACGAGATCCGCTCGTAGTCGTGGACCCCCACCGCCGCGCCGACGCGTAGCCGCCCCCGGCTGTCCTTGCAGGCATGCGGGTAGCGGTACAACTTGTCGATGTCCTTGATGGTGATGAGGCCCTTCAGTCGATACTCATCGTCAACCAGCAGGAGTTTCTCGACCTTATTTTTCGTCAAAATCTGATCGGCCTCCTCGAGGCTCGTATCCGCCGACGCCGTGACCAGGTTCGTCTTGGTCATGACCTCCTCGATGCGGATATCGTTCGACTCGAGGAACCGCAGGTCGCGGCGGGTCAGGATCCCGCGCAGGAACCCGTCGACGGTGATCGGCACGCCCGAAATATTGTGCCCGCGCATGATCTTGCGCGCCTCGCCGACCGTCGCCTCCGGCGGCAGCGTGATCGGATCGACGATGATCCCGTTCTCGGACCGCTTGACCTTGTCGACCTCGCGCGTCTGCTCCTCGATCGACATGTTCTTGTGGATGACGCCCAGTCCCCCCTCCTGGGCCAGCGCAATCGCCAGCTCGGCCTCGGTGACCGTGTCCATCGGCGAGGAGAGGATGGGGATGTTCAGGTCGATCCGCGCGGTCAGGTGCGAGCGCGTGTCGGCCTCATGCGGCAGCATCTCGGCGTAGCCGGGCTCGAGGAGCACGTCGTCGAAGGTGATACCTTGATAGGCGATGCGGTCGTGCATCGGGAAAAGCTCCGCTCGAAGCCCGGATCGAATGGGATCGGGCTAGCTCGACCGACGGGACGGGACGCGTGCTCGATCGATCTGACGATTCCACCGGCAGATAGGATCGAAAGGTCCGCGATGCCGCGATCAATGGGGTGGGTACAGGGGCCTTTCCTTGCTCATTAAACCCGGAGGCGGCCGGGCTGACAAGGGCAATCAAGTGCGGCGCATGATCTGGGCGCCTGGTCAGGAACGGGCTCGAAGTCGGCTCGGCCGCGAAGCAGCGTGCCTGCCGCCACCGTGACGCGGCGCGTCCACCGCCCCGAGGGGGCCGGAACAGATTGCGCAGGCATGAAAGTAGGTCGGGCATTCTTGCCCGACGGGGCCTGAGCGTCGGGCAAGAACGCCGATTTCCACGGCCGGGAAAATAATCAATCCTCGTACGTGTGTCGTTGTCAGCGATAGATGCATCCAATCGTCCGTCGGCCGAGCCAGGGGATCGGGGCGGGATCGCGGTCGAGGGCAGCCTCGCGGAGGATCGG
>DAIDHB010000087.1 GCA_027452145.1 Planctomycetales bacterium
CCGATCCTCCGCGAGGCTGCCCTCGACCGCGATCCCGCCCCGATCCCCTGGCTCGGCCGACGGACGATTGGATGCATCTATCGCTGACAACGACACACGTACGAGGATTGATTATTTTCCCGGCCGTGGAAATCGGCGTTCACCAGTCGCGTCCGTCGGAGCCGGGCGTGGGCGGCGGGGATTCGTCGGGGAGCCGGCGGGCCTGGGAATCGCGGAGGTTCGCGAGCGCGGCGTCGAGGCGTTCGTCGGGCGTGCCGCCCTCGGCGCCGGGGGGGGTATTGCGGCCGCCGCCGGAGGCCGAGGCCCGGCGACGGCGTCGGATCCGCTCGCGGCCGTCCTGCTGGGAATTCTGATCGGAGCCGGGAGGGCCCGCGGAGGGCTCGTCGCCGGAGTCCGGTTCGGTGGAGGGCTCGTCGCCGCCGGGCCTGCGATCGGCCGAGCGGCGGCCGCCGGGGCGCGACGGCGAGGGCTCGTCGCCGCCGGGCTCCTGCGGGATGGCGGGCGATTGCGCCTGCTGGACGGCGAACTCGCGGTTGATCGCGGCGTCCTGGCGCACGGAGTCGAGATCCTTGCCCGGGGACGTCGAGGCAATACAGGAGTCGTAGGCGGCGATCGCGCCGGGGACATCGCGGAGCGCCAGCGCGGTGTTGCCCAGGGCGTAGTCGATCTTGGTCGCGAGCGGGGCATCGGCACGCTCGCGGGCCTCGAGATAACGCGTCCGGGCCTCGTCGAATCGGCCCAGCGCGAAGAGCGCCGCGGCCGCGTCGTAGCGGGGAACGGCCGATTCCGGGGCGAAGCGGACCGCCTCCTCGAAGGCTGATAGCGCCGCCTCGTACCTGCCGGCGGCATAGTCCGACCGGCCGTGTTCGACAGAGTCGCGAGCGCGACGAGGCGAGGGCGCGGGAACAGCCGAGGGCGTGGTCCCTGGAGAGGCCGGTCGCGCTGCGGGCCTGCCGGCTTCCTGGCTCGGCGGCGGCTGGACGGCGCCGATGGCCAGGGCCAGGGCCGGGCCGGCGGTCAGGACGAGCGCCACTCGAGCGGCATCGCGTGCCAGGCGACGGGCCGCCCGGGCACGGCGGGACCAGGGCCAGGGCCAGCGCCAGCCCCATCCGAGCCGCACGGGCCAGGACCAGCCGCGGCGCGGGGGCCAGCACGCGCCGATGATGCACGACAGCGCGCCACCCAGGAACACGCCGAAGCGCTCGGCCATGTCGGCCACGCGCGGGACCGATTCCTTGCGACGCGCCGAGGGCTCGATCTGGTTGCGATAGAGGACGGTCGGGTCGCCCGAGGCGAGCCCCAGCGCGACGACCACGCCCCTGGTCTGATCGGCGATGGAGCGGAGGGCGGCATCCGAGCGGCGGGACTCGACGGGCTTGCCGTGATAGGTCAGCCGCTCGCCGGAGTCGGGCCCGGCGGGGACCGGGTGGCCGCGATCGGCGTCGCCGACGGTGACGGCGTACACCGTGACCTCGCGGTCGCGGAGCAGTTCCATCCGCGACTTCCAGCGGTCGGCGAGATCCTCGCCGTCGGAGAAGATGATGATCGACTGGCCCTGAGCGTGGCCCTCGGTTCCCAGGGCCTCGAGCGCCGCATCAAGCCCGGCGGCCAGGTCGGTGCCGCCGGGCTGCACGGCGCCGGGCCGGAGCCGACGCAGGGCCGCCTTGACGGCGCCCAGGTTCTCGGTGAGCGGGCAGCGCAACAGCCCCCGGCCGGCGAACGCCACGACGGCCGCGCGGTTGTCCGGGCCGGTGCCCAGGGCGTCGACGAGCTTCTCGGCGTATTCGAGCACGACGCCGATCCGGTTGGGGACGGCGTCCTCGGCGCCCATGCTGCGGCTGACATCCACCAGGAAGACCACATCGTGCCCCGGCCTGGGCGCGGGCCCCAGCCGGCCCCAGCGCGGCTGGGCCACGGCCAGGATCAGGCAGGCGATCGCCAGGAGCCACCAGACGGCGCCCTCACGCGGCGGCCGGCCGCGCTGCGCCAGCGACTGCCAGCTCCGCCGCCGCCGCCAGAGCGATCGCAACCACCAGAGGACCAGCACGGCCAGGGCCGCGAACAGCCACAACCGCTCGGGATGTGCGAATTTGAGGATCATTGCCGCGTCGCTCGTTCGGCCCGGATCGCTGCCTGAATCGCCCACCCGGCCTTCGGGATCGCCTTCTCGTGACCGGCCCGCCGCGTCAGGGCAGGCGCCTCAGCCGTCCCTGGGCGAGCAGGCGGTCGAGTGCCAGAAAGGCCAGCGACAGCGCGGCCCAGGGGGCGTAATGTTCATCATAGCGGGTAAGGATCTCGCCGCGAACCTCGGACTTCTCGAGCTGATCGATCTGTCGGAAGACGCCGGCCAGGTTGTCGGCGTCATCGGCGACGTGGAACGTGCCGCCGGCGGTGGTCTTGGCCATCGCCTCCAGGAGCGCGGTATCGGGGCCGGAGACCTCGGCCATGGAGGGCTGGCGGGTATCCCGGTCGACGCCCCGGACGATCCCACCGGGCCGTCCGATGGCGATGGTGTGCAATGTGACCCCGAGGTCACGCGCGAGAGTCGCGGCGGCCTCGGGGGGCATGAAGCGGGGCAGGGCGGGCTGGTTGTTACCGTCGGTCAGGAGCACCAGCACCTTGCGCGCGGGGGTGGACTCGAGCAGCGAGGCAAGCCCCTCGACGATCGCATCGCCGATGTTGGTCCCGTTGTTATCCGCCCGCGCCGGGCGGATCGCCGCGGCCACCGCCAGCAGGTAGGCGTGGTCGGGCGTCGGAGGGCAAACCAGGTCGGGCAGGTTCGCGAACGTCACCAGGCCGATCAGGTCGTCCGGCCGGCCAAGGACGAACCGCGCGAGGGTCGCCTTCGCCGCATCGAGCCGCGGCACGGTGCGCGACCCGTGCTCGGCGGGGAAGTCCGGGGTCTTCATGCTGGCGCTCTGATCCAGCACGACGACGATCGCCACACCCTGGGAGGTGATCCGCGTCTCGCCGCCAACCGTGCGAGGCCGGGCGAGCGCCACCGCCAGCGCGGCGATCGCCAGCCCGCGGAGGAACGGGGGAAGCCATCGGAACCACGTCCAGCCGAAGCGGACCCGCGAACCGAAACCCTCGAAGCTCGGCCAGCCGATCCGCGGCCGGCGACGGTCGAGAATCCAGGGCACCGGCACCAGAGCCAGCAGCCAGAACCAGCCGGGATGTGCGAATTGCCAGGAGTTCATGGAGTTTTCGGTTTTCGGTTTTCGGTCTTCGGTCTTCTGTTCTCTGTCCTTTGTTCCCTGTTTTGCATTTCCGCTCTTTGGCCTCTGGTCTCCGTGCTCCTGCTTGGTCGGTTGCCTCGCTGAGCGACGGAGATGGGCCGGTCATGCCTCGGTGTGCCCGGCCCCCCGACGTCGGGCGGCCAGGGCGCGGAGGAGCGCCGACTGGGGGTCGGGATCCAGGACGGTCAGGTGGCCCATCTTGCGCCCGGGGAACGGGGTCTGCTTGCCGTAGAGGTGGAGCGAGACGCCCGGGTCGGCCCGGAGCGCCGCGTCCCAGCGGGGCTGGCCGCCGGCCTCGACCCAGACGTCGCCCAGCAGGTTCACCATCGCCGCGGACATGCTGAGCCCGGTATCACCCAGCGGCAGGCCGCAGAGGGCGCGCACCTGCTGCTCGAACTGGCTGGCGAGGGCGGCCTCGATCGTCAGGTGGCCCGAGTTGTGCGGCCGGGGGGCGATCTCGTT
>DAIDHB010000088.1 GCA_027452145.1 Planctomycetales bacterium
CTCTCGAACGGGTCGCACGTCTTTTCTCGGGGAGCCAGGTTTCATGGGCAAGGGTGATCGGCGGTCGAAGCGGGGCAAGATCTTCCGGGGCACGTTCGGCAAGCGCCGCCCCAAGCCGGAGAAGGTCCGGAAGCAGGCCAAGGAGGCCGCCGCCGCTGCGGCGTCCTGAGGCATTGCGGATGGGATGGCTCGCACCCGGCCCGGACGGATCAGCGGATCTCTTATGTGGCCGCGTCGCGGGTCCTCGAGTAGAATCGACCGCCGCGACGGGACGGCTCGACGCCGATCCTCGATCGGCGATCGAGCCGCGAAGCGGCGTTGCGAGGCGGAGCGGAAAGGAGTACTCCATCATGGCGAAGTTGCGGCTCCTGAAGACCGGACACGGCGACCTGACCCTCGCCGAGTGGGACAAGGATCGGCCGGAGACCGTCACGGCGGCGGAATCGGCGTTCGCCGAACATTTCACTGCCGGTCGCCTGGCGTTTCGCCTCGACGGCCCGGGGCGCACGACTCCGATCCGCCAGTTCGATCGGACGGCCCCCGAGATCCTTCTCGTCCCGGCCATCCAGGGCGGCTGAGCTTGATCCGCGCCGCGACATCGAGTGCCCGACCGGATTCGGCCGGGGACGCTCGCTGTCCGCCACTCGCACCAATGACCAACGACTAATGACCAGTGACTAAGCCCCGATGATCCGCACCGGATACCTGCGCTGGGAGATCGACGTCCGGGACGAGCGGAGCCGCGACGACCGGCAGGCGCGCGAGGTGATCTTCGTCGCGCGGCCGAGCTACCGGGTCGTCCGGGTCAAGAGTGGCGGGCACGTCGAGGCGGCCGATCGCTTCGTCCGGGGCGAGGCGGCGTATGACGCGGTGCTGCGGACGCTCCAGCGTGAGGGGGGCGAGACGGACGTCCGCATCCCGGACGTCGGCCCCTATCCGTTCCGCTACGACGAGGGCGACCGGACGAAGATGCCGCGCTACTGGATGGAGAAGCTCCAGCGCGAGGCGATCGCCTTTGCGCACGAGGTGGTCCGGACGTCGTCGTCGTTCCCGCAACTGGTGATCGCCAGCCCGGCCCTGCGCGCCGGCTATGCCCGGCTGGTCGCCGCCGAGGCGTTCCGGGTCATCGAGGGCAAGAGCGCGCCGCAGCCGACCCGCGAGGACGAGCCGATGCGGCTGGACGTCTCGGCGTACCAGCAGGGCGTCCCCGAGCTTGTCGCCGCCGAACTGGTGCGCGACGTCGTCGAGCCGAAGGAGTTCCACGAGTTCTGCCAGTTCGATTGCCTGACGGTCAAGAACGGCGACAAGTACTATCGCATCCCCCGCCGCCCGCACGGCCTGATCGAGGTCTGGGACGCGAACACCCGCCGCCCGCTGGCGCGGCTGTGCGTTGTCTTCCAGGACCCGGGAATGCCGCCCTCGGACGAGGTGGTGATGAAGTACCTGCTGGCCAAGCACCAGCCGGAGATGCTCTGGCAGGTCGGCATCCGCTTCAGCCCCCCCACCGGCCGGTTCGAGGTTACGCCGCCGCGGCGGTGGAGCCTGGATTAAGGTACACGATTGCGGCCCACTTCGCGGACTGGTAGATTCAGCACGTCTCGATGAAACACGTCCGCCCGGCCGGCCCGGCGATCGTCCGGATCGGCCGCAACACGGGAGAAAGGGCACTCGCCATGCGCGCATCTCTGATCGCGATCGTCGCTTCTCTCGCCTGCGCCGGCACCACTGCCCGGGCGGGAGACATCCTCAACGTCGGCGACCCCGCGCCGGCCCTGGCCGTCTCGAGCTGGGCCAAGGGGGAGAAGGTCGACAAGTTCGAGCCGGGCAAGACCTACGTGGTCGAGTTCTGGGCGACCTGGTGCGGGCCGTGCCGGATGAGCATCCCCCACCTCACCAAGCTGGCCCACGAGTACAAGGACAAGGGCGTCCGCTTCATCGGCGTGGACGTCTGGGAGCGGGACCTCTCGAAGGTCGAGCCGTTCCTGAAGGAGATGGGCGACAAGATGGATTACGCCGTCGCGCTCGACAAGGTGCCCGCCTCGGGCAACCCGAACGAGGGCGAGATGGCCAAAAACTGGCTGGCCGCCGCCGAGGAGAACGGCATCCCGTCGGCCTTCATCATTCGCGACGGCGTCATCGCCTGGATCGGCCACCCGATGCAGATGGACGAGCCCCTGGCCAAGATCACGGCCGGCGACTGGGATCCCAAGGCCCATGCCGCCGAACGCCTCGCGGCCAAGAGCCGCGAGAAGAAGCTGATGGCCGTGCAGATGAAGGTCTTCCAGCCCCTGCGGAGTCGCGACTTCAAGGGCACCCTCGCCGCGATCGACCAGGTGACCGCCAGCGACCCGGACCTGGCCGAGGTGTTCGACGAGTACAAGCTCCTTTGCCTCAACATGCTCGGCGAGACCGACAAGGCGCTGGAGCTGGCGACGGCGATGGTCGAGAAGAACAAGGACAAGGCACAGGTGCTCAACAGCGTCGCGTGGACGGTCGTCGACCCGGCTCAGAAGCAGGTCCCCGACCATCGGCTCGTCCGGGTCGCCCTTGACGCCGCGCGGCGGGCCAACGAGCTGACCAAGGGCCAGCAGATGGCCATCCTGGACACGCTCGCCTGCGCCCAGTATCGCGCCGGTGAGTACAAGGAGGCGATCGCGACCGAGGAAAAGGCCTACAAACGGTTGGAGGCCGACGTCCAGGATCGCAGGCATCCCTACTTCAAGCAGTTCCAGGATCGCCTGGAGATGTTCCGCAAGGCGGCGGAGAAGTCCGATCGCCCGTGATCGAGGATTGATCCGAAGCAGGCTGTCCCAACCACGGCCCGGCGGGCGAGGACCATCGCTCCCGGGCCGTGATTTCGTCTGGGCCGCGCGGGACGTGCATCGGCCCCGCGGCCGGCGATGGATGAAAGGAGAGCGGACTCGCGAGGAATCCCGAGCCGAGGTCGACGGTCCGTCCCTTCCCTCCCCTCGTCCGATCCTGCACAATGTCAATCTCGCGGCGCGGCCTTCCGGCTCGCCCGGCGGCGCGCCGCGGTGCGACGTGACGTGACGTTCAGGTCAAGCTGCCGCGAGGGTCGATCCGATCCCATGGTTTTCTCCGCAACGTCTGGCCCCGCGTTGGGGCCGCGAGCGGCCGGATCGGATCGGACGCACCGCTCCCGGCCAATCCCTCCCCGCAAGCCGCCCGAGGACCTCCGACCGATGCCGGACCGCTTCAACGTGCTGATCGCCGACTTCCTGGCCGAGACCTCGATCGAGTCGGCCATCCTGGGCGACGTCGCCGACCTCGTCATGGCCCAGGCCACCGACCAGTCGCAGCTCGAGTCGTACCTGCCGACCACCGACGCCATCGTGGTGTTCCACGACCTGTCGGTCCTGGGCGAGGCCAGCTTCTCCCGGGCGCCCCGGTGCCGCGGCGTCGTCCGCGCTGGGGTCGGGTACAACAACATCGACCTCGACGCCGCCACCCGGCACGGTGTGGTCGTCTGCAACGTCCCCGACTACGGCAGCGAGGAGGTCGCCGACCACGCGATCATGATGCTTTTGGCCCTGGCGCGGCGGCTCGTGCCGTCGCACCTGGCGATCCGCGCCGGGAACTGGGACTATCGGACCGCGCTGGGCACCCCGCGGATGCGCGGCCGGACCTTCGGCGTCGTCGGCTGCGGCCGGATCGGCACGGCGGCCGCGCTGCGGGCGAAGGCACTGGGCCTCGACGTGGTGTTCTACGATCCCTACCTCCGCCAGGGGATGGACAAGGCCCTGGGTATCCGCCGCGTCTTCCGGCTCGAGGAGCTCCTCGAGCAGAGCCACTTCGTCAGCCTGCACTGCTACCTCGACGCCGGGTCGCATCACCTGATCAACGCCCGGACGATCGCGCGGATGCGCCCCGGCGCGATCCTGATCAATACGGCGCGCGGACCGTGCGTCGAGGAATCGGCCCTGCTCGAAGCTCTCGACTCGGGCCACATTGCGGCCGCCGGTCTCGACGTTGTCGAGCGCGAGCCGCTCGACAACGAGCGGCTCCGCCAGCACCCGAACGTGCTGTTCACGCCGCATACGGCGTTCTACAGCGTCGAGGGCTATGCCGAGATGCGCACCAAGACCGCCGAGGAGATCCGCCGCATGCTCCTCGGCGAGCCGGTCCGCAACCCGGTGAACTCCGTCCCCCAGCGCGGCCTGTCGCCCTCGGCCTCGTCGTGATCGGGCGGAACGCTCGGGGCCCCGGCCAACCCGGGGCCGATCGGATGGACCGTTCAGCTCCACGCACCCCGGCGCGGCGGGGCTTCGCCCGGACGCGCGCCGCCGCGATCGCGCTGGCGATCGTCCCGATGGCGGCGGCGTTCGTGGTGTGCTACGGCGCCGCGCTGTTCGGCGGCCGGCAGTTCGCCTACCGAGACGCCGGGCACTACTACTACCCCCTGCACCAGCGGGTGCAGCGCGAGTGGTCCGAGGGCCGGTGGCCGCTCTGGGAGCC
Source organism: Planctomycetales bacterium (assembly GCA_027452145.1). GTDB lineage: Bacteria > Planctomycetota > Planctomycetia > Isosphaerales > Isosphaeraceae > JAKAUH01. The sequence continues at coordinate 4,477 of DAIDHB010000088.1, forward strand.
CGAGGAGAACGCCGGCATGCCGCTTCTGGGCAACCCCACGGCGGCGGTGTTCTATCCTGGAAAGCTCGTCTTCGCGATGCTCCCCTACCCCTGGGCGGCCCGGGTGTACGTCGTCGCACACACCGCGCTGGCCTGGGCTGCGATGCTGGTCCTCATGCGCGGCTGGGGCGCCAGCGGACCCGCCGCGAGCCTGTCGGCCCTGGCGTATGCATTCGCGGCGCCCGTGCTGTTCCAGTCGTGCAACATCATCTTCCTCGTCGGCGCGGCCTGGCTGCCGCTGGGGTTACACGCGGTCGATCGATGGGTACGCCAGCGCCGTCTCGGCGGGCTGCTCGAGCTGGCTGCCGTCCTGGCGATGCAGGCGCTCGGCGGCGACCCCGAGACGGCCTACCTGCTCGGCTGGGCGGCCGTCGCCTATGCCCTGATCGTCGCGCGGAGCAGGAATCACGCCGAGGAACCCGTTGGGGGGTCGGAAGCGGATCGGCCGCGGCCCCGGCGCGGGCGGTGGGTCCTCGCGGTACTCGCGCTCGGGGCCTGGTTCGTCGCGACGGCCGCGCTGGGCGCCTGGCTGCCGGTACTGCGGCCGGCGCCGGCGGGCGGGCACACGAGGCCCCTGCCCTGGATGACCTGGATGCCGCAGGCCGTTGCGATGGCGTGGGCGGCGGCCGCGTTCGGGTTTCTGCTGCGATGGCGGCGATCCGGCCGGCGCTCGCCGCTGGGCATGGCCTGGACCGGCCTGGCCCTGGCGGCCGTGCTGGCAATTGCGGTGTCGGCCGTCCAGCTCCTGCCGGCCTTCGAGTTCACCAGGCGGACGCAGCGATCCGAGCAGGGCGGCCAGCACGATGTCTACCCGTTCAGCCTCGAGCCGTTCCGCCTGGCGGAGCTGGCCTGGCCCAACGTGTTCGGCTCGGAGTTCGGTGAGCAGACCTCCTGGGCCAACGCACTTCGCCTGCCCGGAACTCGCCCGCTCTTGTGGGTCCCGTCGCTTTATGCTGGTGCCCTCACTCTGGTCCTGGCTGTATCCGCGGGGTCGATCCGCCGCGGGCCGCCGTGGCGGGCCTGGCTGTCGGCGATCGCCCTCGTGAGCCTGGTCGGGGCGCTCGGCCAGTTCGGCAGCCCGATCTGGGCGGCGCGCGCCGCGGCGACGCTCGTCCCGTCGCCCCCCTCCGCTGCCCTGCTCCGCCAGCTCGGGCCGCTGGACCCCTCGAACACCCGGGTCCTGCGTGACGACGGGCGGCTCCGCGACGGCGACGGCAGCCCGTACTGGTGGATGACCCAGCTTCTGCCGGGCTTCCGCCAGTTCCGGTTTCCTTCGAAGCTGCTGGTGTTCACCATGCTGGCCCTCGCGGCCCTGGCGGGGATCGGGTGGGACGACGCGGCATCGGGCGGGCGTAAACGCACCATCCGGCTTTTGAGTGCAGGCGCGGTGGTGAGCCTTGTCATCGCGGCCGCCGTGGTCGCAGGCCGGCCGGCGATCCTGCGCGCGTTCCAGATCCCGGCTCTCGGTTCGATCTTCGGGCCGTTCGACGCGCCGGGCGCGTTCGTCGGAATCCTCCGGTCGCTGGTCCAGGCCGCCTCGATGTGCGGGATCGGCGTGGTAGCGCTGAGGCTGGCGCGGACGCGTCCATCCTGGGCCGGCGCGCTGGTTGTTGTGGCGATTGCCGTCGACCTCGTGCTGGCGAACGCGCGTTACGTCGTCACGGTACCGCAGGCGACGCTCGATGCCCCGGCCGAGGCCGCCGAGGTGATTGCGGCCGCGGAGCGCCAGCATCCCTCGCCCGGGCCCTATCGCGTCCACCGGATGGCGGCCTGGGCGCCCCCTGGCTGGCGAATCACGCGATCACCCGACCGCGGCGTCGAGATGACCGCCTGGGAAGTCGACACAGTCCAGTCGAAGTATGGCATCCTGCGCGGGCTCGAGTACGTCTACTCGCTCGGCGTTGGCGAGCTGGCGGACTTCAGCGCGTTCTTCCGCGGGTTCCGCTGCCCGGTCGCGGACCCGGAGGCCGCGCGGCGGATGCAGCTCGCCCCAGGGCAACCGATCGTGTATTTCCCCCGGCGGTCGTTCGACCTGTGGAACACCCGGTATTTCGTCGTCCCGCTCTACCCAGCCGACTGGAACGACGAGCAGCGTGCCAGCGCGGCGTTCGTCTACCGAAGTGAGCGGATCTACCCGACGGCCGAGCAATTCGCCGGGTCCGGCGGCGACGCCGAGTACCGCCGCTTCACTGGCCTCCGCGATTTCCAGGTGCTGCGCAACGACCAGGCGTATCCCCGCGCCTGGATCGTCCACGCCGCCCGCCCGGCGCCCGCGGCGGGCAACTCGAACCCCGAGGAGCGACGCCACTGCCTGGACGAGATCACCTATGCTCGCGACCTCTGGCGCGAGTCGGGGCTGAGCGTCCACGACCCCCATGCCGTCGCCTGGATCGACCGACAGGCGATCCCCGGCCTTGCCCATTACCTCCGCGGCCACGCGCCCGGCCCCCGCGAAACGGTCCGGGTGACGTATCCCGACCCCCAGCACGCCGAGCTGGTTGCGACCCTCGATTCGCCGGGGATCGTCGTGCTCTCGGACGTGGACTACCCTGGCTGGGAGCTGACCATCGACGGCCGCCCCGCGCCGATCCACACCGTCAATCTCGCGATGCGAGGCGCCGCCGTCGAGGCCGGCACTCATCGCCTGGTCTACGCCTATCGCCCGCGCTCGTTCCTCATCGGCGGCATCATCTCGCTGTTCGGCCTTGCGGCCTGGGTGAGCCTTGGGGTGATGGCCGCGGTGCGCCGTCCACGGATTCCGGATAGTTCAGGAGACGCGTCTCCGAATGCCAAACCCGAGGGTCATGATGAGCATCCTGTCTCCGGCGACACCGGGCAAAGGCCCTGACGTGCCCGGCCCGGAGGGATGCGCGCCAGCCGGCGCGGCGCCCGCCGGATCGACCGAGTTCACGGCTCATCACCGTTCGAGACCGCCCTCGTCGTTTCGGACCGCCACCCCTCGAGCAGCCGCGTCCGGCCCTCGACGTCCCGCCTCGCCTCGCGGACAATCGTATCGCAGACCAGCTCGCACAGCCGCTCCACCAGCGGGTCGCCGACCCGATAGAAGACCAGCAATCCCTGCTTGCGGCGCTCCACCAACCCCGCGTCGGCCAACATCTTCAGGTGCTTCGACACATTCGCCTGGCTCAGCCCCGTACCCTCGACGATCCCGGTCACGTTCCGCTCGCCGGCCATCAGCAAGCGCAGGATCGCCAGCCGGCTCGAGTCGGCCAGCATCCGGAACTTCTCGGCCATCAGGCCCAGGAACTCATCCGGTATCGTCACGGCGGAGATTGACTCCAAAACTCGTTTGGAATATAGTTGATCGTGCAACTAGAAATATTGTAGGCCATCGATCGGCCGTGTCCAGTGGTCCGTGGCGGCTGATGGAGCGGCCCGGGCGGGATCCGGGCGATCGGGGGGCCGATAGCGGTGCCCGCCGACGGCGGCGGGAGGGGGGTTCGATGACGGAAACGGGGCAGGCCCGGACCGGTGTATGGCGTCGAATCGCCCGGCGGGTGGGAATGCTGGTGCTGGCGCTGGCGTTCACCGCCGGGATCGTGGCGCTAATGATGTTGCTGTCCGGACGGTTCGAGGCGAAGGTCCCTGGCTCGGCGGCCGGGACGGCGCCGGCACCGGAGCCCGCCGGCTCGCG
>DAIDHB010000089.1 GCA_027452145.1 Planctomycetales bacterium
GCGCCGAAGCCGCCCGTGGCGTGGATGATTCGGGCGCGGGTGAACGCCATTCGCTCCCAGGTCTGCGCCGAACGCGCAAGGTAATCGCGGAAAGCATCGATCCCGAGGACCAGCGGCCCCGAGGCCCCATGCGGCCGCAGCCGGGCATCGACCTGGTAGAGCGTCCCCGCTCCCGGACCGCCGGCCAGGGCCTTCAGTACGCGTTGGGCCACCTCGGTGACGAACTGGTCGTTCGAGATCGAGCCGGCCGATTTCGAGCCCGACGTCCGGCCGTCGCCCTCGTGAAGGAATACCAGGTCGAGGTCGCTGTGATAGTTCAGCTCGCGGCCGCCGAACTTGCCGAGGCCGATGATCGCCCAGCGGTCGCCCCGCTTTTCGCCGGTGATCCGAGGGGTTCCATGGCGCTCGACCCGCAGCCGCCACTGGTCGCGCGCGACCTGGGCGACGATCGCCTGCGCGACGTCGGCGAGCTCGCGCGTGACCTCGCGCACCGGCTCACGGCCGAGGATGTCGCGGGTGCCGATCCGCATCCATTCCTTGTTGCGGAAGCTCCACAGGATCGGCGCGGTGTCCTCGGCGCCGGCGCAGAGCTCGGTCAGCTCGCGGCGGATCGCGGCGCCCGGCGAGGGGCGGTCGACCACGAGTGAATCCACCAGGTCGTCGATCATCCCCGGGTTGTTGATCAGGATCTCGGAGAGGAACTGGCTGGTCGCGCACAGCTCGACGTAGAGCCGAAGGCTGGGCGGGTTGAAGTTGAACAGCTCCCACAGCACGGCCTTGGCCCCGAGCGAGGCCGAAACCTTCTCGAGGTTTGTGAGCGTCATGTCCGGGTCCGGAGTGCGGCCGACGGCCTCGAGTAGCCGGGGCGCGATCGCGGCGAGGAAATGGCGGCAGCGGGCATTCGAGAGGAAGCGGAAGTCCTCGCGCGCCAGCGACAGCAGGTTCTGGTGCGCCGTGGCGCGGTCGCGGAAGGGATAGGCGGCCATCACCTTCAGCACCTGTTCGCGGTCGGGATCGGGGTCGAGCACCAGGTCGACGATCGGGTCGACGGCCTTGCCGTCGTCGCCGCGGAAGGCGTCGTGCAGCAGGTGGTCGAGGATCCGGCGGTTCAGCTCGGTCTTGCCGCGATAGTCGGCGAGGAACCGGTTCGTGGGGCCCGAGCGCGCCTCCCACGGGCTGGCCGGGGCATAGCCCATGCGGATCGCCAGGGTGCGCAGGGCCTCGGGATCGCGCGGCATCTCGTGCGTCTGGCGGTCGAAGACGATCTGGAGCCGGTGTTCGACGCGGCGGAGGAAGCGGTAGGTGTCGTCCATGATGTACCGCTCCTCGGCCGTCAGGCAGCCGACGCGCTCGAGCTGCGCGATGGCGTCGAGCGTGTTGGCGCTGCGGACCTCGGGGTACTGGCCGCCGTGCAGGAGCTGGAGGAACTGGACGACGAACTCGACGTCCCTGATGCCGCCGCGGCCGGTCTTCACCTCGACCTCGTTGGTGCCGGCCGAGACGGCTCGCTGTTCAATCCGGCGCTTGAGGGCCTTGATCTCGGCGATCTCCGCGGCGGCCAGATAACGGCGGTAGACGAACGGGGTGATCGCCTCGTGGAAGGTACGGCCGAGTTGCATGTCGCCCGCGACCGGCCTGCACTTGATCAACGCCTGGCGTTCCCACGTGCGACCGCGGGTGACGTAATAGCCGAGGGTCGATCCGAGCGAGCGTGCCATGACGCCCTGGTCGCCGTCGGGGCGGAGCCGCATGTCGACGCGGTAAGCCATGCCGAGCTCGGTGTGCTCGGCCAGCAATCGGACGATCTCGCTCCCCATGCGGGCGAAGAACTCGGCGTTGGAGACGCTGCGTTCGCCTGTGGTCTGTCCCTCGTCGTCGTAGAGGAAGATCAGGTCGATGTCCGAGCTGAAGTTCAGCTCCCCGCCGCCCAGCTTGCCCAGCCCGAGCACGACGAAGCGCGCGGGCGTCCCGCGGGCGGTGACGGGCGTCCCGAATCGCTCCTCGGCGTGCCGCCGCGCCAGGCGGACGGCGGCCTCGCAGCAGGCGTCGGCGAGGTTCGACAGGTCCTGCGTAACCAGCTCGAGCGGATAGCCGCGGACGACGTCGTTGAAGCCGATCCGCAGGCTCTCGCGGCGGCGGAAGCGGCGGAAGGCCAGCTTCTGCCGGTCCTCCGTGTCGAGCGCCGCGACGGACGCCCAAAGCTCGTCGGCCATCGCCGATCGCTCGCTGCGCTCGGGGCCCGAGCGCAGCCAGTCGAACAGCTCGGGATCGCGAAAGAGCACCTCGCTGAAGTACTGACTGGTGCTGAAGACCTGGAGCAGGACCTCGGTCGTCCCCGGCTCGCGGACCAACTGATCGAGCGTTTCGTCGAGCCGGGGCACGGCGGCGAGGAAGCGGTCGAGGTTCGAAAGCGCCATGCCCGGCTCCGGGCAGCGCGGCAGGAGCGCGTCGAGCTGCGCGGCGATCCGCGCGATCTGGTCGATCCGCCCCGATCCCGCCCGGCGCGACAGGTCGAGCAGGTCGCGAGCGCCCCGCTCGGGGTCGCGCACTCCCAGCCCCGCCAGCCAGGCCTGGATCAGCTCGGGCATCTCGAGATAGACCGCGAACCGGTCGGGGGTCATTAGGGGCTCCGCTCCGCTTCGCCTCGTCATTGGTCATTGGTCATTGGTCCGTCGCCCCGCATTGCCGTCGATCCGGAGGCGCTCGCTCTTTGTCCTTCGTTCTCCCTCTCTGCCTTGAGCATCCGGAGCTGAAGATCGGCCTGCCGGCTTGCGTACAGCCAGCACCAGGACGCTCGCGCCTGACCAATGACCAATGACCAATGACTAATGACTAACGTGCTGTATATGTCGCAGAATCAGCTCGACATCGGGGCAGGAGAGGCCGAGGCGATCGGCGATCGTGCGTTCGTCGGCGCCGTCGTGGAGCAGGGGGGTGACACGGTCGGCGACGTGGCGAAGGCGGTCCGGGAGCGTCGGGGCGGGGGCATTCAGCCGATGCGACGGCCAGGGGGCGCCGTAGCCCTCGAAGTCGGGGTCGAACCAGTACTCGCGGCCGCCCTGGCGGAGCAGCTCGAGGAACCACTCGGTGAATCCGCGGGCGATGATCTTCGGCGGGCTGTCGTGCGCGTCATCGCCGGAGGTGAAGATCGGATGGCCGCCGTCGGGGAACCGATAGGCCAGGTCGATGCAGACCGTCTGGACGTTCGGGTTGCCCAGCTCGAACCAGCTCTCGGGCTGCACGATCATGCCGGGCATCCGGGCGAACGGGATCATCGGACCAATCGCCGAGATCGGGTGGACCAGGGGCCCCGAGCGATACAGGCCGTTCGAAAGGGACAGCCAGGTGCGCAGGCCGGCGGGGAACCGGTAGCCGTGGCGCTCCTCCCAGTGGGCGATCTGGTCGACGGTCGCACCCGGGCGGCAGGGCTCGAGCGCCTCGGGGAATCCGGATTCGAGCGCGTACGGATCCGGCGCGAGGCCGGGGTCGATCCCCAGCCGGACCATCCAGCGACGTACCCGGTCCGCCAACGCGCCGGCCATCACGACGTTCCTCATGCCGGGGCCGCCACGCTTTCGGCGGTCTCGACCCTGCCGAACAGGGTGACCGCGCTGGCATCTTCCACCACGACCCGGACCATCCGGCCGATGAGGCGCTCGGGGCCGTCGAACACGGCGATCCGGTCGCACGACGTGCGGCCGGTGAGCTGATCGAGCCCGCCCCAGCCCTCGCGACGCACCGAGGTCTTGCTGGGCCCCTCGACCAGGACCTCGACCGTCCGGCCGATCCACCGGCGGTTGTCCTCGAGACTGATGGCCGTCTGGATCGCCAGCAGTTCGTTGTTCCGGCGCTTCTTCACCACTTCGGGCACGTCGTCGGGATAGAGCCGGTCGGCCTTGGTGCCCTCGCGGGCGCTGTACTTGAAGATAAAGCTATTCTTGAACCGGGAGCGCTCGACCAGGCCGACCGAGCGCTCGAACGATTCCTCGGTCTCGCCGCAGAACCCGACGATGAAGTCGCTGGAGACCGAGACGCCCGGGATCGTCTCGCGCACGCGGGCGAGCATCTCCTCGTAGGCGGCGGCCGTGTACATTCGCTTCATCTTCCGGAGGACCTCGTCGCAGCCGCTCTGGGCCGGCACGTGCAGGTAGCGCGAGACGCGCGGGAGATCCCGGACGGCCTGGAGCAGGTCGTCGGTCATGTCATTGGGGAAGTTGGTGATGAACTTGATCCGCTCGATGCCGGGGATCTCGTGGATGGCCTCGAGCAGGTCCGAGAGTCGCGAGGTCCGGCCGTCGGGGTGCCGGAACCGATAGCTGTTGACGGTCTGGCCCAGCAGGGTGATCTCCTTGACGCCCTGGTTGGCCAGCACGCGGGCCTCGGCGAGGATCGCCTCGGGCGGGCGGCCCTGTTCGGGGCCGCGGACCGACGGGACGATGCAGTAGGTGCAGAACTTGTCGCAGCCCATCATCACGCGGATGAACGCCTGGAAGGGCGTCGGCCGCATGGCGGGCTCGCGGTCAGCGTCGTAGGTGGCGAAGCTGGCGGTGATCGTCTCGAGCGAGCCGTCATTGCGGGCGCGGCTGACCGCGATCTGGGGGGATCGCTCCGTCGCCGCGCGGGCCGAGGCCAGCAGGTCGGGCACGCGGGCGAGCTGGCCGGGGCCGACGACGATGTCCACGTGCGGCGCCCTGCGGAGGATCTGGTCCTGGTCCTTTTGCGCCATGCAACCGAGCACGCCGATCGCCACCTCGGGCCGCTTCTCCTTGATCCGCTTGATCCGCCCGAGCGCGCTGTAGATCTTGTCCTCGGCGTGCTGACGGACCGAGCAGGTGTTGTACAAGATCGCGTCGGCCTGATGGATGTCGGTGGTCAGCTCGTAGCCCTCATGGCGCAGCTTCGCCACGACCAGCTCGCTGTCCAGCAGGTTCATCTGGCAGCCGACGGTCTCGATGTACAGCTTCTTCTTTTCGGGGGGCACGTCACCCTGTTCGGCCATCGGCTCGGTTCCCGGAGGTCGGATCGTGGGGAGACTCGCGGCCGGCGTGCTCGTCGGCAGCCCGCGCCCGGATGCAACGTTCACCGGGACGCATGCGCGCAGCATCCCGCGTCATCCCCCCATTCGAGATTGATCTTAACAGAGCGTCATCCGGCTGAAAACCGATCCTGGCAGTCATTCGGGCAGCGGGGCGGGATCCGGGGCGGTCCGGGTGCCGCGACTCGTCGGCCGGCTTAACGATCAGGAACATAAGAAATCCCGTAACCGGGCCGATCTGGGCTCGCCAAGCGGCAAATCATGTTGATAATGCCCCGAGGTACGAATCCAAGGCCCGATCCACTCGTCCCCTGGCAAGGAAGCCGGCCGATGATGCGAAAGCCCGCTCGCACGTCCCGGGTTGGATGCGTGATCCTCGCGGCCGCCATGTCGATCCAGGCGATGACGCCCGATCCCTGTAACCTGGCTTCCACCTGGCTCTTGCGGCACGTCGCCGCCGATTCGGGGACGAGCCTTGCGGCGGACGGGCATGGCTCGGTCGGGGAACAGGTTCGCGTCGGGACCGACGACTGCGTGCCGGGCCTGCTGCGCACCGCCTCGGACGGGGACGCCGGCCTGTGCAATCGCGGCCCGGCCGGCGGCCGATCGTTCCAGCCTGTCCTTGCGTCCCTCGGCGATTCGAGAACGGACGCCTGCCTGCTCCTTCATCTCCATCCCTCCTGCGTGGCTGGCCACGAGTCGGCCCCGATGCTCCCTGCGCTCTGCCGGCTTCGCTGCTGAGCCCCCCTCGCGCCCATGATGCGCTACGGCGACCGACCCGATGTCGAGCTTGCTCGACCGGCCGCCGTCTTGATGGGACACTCGTCCAGGCGACGGCCCGATCGGGGCCGGCGCTGCACGATTTGGGGGATGACAGATGCCTGTCGCGTCGAAAGCCGCGCCGCGGGTGCGGCAACGGCCCGTCCGCGGAGTGATCGCCCGGCCGGTCGGGGCCCGACCGGGACGGTCGGGCCGACTCTATGCCGGCGAGCCCGAGAACTGCCGGCGACAGCCGCGCGAATTCGCGGCGATCCTGGTCGGGCTCGCGATCTTGCTGGCGGTTCTCGATACCTACCGAGTCGAGACGCGGGCGTTCCGGGTGGTGGTGCTGCTGGCGACGGCGGCGATGCCGATCCATTACCTCGCGCCGTTCCGCTGGAAGAAGCCGCTGTTCGTTGCGATCTCGATCGTCGGCCTGTTCCTGACGCTCGGACCCGCGGTCTCGGCGAGCGTGCTCGGGATCGGGGCGCTCTTGCTGGCGATGGCCGCGGCGCCGCTCCCGTGGGTCGTCCGAGCGGGGTTGATCGCGGCGGTCGCCGCGGGGCTGGCCGCGATGCGTCCTGGGCCGGCGGCCGCCGGCGAGGCCGAGACTGCCGGCGCGATCCCGGTGGTCGCGTCGCTGTTCATGTTCCGCATGGTGATCTATCTCTACGAGCTGAAGCACGCCCGGGGCCGGGAGCCGATCGTCGACGCTGCGAGCTACTTCCTGCTCCTGCCCAACTTCGTCTTCCCGCATTTCCCCGTGGTCGACTACCGGACCTTCCAGCGCGGCTACTTCGCGCGGGGGATTCACGAGATCCAGCGCGCGGGGCTGGCGATGATGTCGCGAGGAACCGTGCACCTGCTCGGCTACCGGGTCATCGATCGGCTGCTCTTGATCACGCCCGACGCCGTGGACGGTCCGGCGGCACTGGCGAGCTTCGTCGTCTGCAATTACCTGCTCTACCTGCGGGTCTCGGGACAGTTCCACATCGCCTGCGGAATGCTGCACCTGTTCGGGTTCCAGCTCCCGGAGACGCATCACCGTTATCTGCTCGCGTCGAGCTTCACCGACTACTGGCGGCGGATCAACATCTACTGGAAGGATTTCATGATCCGGGTGGTATTCAACCCGGTCGTCTTCCGGCTCAAGCGTTGGCCGCAGCCGCTTGCCCTGGCCGCGGCGACGGCCTCGGTGTTCGTGGCGACGTGGTTGCTGCATGCCTATCAGTCGTTCTGGCTGCGGGGGGCCTGGGGCTTCGGCGTGCCCGACGCCCTGTTCTGGGGCATCCTGGGGGTGCTGGTGCTGATCAACGTGCAGCTCGACGCGCGCCGGCCGGCCCGCCGCTCGAGGGTGGACACCGCACGCCCGTCGGCGCGAGCGCGGGTGCTCGGCTTGCTCCGCGTCGCGGCGACATTCACCACGATCGCCGTGCTCTGGTCGCTCTGGTCGAGCCCGAGCCTCGAATCGTGGCTGGACCTGTTGCGGCGCGGGCTGCGGCTCTGAGGAGAGGGGGATCGGTCATGACGAGGATTTCACGAGCCGCCTGGCCGCTGCTGGCGGCCCTCGCGTTGTTCGGCCTGCGGTGGGTCCCCGACCGGTGGACGCCCGCCGCGATGGCCCGCGTGCGCTGGGCGATCGGCTGCGACGAGGTCGAGAACCTCGATCGGCTGCTCTCGCACGACGACATCGAGCAGGCCGAGCGCGGCTACTATGACAATCTACTGGACACCGGCGTACGCTCCGGCCTCGCGCCGCCGATCGCGAAGTCGGTGGCCGAGCTGAGGCAGCTCGTCCTTCGTCCCGGGTTGTCGATCACGCGCAACGACGGGACGACCTGGAACACCAACGCCCTGGGCATGCGGGACCAGGACTATTCGCTGTCGAAGCCCGCGGGGACGTTCCGCGTAGCGATGGCCGGCGACTCGATCGGCCTGGGGCTGGGCGTCGGCGACGGCCTGGGCTTCGAGCCGAGACTCGAGGAGTGGCTGACCAGCGAATCCCTGCGGAGGGGCGGTCCGAAGGTTGAGATCCTCAACCTTGCCCTGCCCGGACGCAGCCCCGGCCAGCGGTGGGACCACTTTCAAAAGGTCGGCTGGCGGCTCGAGCCGGACCTCGTGCTCTTCGAGGCAACCGACGCCGACATCGGCTGGGACGCGCGCCGGCTGGCGGAGCTGGTGCCGCGCGGGATCGCCTGGGATGCACCGATCTACGGCGAAGCCCTCCGAGGCGCCGGCCTGAGTCCGGGCGCCTCGGCCGAGGAGTGCCGGCAGGCGCTGGTACCGCGGCGATGGAAGCTGCTCGAGGCCGCGTACCGCACAGTCGCCGCCGAGTGCCGCGCGCGGGGCGTACCGTGCATCTATATCCTGATCCCGCGGGTCGGGCGTTTCCCCGGGGCGGCGCCGCTCCAACGGCTCGTCGAGCTGGCGAGGGCCTCGGGCTTCAGCGCGGTCGTCAACCTGTCAGACGCCTTCGACGGCCGCGACCCGGCCACGCTGGCCGTCCACCCAAGCGACTTCCACCCCAACGCCGAGGGCCACGCCCTGCTGGCGCGCCGGCTTGCTGAGACGCTCTGGCCGCTCCGAGTCCTCGACCCGCTTCGACCCTCCGCGAGACCCGCCGAGGAAGTCGCCGACCGAGAGAAGACGCGAAAACTGGGAGAACTTTGACGCGGTGAATCCTGGAGCCAGCGGGGCGGAGCCGGACGAACTGCGGTGTGGGGGGCCTGACTTGCTAGTCGGAAGCGGGGAATCATGATACAAGCAACCGGCCCGTTTCAGGAGAACATCCAAGGATTACCCCGGGTTGGCCCCCCCATGAGAGTGCTCGCCGTTCATCCGAGTCCCCTGATGTACACCAGGATCTTCCTGCGGCTGGAGCCGCTGGGGATCGAGCTGGTCGCCGCGGCGGCCCGGCGTGCCGGGCACGAGGTCCGGCTGATCGACCTCCAGGTCGAGTCGCCGCAGGCGTATCGACGGCTGGTCCGCGATTGGCGGCCGGACGCGATCGTGATCTCGAACAACTACCTGGCGAACGTGCCCGAGGTGATCGACCTGGCACGCGAGGCGAAGGCGATCCGGCCGGGGGTGTTCGTGGCGGTCGGCGGTCATAGCGCGTCGTTCGTCGCCGATGAGCTGCTAGCGCACGCGGAGGGGGCGATCGACTGCGTGCTGCGGGGCGAGGGCGAGGCGTCGCTGGTCCCGCTGCTCGAGGCGGCCGGCACGCGCGACGAGCCGGCGCTGCTCCAGGTACCGGGGATCGTGACGGCCGCGGGGCGCGGCCCGGCGCCGGGCTTCGTCGAATCGCTCGAGGACCTGACCCCCGCGCGCGACCTCCTGAGGCACCGGCGGAAGTACTTCATCGGCGTGCTCGATCCCTGTGCCTCGATCGAGTTCAGCCGCGGCTGCCCGTGGGACTGCTCCTTTTGCAGCGCCTGGACTTTCTACGGACGGACCTACCGGATCAAGCCGCCGGAGGCCGCCGCCGAGGAGCTGGCGAGCATCCGCGAGCCGGGTGTGTTCATCGTCGACGACGTGGCGTTCATCCAGGGCGAGCACGGCATGGCCATCGGCGAGGCCATCGCCCGCCGCGGCATCCGCAAGCAGTACTACCTCGAGACGCGCGGGGACGTCCTGCTGCGGAACAAGGACGTATTCCGCTTCTGGAAGCGGCTCGGGCTCCAGTACATGTTCCTCGGCGTCGAGGCCATCGACGAGGAAGGACTCAAGCGCTTCCGCAAGCGGGTGACGCTGTCGAAGAACTTCGAGGCGCTCGAGTTCGCCCGTTCGCTGGGGATCATGGTAGCGATCAACATCATCGCGGATCCGGACTGGGACCACGAGCGGTTCGAGGTGATCCGCCAGTGGTGCCTCGAGATCCCCGAGATCGTCAACATCAGCGTGAATACGCCCTATCCGGGCACCGAGAGCTGGCTGACCGAGTCGCGGCGGGTGACGTCGCGCGATTACCGGCTGTTCGACATCCAGCACGCGGTCCTGCCGACGAAGCTCCCGCTGCACGAATTCTACGGCGAGCTCGTGCGGACCCAGCAGGTACTCAACCGCAAGCACCTGGGTTGGTCGGCCCTCAAGGCGCTGGCCGGCATCCTGGCGGGAAACCTGGCGCGCGGTCAGACGAACACGCTGAAGATGCTCTGGAAGTTCAACAGCGTGTACAACCCCGCGATGCAACTGGCCGACCACGCGGCGCCGGTGCGGTATCAGATGAGCCCGCCCCCGCCGCCGAAGGACATGGTCGACGCGAAGTCGCTCTACGTCCACCCGGGGCAGGGGCGGCGGGGACGGAGGATCGACGACGCGACCGAGGCGTTCGTCGACCGGTCCCGGATGCGGGTGGACGCGTCGACCTGACTCGGCCAGGTCGAGCAGTGGCCATTCAGGCTCTCGGGCGATCGGCCGGACCGGACGATCGCGGTCCGCGCGGAATCTCGCGGAATTGCGTCACACCTCGCGACTTGACGTCGTATAGTCCTGCATGAAGGCCACGCGAGGCCCTCCCCCGATTGAGGCGGGAGATGGCCCGCAGAGGACCGAACCATGGAGGAACGACGATGCTAGTCCTCAGCAGGAAGATCGACGAGCGTATCGTGATGCCCGAGCTGAATGTCACTCTAACCGTGCTCGCGATCGAGGGAAACACAGTGCGCCTCGGAATCACGGCGCCGGCGGAGGTCCGTGTTTATCGCGAGGAACTGTGGAACCGCGTCCGCGCGAATGCGGCGGCGCCGGCGGCCCGCAATACGGTCTGATTTGAGCGGGGCGGCCCGACCGCCGAGCGACCGTTGAGCTATACCTCGCGACTCCAGGCCCAGGCCGGCTTGGCAAATGGCGGGCGGACGGCGTCGGAGCCGGTCGATTCCGTGGGGCCGTGCGATCTCAGTCGTTCGGCGCCCCGGTGAAGCAATACGAAGGGGAGGGTGACGCCCCAGACGAGGGCCGTCATCGCGGCGATCAAGAAGCGCCAGTAGAGCCGCAGCAGCCGCGCCACCAACCGCGCCGACCACGCGACCACGCCGAGCGCCAGGGCGGCCGACATGCAGATCACCTCGAAGGCCAGGCCAAAGACAAGGTCGAGGCCGATGGCGACGAACGCCTGGAATCCCGTGTAGGACCGGCGGATCACTCCCCGGTCGCCCAGGCGGTATTCAGTGTGGTAGGTCAGGGCCATGCGAGCGCTCCTGGGATGAGCGACCCGGCACCCGGCGTTCGATCGCGGACCGGGTTCGCTCTATTCCAGCATTTCGCAATCGGGCGCCGGATATTACGGCGACGTTCGAACGAACGATCGGTCGGGGCGGCCGACTCCCGGGAACCTTCGAAGGCGCTCGCTCGCCTCGAAGGCGTTGGCGAGTTGATCTTCCGGGACTGGCGCTCAGTGCCAGCTATTCTGATCGGTGCTGACGACCCAACCGGCGATGGCGGTGGCAATGGTCTCGAGCGGGAGGACCTGGCGGGCGGCGCCGCGGCGGATGGCCTCGCGCGGCATGCCGAAGACCGTGCAGGTCGCCTCGTTCTGGGCGATCGTCAGCGCGCCGGCCTCGCGCATCTCGAGAAGTCCCTGGGCGCCGTCGTCTCGCATGCCGGTCATGATCACGCCGGCGCCGAACGGGCCGGCGGCCTGTGCGACCGAGCGGAACAGGACGTCCACACTCGGCCGGTGCCAGCAGACGGGGGGACCGTCGACCAGCTCGACGCGATAGCCTGCCCCGGCGCGTCGGATCACGCCGTGCTTGCCGCCGGGGATCACCAGGGCGCGGCCGGGCCGCACTGGCTCGTGGTTGCGGGCCTCGACCACCTCGATCGTGATCTCAGGGTCGCGATCCAGCCGCTGCGCGAACGCCGTGATGAACTCGGCGGGCATGTGCTGGACGATCACCAGCCCGGGGCTGGTCGGTCCGAACCCGGGCAGGAGCCTGTGCAGGGCCGGGACGCCGCCGGTGCTGATCCCGATCGCCACCATCCGCTCGGCGGCGCCGGTATGCGGGAGATAAGCGTGCCGGGGCAGGACCACGTCGGCCGTGTAGCGGCGCTCGGTCGACGCGGCGACCCGGTCCTCGCGGACCTGCAATCGACCGGCCCTCGCGGCGTTGTGGACGCTCTCGAGCAGGTTCTGCGACCATTCGGCCAGCCGGCCGGCATTGGTCCAGTCGGGCTTGGCGATCACCTCGACAGCGCCCATCTCGAGCGCCGTCACGGCCCGCTCGGCCTGCGTGGTACAGAGCACCACAGGCATCGGGTGCTGGCGCATCAGCTTGCGCAGGAAGGTCAGCCCGTCCATTCTCGGCATCTCGACGTCCAGCACGATCACGCCGGGTACCGAGCGCTTGAGCCGCTCGGCCGCCTCGAAGGGGTCGGCCGCCACGACCACGCGGAACGTCCGATCGGACTCGATGATCGACTTGAGGCGCTGGCGGATGACCGCGCTGTCGTCGACGATCAGGACCTCGATCGGCTCTGGCTCGGCGGTGGGGCGTTCGGCGATCCTCCCGCGGGGGTTCATGGCCGTCACGCCTCCTTCTGATAGAGAGAAGGCGAATGCTTGCGCATCGTGGAGGCCACGCCCGGGATGATCTCGCCGTTGCCCATCACCAGCCAGCCGCCGGGGCGGAGGTGCTGAGCTAGCCGCTCGATGAGCGCGAGCCGCTCGTCCTCGGCGAAATAGATCGAGACGTTCCGGCAGAAGATCATTGGCAGGTCGGTCGGGACCGGCCAGCTTGGGTTGCGGAGGTCGACGTGCCGGAACTTCACCATATCGCGGATCTCGGGCACGACGCGGAACGACCCCTCGCGCGGGCCGCGGCCCAGCAGGAAGAACCGCCTCAGCCGCGCCGGCGAGATTCCCTGGACGTCACGCGAGGTGTAGATGGCGCCGGCGGCAACCTTGAGCATCTCCAGCGACAGGTCGCTCGCCCAGATCTCGATGCGCGGGAGCTGCTGCGGCGGCAGGGTCTCGGCCAGGACCATCGCCATGCTATATGGCTCCTGGCCCGACGAGCAGCCCGCCGACCAGATCCGCACCGGCAGGCCCGGCGAGTCCTTGAGCCATCCGGCCATCTTCTCGGCCATGAAGGAAAAGTGCGCCGGCTCGCGGAAGAACGCCGTGTGATTCACGGTGCTCAGGTCGATCAGCAACTGCGTTCCCCAGCCGTTGGGGTCGGCGCGCAGCACCTGGTCGTGGAACTGCGTGAAGCTCGATAGATTCCGGGCCTGGAGGCGCGATCGCAATCGCGCCTGCATGAGCCCCATGCGATGACTCTCGAGCGTGATGCCGATCGAATTGCGCAGGAAGGCCGTGATCGGCGCAAAGTCTTTCTCAGACCATGCTTCGAAGTCCGGCGGGGGTGGCAGCGATCCCGGTGGTGCCACGTTAGACTCCCTCACCGTTCAACGAGCCGAGCGTCGAAAAAACACGATCCACGTCCAGTACGAGCAAGAAGCCGTCCTGGTGACGGATGAGGCCGCGGACGAAGGGAGTTGCCTTCCCAAGTCCAAGCTGCGGAGGCGGTTGCACCTCGTCCGGCGAAAACTCCAGCACGTCCGAGACCCGGTCGACCAGGAGGCCCGTTATCTGGTTCTCATCCCCCTCGGCGCCCTCGACGATCAGGACCGACGGGGCATGCTTCGGTTTCTCTTCCCTGGCGAGTCCGAACGGCATCCTGAGATCGTAGACCGGGACCACGTGGCCGCGCAGGTTGATGACCCCTAGTAAAAATCTCGGCCCGCCGGGGACCACTGTCAAGGACTGCATGTCCAGAACTTCCTGGACCCGCATCACTTCCAGAGCATAGCCCTCCTTCCCAAGCCGGAAGACGACGAACGATTGGGTGCGGTCTCGCTCGGATTCGTGCTCGGTCTCGCTGACCAGTTCTACCATCGTCGCACCTACTCTAACACGTCATCGGTGTGGAGGGGATTCCCTGCCGGTCGAGGATTCGAGGATCGAGAGGCCGGCCGGATCGCCCGGCCACCTCGCGTCGCAGTCGGGGTCGCTACATCCGCTCGAAGTTATCGTCGTCGTCTTCCATGTTGATCACGACTCCTCCGCCCCGCGAGCCGCCGAGGCTGTTGTTCCCCGGCGGCGGCGAGTTGATCGGGCCGGGATGCGGGGGCAAGGCAACGGGTCCGCTGCCTCGACCCGGTGAATGCCCGTGGCCGCCGCCGTGCTGCCCGTCGATCAGCGGGCCCGGGGTCGACCGGTGCCCGTGGGCCGGCGGATTGAGCCGCCGGGCCGGGCCGGGGTTGGGAAGCGAGTGGCCCCGCGGCGCGCGGGCCGTCGGCTCCGCGCCATGATAACCATTCTCGTGGGTATCGAGCTGGAAAAAACCCACCTTTTCCTGGAGGCTCGACGAGTGCGCGGCCAGGTCGCTGGACGTCCCGGAGAGCTGATGGCTGGCCGCGGCGTTCTGCTGGACGACCTCCTCGAGCTGGCTGACGCCCGTGTTGATCTCGCGGATGGCGGCCATCTGCTCCTGCGACGCCTCGGCGATCTCCTGGATCAGGTTCGACGTGTCGCGGATCATCGGGACGGTGCGGTCGAGCAGCGACCCGGCGTTCTCCGCCACGGCGACGCTCTTCTTGGCCAGGTCGCTGATCTGCTGCGCGGCGGCCTGGCTGCGCTCGGCCAGCTTGCGGACCTCGCCGGCGACGACCGCGAAGCCCTTGCCGTGCGTGCCGGCCCGGGCGGCCTCGATGGCCGCATTGAGGGCCAGCAGATTCGTCTGATAGGCGATGTCGTCCACCACGAGGATCCGCTGGGTGATCTCGCGCATCGCGACGACCGTCTCGCGGACGGCCTCGCCTCCCTTCTCGGCCTGGTTGCTGGCGTCGTTGGCCATCCGGGCGGTGTCCTTGGCGTGCTGGGCATTCCGGCCGACCGAGGCGTCCACGCCCTGGATGGTCCCGGCAATCTCTTCAAGCGTCGAAGCCTGCTCGCTCGACCCCTGCGCGAGCTGGTAGGCGCTCGAATCGAGCTCGCGGCTGGCGGTCGTCACCGAGGCCGTCATGGTGCGGATCTGGCTGATCAACTCGGACCACTTCTCGACGACCGAGTTCACCTGCTGGGCGAGCTGACCGAGCTCGTCCTGGCGGCTGACGTGCGTCCGGTTGAAGAGCTGGCCCTCCTGGAGTCCGCGGGTGACGTCCATGATCTCGAGCAGGGGCCGGACGAACCACCGGCCGTAGAGGAAGCCGATGCCGAAGATGACGAGCAGCACCAGCCCCAGGACTTCCACGATCAGCGTCTGGTTGCTGTAGAGACCGCCGTAGGCGACCTCCACCGGGACCATCACCAGCACCTCGTAGGCATGCAAGGTCTTCGAGTCGCGATTGATGCCCGAGAAGACCTCCGCGGCTCCCACGACTTCCCGACCGCTGCGCGAGAACGGGTTGCTGGAGGGTGGCACCTCCGCGACGAAATTCTTGTGGTTGAAGCCCTCCTGGGCGACCTGGCTGTAGCGTTCCGCGAGGCCCTCTAGCCCGCTGGATGCCGAGGGTGGCGCGTCGGGTATCATCTTGCTCGTGTCGTATCCGGCGAGGACATTGTTGCTGGGGTCGACCAGTTTCAGCCGGGCGCCGCCGATCTGGAAGCGGCTCGCGGCATCCTGGAACGCCTTGTTGATCTCCTCGCGCACCTTGTTGTCCAGGAACCAGGGTTGGCTCCCGCCGGCCCTGGAAGCCTTTTCGCGCTCCCCGTTCTCGCCGGCCAGTGATGCCTTGACGCGTTCCTCGAGCTTGAGGAGCTGCTGTGCGGCGTAGTGCGATGCCTCCTTGATTACGAGCTGCCGATCTGCCTTGAAATCCTCGAGGCCGTGCAGCGCCAGGGCCGCGACGATCGCCGACGGCACCGCCGCGAACAGGAAAACGACGATCCAGATCTGTATCTGCAAGCTGACTCTCATCGGAGATTCTCCGCCCTCCCGCCGGGCTATTCTATTGCGTGAATCGTCTGGTCTGCTCGGCGAATCGCGACTCGGAAACGAGGGCCGACAGGTCGAGGATCAGGGACACGGAGCCATCGCCCAGGATGGTGGCCCCGGAGAACCGGTTGACGCCGTGGAGCCCCTCGCCCAGGGACTGGATCACCGCCTGGACGCGTCCCAGCAGGCGGTCGACGGCGACGCCGACCCGCTGGCCGGCATGGCGCGTCAGGAGTAATTCTTGCCGCGCGGGCAGGGGCCCGTCGGTGTGGAACAAATTGCGGAGCGAGACCATCGGCACCAGCTCGCCGCGGACGGCGATGCACGGGCGGTCGTCGGCCAGCGCCGAGCGCGTGCCGTTGAGCGCCACGCACTCCTCGACCTGCGCCAGCGGCACGACGTACTTGCCCCCGCCGGTCTCGACGAGCAGTCCGTCGATCAGTGCGAGGGTCAGCGGCAGGCGGAAGATGAACGAGGTCCCCTTGCCGGGCGTGCTCTCGACGGTGACCGTACCCCGCAGGGCGCGGACGGCGTCGCGGACCACGTCCAGCCCGACGCCGCGGCCCGAGAGCTCGCTCACGGTGTCGCGCGTGGAGAATCCGGGCTCGAAGATCAGGCTGACGACCCTCGGATCGTCGGGGGATGTACCCGGCGCGATCATCCCCAGCGAGGTCCCCTTCTTGACGATCCGGTCGCGATCGAGGCCGCGGCCGTCGTCCTCGACGCGGATCGCGACGCGGTCCCCCTCGTGGCCCGCCCAGAGCGTGATCCGGCCGACACGCGACTTCCCCTTCTCGGCTCGCTCGTGGGGGTGCTCGAGCGCATGATCCACGGCGTTGCGGATCAGGTGGACCATCGGGTCGCTGAGCCGCTCGACGATCGTCCGGTCGAGCCTCGTCTCCTGGCCGACGATTCTCAGTTCGATCTCCTTGCCCGAGCGATCGGCCAGGTCGCGGACGACCCGGGGGAACCGCGAGAACAGCTCGTCGACCGGCACCATCCGCAGGTCGAGCGTCGTGTCGCGGATCTCGCGGCTGACACGCTGGAGCGACTCGAGGGCGTGAAGCCAGGTTTCAGTGCCGCGAATATCGCGCAGGCCCATCAGGTTATCGGAAAGCACCGCCAGCTCGCCGGCCAGCCCGACCAGGTCGTCGAGCTGCGAGGCATCGACCCGGATCCGCGCGTTCGGGCGCGGGACGTGGCGCGGCAACGGCGGCTGAGCGGCAGGCGGCCGGACGGCCGGAGGCGGCTCGGCCGCCGGCGAGACGGACGGCGTGGCGGCCGGCCGCTGTGTGGGGAGCGCGGGCGACGTGGGAGGCGCCGTGCCCTCGAGCAACTCGCGGCCGCGGGGTTCGTGCCCGCCCGCCGCAACGGGCAGGTCGGGAGCCATCGCCCGGGGCAGGACGTGCCAGCTCCCGTCCTGCTCCATCCGCTCGATCGAGACCGTGCTATCGTCGGTGAAGAAGAGAAAGACCTCGTCGAGCTGCTCGGGCGTCGCCGGGGATTCCAGCGAGATCGTCCAGGTCAGGTAGCAGCGCTCGGGGTCGAGGTCGTCGAGCGCGGGCACGCCCTCGATGTCGGTCTCGATCCGGACCTGGCCCAGGTCGTGCAGCTCGTCGAAGACGCCGATCGGGTTGATCCCTCGGCGGAGCGTATCGGGCCCGGGCGCCAGGGTGATCCGGTAGGCGTTCGCGCCCGCGGACGACCCGGTCGAACCCGATTTTCCGGCGCCGCCGTCGGGCGCCGCGGCCATCTTGCCGGCCTTCTTCCGGGGCGCCCTGGGCTTCGAGCCGCCGCCGGACCTCGCCGACTTGCTCCCCTTCGCCGGCCCCGGAGCGGCCTCGGCCCCGTTGCCCTTGCCGGCGGCGGGGCCCTCCGGTGCGGGCGGAGGTTGGAATGATCGCGGCGGCGGAGCGGCGGAGCCGGGCGGCGGCGGACCGGATCCGCCTCCGGACGCGGGCGGCCGGCCCCCGCCCCCGCGTCCGCCCGTCCCCCCGAGGAGCAACGCGAGGCGCTGACTCAGCTCGGTCGAGGCGGGGATCGGCGAATGAGCGGCCTCGGCCTCGACCATCGCCGCGAGGTGGTCGCGCGCCTCCAGCAGCGTGGTGATGATGTCCGAGTCGATCCCCAGGCTGCCCGACCGGACCTGGTCGAGCACGGCCTCGATCTCGTGGGTGAACTCGGCCAGCCGCGCCAGCCCCACCATGGCCGCCGCGCCCTTGAGACTGTGCGCGGCGCGGAACGTCCGATCGAGATGCGCGCGGTCCCCCTGGCGACGCTCGAGGTCCATCAGCCCCTCCTCCAGGCCGATGAGCAGCTCGCGCGCTTCCTCGAAGAACATCTCGCGAAATCGGTCGTCCGCGCTCCCCTCCAAGTCGGTCACCCCTCCCCTTTGCCATGCAGGCCGAGTGTTACCAGGTTCTCGCAATTCTACATCTTGACTCGCAGACTCGCACGGATTGGATCGATGGCTCGCGGCGAACTCCCCGGCCCTCAGCGCGGCAACAGCCTCTTGACCCACCGGCGGAGGTTCTCGGGCTGGATCGGTTTCACCAGCCAGCCGGTGACGCCCTGGCGGTGCTGCGGGTCGAACTCACTGGGATGCCGGCACGAGAGGACCAGAACGGGGAGGAACCGATGCATCGGCAGGTCGCGGACGGCCGCCACCAGCGACAGGCCGTCGAGGTTGGGCATCTCCAGGTCGGTGAGCAACAGGTCGCAGTGCGATTCCTTGAGGACATCGAGCGCGGCCTCGCCATCGGCCACCGAGATCACCTTGACCTCGGGGTCGCTGAGCTGCTCGGCCACCCAGCGGCGGACCGAGGCGCTGTCATCGGCGTGGACAATGGTTTTGTTCACGGGAATCCAGTCCTTCCGCGGCACCGGGACGACGAGCCGGCGGTCCGGGGCGGCCCGGAACATCGGGATCGGGACGAGTCCGATGGCGGAGTGCGGGATGGATGGATCGAGCGGTCGGTCGATCAAGTCGATTTCGACGCGGATCGGAGCGGTTCGGGGCGAGACGGCGGAGAAACCTTCGGCCAGGGCCATCGTCACGACCCGACGGACCCCAGCCATTCCCCCAGGCCGGAGCGGCGGGCCATCTCGGAGCAGGATCCGGGCGGATTGACGATCCGGACGACCTGACCCCGCTCTTGGGCGCCCCGGGCGCAGGCCACCAGGAGCTGGAGGCCGGCGATGTCCCAGGGTCCGGAGTCGCTCAGGTCGACCCGCAGCGGCTTCCCCCCGGCCAGGGCGGCGCGAAGGTTCTCCCGAACGGCCGCGACCTCGTAGAGCGTGACCGGTCCGGTCAGCAGGATCGTCTCCTCGTCGACGGGGTCTTGCCCCTCGTCGTCATGCATCGCAGACCCCGTCCTCGCGACCCACGAAACGCCCGCCGGGCCGGGCCGAGCCAGGCCGAGTCGATCATCCGTCCTCCAGTCTATCACGCCCTGCGCGGAATGGGGAGCGACCAGCCAATGGGCCGAACAAGGGCCTCGACGGCGCCCGTCCGGCTCCCGGCATTCCGACGGTGGCGGGCGGTCTGGGGACGGATTCGTCCCGCCGCGCCCCGCGCGGCCGGCGGCCGGGGCGGCCACGAGCACCGGCAAGACGAACGCCAGGGCCAGCGCCAGGGTCAGGGACCGGGACAGGCCGATCGGACGGCTGGACGGGTCGGCCGGAGTGGATCGGTCGGGGGGGCTGGATCGGAGCGGCGAGGGGTGAGGGTCGA
>DAIDHB010000090.1 GCA_027452145.1 Planctomycetales bacterium
CCAGCGTGGCGATCCACTTCACCTGGAAGCCCGAATGGGATGCCGTCCGCGGCCTGCTCCCGGTGATCGAGAAGGCGCTGGCCCCGTACCAGGCCCGCCCGCACTGGGGCAAGCTGTTCGCCATCGAGCCGGAAGCCCTGCGATCCCGCTACGAGAAGTTGGGCGACTTCAAGGACCTGGCCCGCAAATTCGATCCCCGCGGGAAATTCCGGAACGAGTTCCTGGCCAGGAACCTCTACGGCTGAGGCCGCTCCAATCGCCGC
Organism: Planctomycetales bacterium; assembly: GCA_027452145.1. Lineage (GTDB taxonomy): Bacteria > Planctomycetota > Planctomycetia > Isosphaerales > Isosphaeraceae > JAKAUH01. The sequence continues at coordinate 264 of DAIDHB010000090.1, forward strand.
TATCCGCCGTCCTCGTCTCGGCGATGAGCAGGCGGTGCGCCAACGTCCGAGGCGCAGCCGCAGGCCCTGGTGCCGCTCGACCATCCGAACGTCGCCCGCGACCAGGCACCGACGAGCCCCGCCGAGTCTCCGCGTTTTCGCAGCGATCGATCTCCGTGTGTCATCAACCCGAACCGAGGTTCCCATGGCCCGCACCGTCGCCGAGAAGCGAGCGACCTTTCGCGCCCTCCACCAGCGAGGCTGCTTTGTCCTGCCCAACCCCTGGGACGTCGGCAGCGCCCGGCTGCTCGAGCACCTCGGCTTCGCCGCCCTGGCGTCGAACAGTTCGGGTTTCGCCTGGACGATCGGCCGCCCGGACTACGCGGTGACCCGCGACGACGTCCTCGCGCACCTGACATCCCTGTGCGCGGCCGTCGACCTCCCGGTGAACGCCGACTTCGAGTCGGGCTTCGCCGCCGACCCCGAGGCCGTGGCGGCCAACGTCGCCCGGGCGATCGAGACCGGGGTGGCCGGGCTCTCCATCGAGGATCGCAGGATCGACGGGACGGATGCCCTGTTCGACCTGCCCTACGCGGTGGAACGCGTCCGCGCCGCACGGGAGGCGATCGGTCGGTCGGGGGAGGACGTCATCCTGGTCGCGCGCACGGAGGGGCTGCTCGGCGACCCCGGTGCCGTCGGCCCGGCCATCGACAGGCTGGTCGCGTTCGCCGAGGCCGGCGCCGACTGCCTGTACGCGCCGGGTGTGCGCGACAGGTCCGACGTCGCGGCGATGGTCCGGGCCGTGGCCCCCAGACCGCTCAATGTCCTGGCGATGGATCCCGACGTCAGCGTCGTCGAGATGGCAGACCTCGGCGTCCGGCGGGTCAGCGTCGGCGGCGCCCTGGCGCGGGTTGCCTGGGGCGCCATGCTGGCGGCCGCCGAGCGGATCAAGGCCGGCTCCTTCGCCGGCCTGGCCGGGGCGGCGCGGGGCGATCGGCTGAACGACGTGTTCGGCGGCTACGCCCAGGCCGCCAGGTCGCTCAACCCGGTGTCCGACCCGCCAGTATAGTGCGGGCCGCCGCGACGGGGCGTACCCGCCGTCGTCGCGGCGACCTTTCACCATGAAGTCCGACGCCTCCTGCAGCATCAGCTCGCCGTCCTCATCGGCGGCCCCGGCATCGACGATCAGATCGTCACCGAAGGGAGCCAGGCGATATCGCTGTTCTCAGCTCGACCGCGAACCGCGTCCCGTCGGCCAGCTCGACGAACAGGGCGGCGAGCCGGCCCTTGTATCGCCCGCGCCCGCCAGGTGCTACAGCACGCGGGCTCCGCGCGTGGGAGCTCTTGACCTTCAGCAACGTCAGCGACCGGCCGACCTCGTAGGGCGAGCGCGGCTGGGGGGGGCATCAGCCCTCGCCGCCGAGTGCCTCCACCCGGGCCAGCTCGGCGGGGAGGTGGTCGAGCCCGGCGCAGACGTCGTGGGCGTCGGTGGCCGGGTACGGTGGCACAGCCCGGCGCGGACGTCATGGTCGTAAGCGGCCGGGTACGGCGGCCGGCCGCTCCTCGCACGGCGCATCGAGGCCCGGGGCATTGAACGCTCACACCAATTCCAACTCGCCGAAGGTTGCCGCAAGGCGCCGGACGTCTTATTAATCAACTCGGGTGGACGCGGCGACGCGTCGCCCCTTCCGCCGATGGAGGAGCCGCGTCCGCCCGGACGACCGCATGGCGTCGGCCCCCGGCCCCCTCCCGGCGTGGTCGCCGGGCCGAGACCAGCCTTGCCGCCCGTCTCATCGCCCGCGCCGAGGCCATGTCGGGCCTCCCGTGCCCGGCGATCCGATCCCTCGTCCGATCCAGGAGCCCGAGCATGAAGGCGACCCCCGAGATCCCGGTGACCCTGTCCCGCGAGCTATTCCACCACCTCCGCGGGCTGGCCGCCGCCCTCGATGTCCCCCTGCGCTGGCTGGTCGCCGGCCTGGTCTGCGACACCGTCGAGGGCCTGGCCGGGGAGAGTGTCATGGCCGGGGCCGAGGCGAAGTCCGCCGATCGTTGAGCGGGCCCCGCAGCCCGGGTCCGTCATGCTGGCCGACCCACGACCGCTGCGTCCGGCCTCGATCCGTTCCACCCGATTGAGGATCGCACGATGCAAGCCGACAGGTTACCGCACGCTGGGGGGCTCGAGCAGCCGATCGAGGGACGTCGGGCCGCCGGCCGGGCGGCCCGAGAGGAGACGGCCCGGCGAGGGAGACGCCGGCCCGTGGACCCGACCGGGGACGAGGCCGGGTTCGCGGCCGCCGAGGAGGAGTTCATGCGGGCCATGGAGGAGTACAGGCGGCGCAGCGGGAGGATGTTCCCGACCTGGAGCGAGGTCCTGGAGGTCCTGCAGGGCCTCGGATACGAGAAGGTCGCGGCGCCCGCCGTCGGGCCGGATCAGCGGCGGCGGGAGGAGGCGGGAGGTGCATGTTGATCCCGATCGAGGATCCGCCGGGCCGGCGCGGCGCCACCACGCCGCGGCGGACGGATGCGGTCCGCGGCCCGGCGGCGGAGATCCCGCCCGGGCTCCACGCGCCGGCACCCGACCTCCCCGACTCGCCGGGGGATCCGGGATGCCCGCTCCGGGGCCACCGCTCGCCGCGGCCGCCCTCGCATGTCCCGCTGCGGGTCATCGGGGGCGGCCGTCCGGCGCGATGCCGTGACCGGCGGG
>DAIDHB010000091.1 GCA_027452145.1 Planctomycetales bacterium
CTCCGCGTCGCCTTCCGCCGCTCGGCGCTGGGCATCGCCCACCGCGGCCACGTCGCCGAGCTCGTCCTCCGCGCCGGCGGTGGCCGAGTATGCGCGCAACATCGGTACTGCGACCTGGCCGTCGAGTACACCATGCCGGGACCCGCTGGGCCGGAGGAGGCCGTGGCCCTGCCGCTCGATGCCCTGGCCGACTTCGAGGGCACGGCCGACACGCCGGTGACCCTGGAGGCCGCCGCCCCCGACCGCACGGTCGTCCGCTGGGAGGACCGCGGCATCCCCCAGTCGGTGGAGTACCACCTCGTCACGCCCGTCGACCGGATCGAACCGATGCCGGCGATGCCGACATCCTGGTCGTCCGGCCCGCCCGAGCTGCTGGCCGCCCTGGCTGAGGCGACCGGGACCGGTTGCCACGACTCGACCCGCTACGCGCTCAACTGCATCCAGCTCCGCGGCGGCCGCAAGCAGGTCGTCGCCACCGACGGCCGGCAGCTCCTGGTGCGCTCGGGCGTCGACTTTCCCTGGCGCGACGACATCCTGATCAAGGGCTCGCCGCTCTTCGGCTGCCGGGCCCTGCCGCGCGACCACCCGGTGGAGGTCGGGCGGACCGAGACTCACGTCGTCTTCCGGGCCGGCCCGTTCACGATCGCCTGCGAGGTGCAGAAGGAGGCCCGCTTCCCGGAGGTCGAGCGTGTGATGCCCCGGCCGGACGAGGAGTCGACCCGGCTGCGGCTGGATCCCGAGGACGCGGTCTTCCTCGAGTCGGCCCTGGGGCGCCTGCCGGGGTCCGACGACCTAAACGCGCCGGTGACGATCGACCTCAACGGCCGGATCGCGGTGAGGGCGACGTCGTCCGAGCAGCCGGGCCGGGTGACCGAGCTGGTGCTGGACCGGTCGAACTACACCGGCTCGCCGCTGTGCATCTGCACGAACCGGGTGCTGCTGGAGCGGGCGTTGCGGCTGGGCTTCCGCGAGCTGGGGTTCACCGGGGTCGAGACGCCGTACGTCTGCCGGGACGAGGCGCAGGTGTTCGCCGTGCAGCCGCTGAGCGGCGGGTCGCCGCCGCCGGAGGATGCCGAGGTGATCCGAATCGAGTCGGGCTCGGCGGGCGGCGACGGCGCTCGCGTCCCGGCGCGGGCCGAGCCTCCGAGGGTCGAGCCGCCGCAGAGGACCGCGGCCGTTCGCGAGTCGAGGAACGGCCACGAGCCGGCGACGCCCGTATCGCACCGCGAGGCGGCACCGCCCAGGGTGAGCGAGGACCGCAGCACCGCCGGCAGCGACCAGACGGGCACCAGCCTGGTGGCCCTGATCCAGGAGGCCGAGTCGCTGCACGCGGCCCTGGCCGACGCGCGGTCCCGTACCGCCCGGTTGATCGCCGGGCTGCGTCGGCAGCGCAAGCAGTCGCGGCTGTTGCAGGAGACGCTCAAGTCGCTCCGGCAGCTCAGGCTGGTCGAGTCCGCCGGCTGACCGCCGCGCGGAGCGCGCAGTTTCCATCGTCGCATAATGTCCGATCCGAAACCCCGAGGAGAACAAAGGCCATGGCTTTGAAGCTGAACGTCGGCGTGAGCCGCAAGGTTGGCCAGCCCGACTACGGATCGATCGGAGCCTCGTGCAACCTGGAGCTGGAGCTCGACCTCGGCCTGCTCGACCGCGACCTCGACGCCTTCCACGCCCGGGTGCGCGGGGCGTACGTCGCGGCCCACCAGGCTGTCAACGACGAACTCGCCCGCCTGCAAGGGCCGGCCCAGCCGACCCGCGAGACGCCGGCCCCGGCGCCCCGTCCGTCCTCGAACGGCCACGCCGGCGGGAACGGGCATGCGGGCAGCAACGGGCATTCCGATCGTCCGGCGTCCGGGCGGCCCCGCCCCCGCCGTCCCGCCACGGAGAAGCAGGTCCGCGCGATCGTCACGATCGCCGGCCGCCAGCACGCCGACCTCGACGGGCTGCTGCGCCACTACGACGTCGACCGCCCCGAGGACCTGTCGATCCGCCAGGCCTCGGAGCTGATCGACGCGCTCAACGCCGCGGCCCGGGCCTGACCGGCCCGCCGCCCCTCGGGACCTTTCCCACAACGTCAATCCCTCCGGGAGGAAACAACCATGGCAAACCTCACGGTCGCCGAGAAGGAGCACTGGCGCGACCGCATCGAGGCCCGAATCGACCGGCGGATCGAGGCGATCACGGCCGCCGACCCGGGCCTGCTCGAGCGCGTCAAACAGGAGGCGCGACATCGGGCGATGGAGTCGCTCGGCCTGGCCGAACACCAGGCCGAGCTGGACCGGATCGAGAAGCAGCGTGCCGAACTCGATCGGCGCGACGTGCAGGTCCGCCGCGAGATGCTCGCCCGCGTCCGCGGCGTGCCGGCGGAGCACATCGATTTCTACAGCCGGGTCGTCGACCATCCGGAGATCCGGGCGGCGGTCGCCCGGCGGCAGGCCGTCCACGAGGAGGAGATCCTGGCCACGTCCGACCTGGGCCGGCAGATCCAGCGGCTGCGGGCCGAGCGCGAGGGCCTGCTCGACTCGATCTGGCTGGCGACCTCTCCGTCTCAGGTTCGCGCTTTCTGGCGGAAGGTCGGCGAGCTGCTGGGCGAGGAGCCGACCGGGCTGGAGCGCGAGGCCCTGACGATCCCGCCGGCCGGCGAGGAGGCGTGATGGGCGGCCAATTCGCCAGGAGGAAGCGGCACCGGCCGCGGAGGCGGCGGCGCTATCGCGGGAACGGGCTGGGGGCGAGGCGGGGCTCGTTCCAGGCGTTCGGGCTGCACCATTTCTACAATTTGTTCGTACCCCGCGGCCGAGGCCGCCGGTTGTTCTTCAACGAAGTCTGCGGCGTGATGACCTGGTGGTTCGGCCTTGTGGGCGGGATCGCCGGGTACGGGATGGCGGGGGTGCTTGGGGTCGTCCCGGGCTTCGGCTTCGGGATGGTGCTCGGGGCGCGGTTCCTGGGCAGCAAGGGATACTTCCGACCCTGAGCCCTGCGACAATAGAGAGAGCCGGCCACGGTGCTGCCGTGGCCGGCCCTCGTCTTCTCTTAACCCCTGGAACCCATTCGATTCGCGCGGCTCCGGCGCCGAGCCATCCCGCAACGGTCGATGCTCGGCGGTCGTCTGTTGAGAACGTGGAATCTAACCATGGCCATGTGACAAAATGCCCTTCGCGACTTGACGATATGCATCGCCGGCGTTACAATGCATATCGAGAGAGGGTGCCACCTCCCTCAGCTGTGGAGTCCGGACCATGGCAAGGCATGCTCGGACGACGATCACCGTCCCGCCCGACCTCAAGGCGCGGATGGAGGCCGTCGAGGAACCAGTCAACTGGTCGGCGATCGCCTGCCGAGCTTTCGAGCAGCGGTTGGCCGAGATCACCAAGCGAAGGGGTGCGAGGGACATGCAGGAAGTCATCAATCGACTGCGAGCCTCGAAGCAGAAGCCAGAGGACGAGCGCTACAACGAGGGTCGCGAGGCTGGCCAGGAGTGGGCCAGGAACCAGGCGGAGGCCGCCGAGTTGATCCGCCTGGAGAAGCTCCGTGAGCATTCCGGGGCAAGCGATTGGGAGGCCTTCTTCACGACCGGAGAGCGGGAAGCCTACGGCGTGCCGCAGCACTTCGTGTTTCAGGTCTTCCCGGAGTGGGATGGAAGCCGCGAGGCATCGAGGGACTTCTGGGAGACTCAGGCCGGAGACGACAACGGCTACCCCGACGATGCGTTCGTCCGGGGCTTCGCAGAGGGGGCCCTCGAGATCTGGGATCAGGTGAAGGGCGAGCTCTGATGCAATCCACAGACGACGCGAATCAGGGCTTTGGCCTCTGAGCCGATCGGCTTGGTTTGACACTCGAAGGTGAACGCCCCGGTGGTCCCGGCTTTGCCGACCCGACCACCGGGGCGTGTTCACCGCGCTGGACGGCAGGAGGCAATGGGTCTCGCAGCGGAGCCGCTTCGTCGTCGATGGCGCTCCTGTTCTCGACGCTCCGGTGCAACCGCAAGGCGTGAACGATTGGATCGCCGGGGTGCTCGGGGTGTTCCCGGGCTTCGGCGTCGGGATGGTACTGGGGCCCGCCACCTCGGCGACAGGGAATACTACCGGGCCTGAGCCGCACAGTCCCTGAGATCGACCCCGCGGGTGGGCCACGGCCGCGTGCCGTGGCCGCCCATCTTTTCTTAGCCCTCGGGTCGAGGCAACTTGTGCCCGAGCTACAGGATCTGCGAAGCCTCGCCCCGCGCGAAGCCGATCCTGGTGGAGTCCTCGGCCGCCTGGACCCTGGGCAGCGGGATCGTGTGTGGCTGACGGATGCGTCGGTCGTCGAACGACCGAAGTCGATTGGCCCGAGTTGGCTTCGGCCGATCTGCCCAGAGCATGCAGACGCGCCCGGAATTCGGACAAGCCGTCCCATGCTTCGATCGGGCTGATGACGTCGTGACTATTGCCCGGGCTCTCGCCAGCCTCTGCCGGACAATGGGATTTACGTGCTTAGTTTGATCGCATATTATGATTTCGTCTGCCGGGGTTCGTTGCCGATAACAAGTCGGTGACCAGCAAGTGTCGGTATACCGCCCGCTACCCCTGACTTCGCGTCGAGCCAGGCCCGGCGAGGCCGAGACGAATGCCCCGACCGCCCGGCCGATATCTGAACCGCTGGCGTTCTTCCCGATCTGCGAACTGATGGCACGTAGGCGGTCCCGCAGGTCCGCCACCGCCTGCGGGCTCGACCGCGACTGGCTCAGGCGTCGCCACATCGGTGGCCGTGTCCGCTCGCCGCGGCGGTAATAGCCCGGTAGGAGCGCCGCACCGACGACGATTGATATGCCTAGTAGTTCCTCAAGCCGGAGAATCGCAAGGATGAGCAAGCGCTCGAACAAGCCGCTCAAGGGCAAACCGGCTCTCCGTATCGAGACCCGCGGTAAGGCTGGGGCATCCTTCATCGGCGAGCTCGTGTACGAGGATCGGCCCTGGCCAACGCCGGAGAGCACAGCAGCGATGCGTCGGTTTTTGTTGCGGTACCTCGCCGAGGGCATCGCCCTGCGAGAAGCCGATCGCCCTGACCCGCATCAGGATTCCGCCCGTCGGCCTGGTCACGGCGACCGCAAACACGGCGTGGCTGATGGGTCCTGAACGTGCCGATCGAGGACCCGATGGTCGGTGCACGCTCGACCCCCTGGAGTGAACCCGCCGAGGCTCGAGGATCCCCCGAACGACCTGATATCGAAGCTCGGCTACCGGATCGCATATGGTGATGTTGCCAGGCTCGCCGAGATGGCAACGTTCGACCACGGTTGGGGGCAGGACTTCGCGGCCCGGGTCGACGGGGAGGCCGGGGCGATCGACCGGAAGTCAAGAGGCGGGTCAGACACGCGATCCATCCGGAACTGATCAGGCGAGCCGTCCCGAGCGCGCTGGAGCCGCGCAAGCCCCTGGGATAAGACTCGGACGTCGTACCTACGCACTCCGCCTGGCAAGCTGGGACCGCCCGGCAATCAGCAAGGCTAGCCGGATCTCTGCCTGCACGCCTGATGGACCCCGCATGCCCGGCACTTCGCCGGCGGCTGACGCACCAGGATCGGGATCGCCGGCCGTCTGCGCGTGGCTCGGATCTCCTCGGCTATGCCAAGGACCTGCGCCCTGAGCTCGCCGGTGTTGTGGACCACCACCCGCTTCCCGTCTCCGAGGACAATGACGCCATAGGGCGGCCGGACGCCGTATTCCTCCTCGACCAGCAGCAAGTAGACGCCCATCTGGACTCGATGGCTGGGGTAGACGTTCCCGGCCGACTTCCACTCTTCGGGTATCGGCACACCATCGCGATCGACGATCCGGTCGGGCTTACCAGCCAGGCCGTATCTGGGCGAGTAGAGCGTCCGGCTATCGAGCTCCAGCGTGCGCCCGGCGATGAAACCGGCCTCAGCCCGCTCGTCGCTCGCCTCCCAGTAGCGCATGTAGACGGAGCGCGCCAGCAGATACGAGAGGGCACCAAGCACGACGAAGATGACGACCGGGAGGAGATTGGTCATGAGATAATCCAGCACCAGAAGGCGGTCAGGGTGCCGATGACCGCCGCCAGTTGGACCATGGCGACGGCGCAGCCACTCCTGCGCGATGCCGATCCCGCGGACGTGTTTCGCGTGCGTCGTTCGATCGAGGCAAGCTCCCGATGCCGCGCCGTCCCGCGATCGAGGGTGGGCTGATTCGCCGGCTGATGGCCGATGGCGGTCAGCCGCCACTGCTCCGGGCAGTAGACCCAGGCGGCGATCTCGCTAGCGGTCATGGTTTCCGGCGGTTGCCTGCTCATGGGCCGATTATGTGCGTGGCGATGCCGGCGGCGCAAGAGGTTGGATACCGCCCGCTGGTTGCCATCACCTACCCGGCATGACCAGCTGTCCCTGTTCGTCCTCCTCGGCGATCGGCTCGCGTCACGGCTCACAACCGCCGAGGCGGCCGGAGCCGCGCGGAGGGGTACTGCACCGGAGCCCGTGGGCGCGATGGCGGGATCGGACGCGTCGTCGAGCGTCGCGGAGCCGATGGGCGCAATGGCTGGTTTAGGGCCGTCGTCGGCGCGATGGGAGCAGGCGGGCTGATCGGTTCGCCTACGCGGGGTTGCGGCACGTGGGCAACCTGACATGTTGGACGGGACTGAAACTCGCCCAGTCGCGGGTCAGCGATCGCAGCCTCTTCCACCTGAATCTCCCGGTCCGGCTCAAGACGCTCTGACCGAACGATGCGCCTGTCACGGACGCGGCGGTCTCCGGGATAACTGGCCAGGTTCCACGCATTCGAGGGGCAGTACGTCTGCCGGACGCAGATGACCGTCGAAAGAGCCTGCGAGGTCGAGCGGCCTGGCCAGGCTGCCGGATCGACCATCGCTCGGAACGAGACCCTGTATGACCGGTTCGCGTACGCTGGCCATCGGCCCGCTCGACGAAGGGTCCAGTTGGAGCAAGTCGGGGCCAGTTGGGTTGGCTCACCAAATGGCGATTTCGCCATTAGCCTCTTATCTGAAACAAGTTGCGACTCGACCGCTTCTCGATTCGGGGATTTGGGTCGTGGCGAGGGAGAGATTCGAAGCCGGATGAGAACCGGTCGGTCAGCGGATGCCTGCAGGATCCCGTCGCCGCGTGAGATGCCGCCGAGCCTGTTGGACTCGACCTCGATCTCGAAGCCCCTACTCAACCAATTTGCCAACTCGCGGCTCGATCGTGTCACAAGTCCAATTATTCAGACCAGTTGCGACACGATGCCCGGTTGGACATGCCATCCAACTCGATTCAACTCGTCCCAATTGAACCAGGCCGAGGTCGAACGCGTGGCGATCGGGTTGTCGATCGAGGCATGCTTCCCGGCCTCCCAGGGCTCCGGACACGGTCGGATCCCGAAGATGCACCAATTCGGGTCCTTGCCGTCATTCGATGCCGACAGCTCGCTCGGCGTGTCGTCCTGGCGCCAGGTCTTCCGGCCGGCCCTAGGAAGATTCGCACCGAAAACGCGTTCCGGCCGGCGAAGTGCCGATCGATCGCCATCTCGCGTGCCTCGATCGACGATTTATTGCTGGCCCGGATGATCGCCCGCGACGTTGTGCTGAAGCCCGACTCGATGATGTCGAGGAACTGCTCGCAGGAGGGCCATGGAGCCAGCTCGACCAGGGGACTGCGGTGCTCGACCCACTATTCCGGCGCGTTCAACTCCGCGATGCATCGGTGGCGCCTGGGCGCGGCTCGAGAACGGTGAGAAACCGCCCGTCTGAATCCGCGAACGGCTCTCTCGCGGAAACAGGCGGGCGGCGAAATCGGCCGGGCGGCGATCAAGTCTGGTCCTGCAGGTCCAGCCCGAGCCTGGCGGCCTCCCGCTGCTGCCACGCCCGGTACTTGACCTGGTCGATGGTCGTGGCCTTGTCGCCCCGGGAATTGCCCGCCAATGAGAACCACCGGTCGCCGATCCAGGCGTCGCCCAAGGGGCGATTATCCATGAGGGAGTAGCAGGCCTGGCAGATCACCTGCCAACGATACGCCGACTGCTCGCAATAGGCCATGTAAGCGGCGGACTCCTTGCCGTCGCCGACCTGACCGTTATCGAACAACTCCCTCGCCTTCGCCTTCCTGGCCGACGTCAATCCATCGCGATCGCAACAGAAGCACTGCATGAGATGTCCCTCTCGAGACCAGTCTCGCGATGATTCGCGGTGCCCCGGAGGATGTACCCGCCTCCGAGGGCCCGCAGCACACAGTTCGACTCCGGCCGTAACGGGATGCAGGTCGCTCCGCCAGCGAGCCCCGGCTTACTCCCACAACGCAATGCAGCTGTTCGGGCACAGGGGACGGAAGGGCACGGTCACTGTGCCTCGTACCCGACCCCCGAACATCACTTCTCACATCAAGGGACCGCTGGCCGCTCGATCTCCCGGGTTCGCGCCGATGAACGCACCCTCGGGCCCAACGGTCATTATGGTACGTGAGTCAAGGCCTGGTCGCGGGCGATGACCGGCTCGTCCCGCTCTTGCGCCCGTGGGGATTCAGTTCTTGCCCCCGGATGACCGCCCGCTGCCTACGATTTGGCGACGGAACCTCTCGCCGTCCCATCCATGCCCCCGGTCCGCTCTTTGTGGCGATCGTTACTCTGGGCGTCTGCTCGTCCGCCGGCCCGTCATGCCGCCAGCCGGGGTATAGACCCTCTCCGAGCCGGTGAATGCCCATTCGGTTCATCTTCCCCGTTGTGCCGGCTAATCCTCCAATCTCCCGGACTTCCATTCGTCCGTCTGCACGTATCGCCGCCGGGGTCCGCAACTAAACGACCGAAAGGGTGGTGTGCGCTTGGCCCCGGCCCTCGAAGGCCCCACGATCGGGGCATGAGCTACTACACGAACGTCGGCCCGCTGCGTGGTCCCGTCCGGTCGGGCGAGTATCCGTTCGCCATCGCGGTGCTGGACTCGCGGCATAGCATCTCGCCGGTCGGGATGGCGTTCGGCGTCGGCCGGACCGATGACAGCCTGGCGGTTTGGCGGCTCACGGTGGACGGCGCCGAGGTGCCGGGCCGGTTCGTCATCGTCGATCGGGAGTTCCGCCCCGTCGGATCCGCCGATCCACGGTTGCCGACCGCCCGGCCGCCTGGCAGACTTGTTCCGCCGGGCGAGCGGTGACCCGCGGGGTGCCGGCCGGGCAGGTGCTCGAGGCAATCGGGATGGGGATGCCGGGATGACCGACGACGCCGCGCCCGAGGGCCTGACCACGCGGCAGGTGGAATGGCTCGTCGCGGTTCGCCGCTTGTATGCCAGGACCGGCGCGGCGCCGACCCTGGCGGACCTGATGCGCGAGATGGGCCTCAAGTCACCGACGACCATTCGGCGCATGCTGATCCTGCTCGCTCGTCATGGGCTCCTGCGAGAGCTGAGGACCCCGGGCGGCTATACGAGGTTCGTCCCGGCCGAGGCAGGGTCGCCCCGCCCGGGGCCGAGCCCGGCCGCCCTCCTCGCGGCGGGCCGATTGCGCGAACTGGCGGCCGACCTGAGGACGCGGGCGGACGAGATGGACCGTTTGGCGGACGAGATGGACGAGGGGAGGAGCCGCGAGGCCTGGATACCGCCGAAGAAGCGACGAAGCCGCCGACGGGGCGACAGGCAGGACGGGCGAGGCACCGACTGAGAGGACGACGCGATGCGGATGAACCACGACCGGGATGCCGCCGTGTTCCGGGTGAGCCGGCGCGGCAAGGGAATCGACGACGCCAGCACCGTCGACGGCGCCCGTGAGGTCGTCCGGTGCCTCCGGCCGGGCAGCTACGACGTGGACGAGATCCGGGCCGATCCGTTCCCGTCGGGCCACACCAGCCGGTCGTGGGGCCGGATGATCCGGCACCCGGACGGGCGGGTCGAGGATGAGCCGTGGCCCTGGGAACAGAGCATGGTCGGCTAACTGTTCTTCTGGAGAACGACAAGCCAATTCTCTCCGGCGGCCGTCTCGCGGACCGGAGTCCATCCCTGCGCGAGCAGGGATCCGAGATCCGCCCTCGGGTCCGGCTGCGGGTTCGGCGCGATGCACCCGTCGATGATCTCGCTGGTCTTCGTACTGTAGACGAGGACGTAGGTGTATTGAGTCATCAGACCGCTCCGGGAAAAGGCCCCCGAACATCAATGGCAGGGCATCAGTAGCACCCGATTCCTAATCGACGAATGCGCCGTTGAGCACGAGAGCCAGCCGTGCCGACGCCTGGTAGAGCCGCCGCTTCGCCACCGGCAGGTTCCGGGCCTGGTACTCGTCGCCGAGCCTGGCGCCGGGCTTGATCCGCTGGCCGGTCTTCGGGTCCTGGTACGCCTCACGGGCCGCCAGCAGGCTCTCGGTCGCCCAATCCTCGACTGTGCCCTTCCGGGCCTCGGCGAGGGCCTCCCGGGTATCCGTCGCGACCAGCTCCGCAACCCACTTCTCCTCGTTGGGCTGGGCCTTCGTGATGATGCCGGTGTCCCAGACGGCGTGCAGGTTCGAGCCGCGGTCGAAGAACCGCACCTGGAGCTGGTTGCCGCCCTTGTCGTGGTTCTCGCCGACGTGGAGCGGCATGTGCAGGTCCTCGACGAGGTGCACGAGGAACCGGAGGGCCTGCCGGCGCTCCTCGATCGGCCGGGACCGGTCCTTCAGGACCGCCCGCAGCTCGCGGATCTTCGGGACGATGTAGCCCTTCGCCGGGTCGTCGGCCGCCCACCTGTCGTCGTACCGCGACTCCTCCAGCGGGACGTCCACGTAGTGCCAGGGCGCCGTCTTCGGCATCTCGCGGCGGTGCTCGTCGGCCCACGTGGAGGCGTCGGCCAGGGACTCGCCGGGCTCGAGCAGGGCCTTGAGCTCCGCCCTGGCCTGGTCGGTCAGGTGCCGCTCGGCGAGCTTCGCGATCACGCGATGGCCGAGGCGTCCCCAGGCCCAGGCCGGGGTGGCGGACTGGAGGGCGAGCAGGAGTGCCAGGCCGGCGGTCAGGACGCGGGCAGTTCGCTTCGACGGCATCGTTCGATCCTCGGGACGGTGCAAACTCGGCAAGGCAAGAGCGCCAGTCTACCGAGGTGCGACAGGCGTCGCACGGAATTGCCGCCTTGCCATCTCCTGAATGATGGTCGGTCCGGGCCCAAGAGGCGAAAGAGATTGTACATCATGAGCGAGAGAGGGTGGCAGCCTCTGATCCGTTCGGGTCGTCGGACGGGTAGAGGTTCCACCCGAGCGCGCGTCGGTGGGCTCGGACCGCCGCGCGCTCATGCAGTGGGGGCTCCGAGGCCGCGGGCTCGTCTGGCTCGTCGGAGGTCTTCGTCGGATCGGATCGGGCCGAGCCGGCGGGTCGGCGGTGTGACTCGGGGCTACTCCGGTCGGGCGGCCGGGAGGCGTTGCTGCCCGGCTGACCCCAATCTGGGCCGACCCTCGGTTCGCCCTCTCGACACGAACTGCGTCCCTCCTTTCGCGTCGTGGCCGGGAACGATTCGGCTGGCTACGATCCGTTGAAGGCTTGCTGCGTCCCGGTCGCCGCGCAGCGATGATCACGGCGGGGGGATTGTCCGGCCCGTCGAGAACTACCATGCAGGGTCGATTGCCTTCTTGAGCACCTCAACGCTAGGCTTGCTGGAGTCTGCGCCGGGTGGACTGGATCGCAAGTCCAGATCTTCTAGCTCAGAGTAACCTTCGTCATCCGGTCCAGCCGGCCCTGGCCCCACTCCGGCGCTTGCGAGGAGGAGAGCACCGGCGCGAGCCGGAAGCGGGGCATCCGGATTGGCGATCATGGAATCGAGTCGAGACGATCCCATCAGGCGAACCGGAGAACCGCGAAATGGACCCGAGATTCCAACCGGCGCAGGCCGCCCTCGCCGCCGGCGATCTCCCGGCACTGGCCGCTCTGTTCGCGGCGGACCCGGACCTGGCAACCGCAGTGTCCTCTCAGAGCCATCCGACGCTCCTCCAGTGCCTGGTGCTGACGATGCCGTCGGTCGACAACCTGGAAGCACTCATCGACTTCCTCGCCGACCATGGCGCCGAGGTGAGCGGCCCGCTCATCGCCGCCTCCGGGATGAACAACGTGCGGGCGATCACGAGGCTGCTGGACCGCGGCGCCTGTATCGACGGTAACGGCCACTGGTCGCCCTTGGAGGAGGCTCTCTACTTCGGGAACCCAGCTTCGGCGTCGCTGCTGCTGGCGCGAGGGGCACCCGTGTCGAACCTCCGCACCGCCGCGGCACTTGGAGACATGAAGAAAGTCGCGTCGTGCTTCGACGAGACAGGGGCCTTGACCTCGGCGGCTGGCGAGATCGAATGGCCGTTCAGACCGTCGGCGATCCCGGAGCACGATCGGCGCGACCCTCGGCAGATCCTGGGCAATGCACTGGTCCACGCCGCTGCCTGGGGGCGCGCCGAAGTCGTCGAATTCCTGCTCGCTCACGGCGCCGAAGTGAACCTGATCCCGGCCGGCTCCGACTACTCCGGCACGGCGCTGCACTACGCCGCGTTCGGCGGCCATCGCGAGATGGTCGATCAGCTCCTGCGACAGGGTGCCGATCCCGCGATCCTCGATACCAAGATCGGCAAATCGCCGGAGGACTGGGCCGAGCACAGCGGACATCACGAGCTGGCGGAATACCTCCGGCAAGTCCGCGGACAGTCGGGATGAATGGCCGGCCGCCATCGCCACCGTCGCGGCGGTCTCAATGAGCTTGTTGCGCGCTTCGGTGGGATCGACCGAAGCACCTTCCGGCAACGCTCGCGACTGCCGTAACGCGTCTTCGTCATCGTAGGTGCACCGGCGACGGGTAGCCGGCGGGCTGGAATGCCACCTGCTGCCCCGCACGTACATGACTTCCGCGACAGTCCTGGACCTGGGGCTATGCGGCTCACTGCGCGGTCACCAGCGGCCGGATCTGCTCCAGCCGCTTTCGGCCGATCCCCTTGACCCGCTCCAGATCGTCCACGGACTGGTAGGGCCGTCCCTGGATGATCCGGCGGGCGATGACCGGCCCGACTCCCGGGAGACCCTCCAGCTCTGCCTCTGAGGCGGTATTCACGTTGACGAGGCGTCCGGTCGGCCTCGTGTCGGCGTGTCCCGCTGGGACCCTGGCGACCTTCCCGGCCGGCGGCGCCCTCGCCGCAACCTGACGCCCCACGAGCTGCCACCGCCGGCCGTCGCTCACGATTCTGATGCTTCCGTCCCGATCGGTCCGAAGCAGCGGTATTCTCGACCGCTCGAGCAGGGCGAGCGTCTCGGCGCCTGGATGGCCATAGTCGTTCCTCGCCGCGACGCTCGCCACCGCCAGCTCCGGCCGGACCAGCTCGAGCCAGCGGGCGTCGGTGCCGTTGTTGGACCCGTGGTGCGCGACCTTCAACACGGTGCAGTTCGCGCACAGGTCGCGGGCCTGCCGCTCCCACCAGGCCCGCTCTTCCCGCTCGGCGTCGCCGGGGAGCATCACCGAGAACGAGCCGTGCTGGAGCCGGAGGCCGACGCTGTTGTCGTTCTCGTCGGTCGCGTTCTCGGGCACACGGGGGAAGACGGTCAGGACGACCGAACCCAGCTCGAGCCGGCGCGGGCGATCGGTCGGCTGGATCGTCGTGATGCCACGGTCGCGGACCAGCTCGATGAGCCGCAGGTAATGGGGCGTGCTGTGCGACGAGCCGTTGTCGAGGAACACACGGGGCCGGAACCGCCGGACGACCTCCTCCATCCCGCCGTAGTGGTCCTGGTGATGGTGCGTGAGGACGACCAGGTCGAGCGACGAGATCCCCCGGCCGCGGAGCAGGTCGGCGGCGAGGTCCTTGTGCGGGCCGGCGTCGACCAGGGCCACCTTGCCCTCCGACGAACGTATGAGGATCGCGTCGCCCTGGCCGACGTCGAGGAACTCAATCGACGCGAGCCGGGCGGGCTCCGGGCGGCGTTCCTGGGCTGCTGCCGGTCCCGACGCGAGGACCAGTCCGGCGATGAGGGCGAGCCGGGCAGCCCGAGTCATAGCTTGATGTCTCCCCCCGGGTCGGTCTTCCTGAGCTGGGCCTGGACCTTCCGCGTGTCGGCGGCGAGCTTCCGGGTCGCCTCGACGTCGCGCTCGA
Source organism: Planctomycetales bacterium (assembly GCA_027452145.1). Lineage (GTDB taxonomy): Bacteria > Planctomycetota > Planctomycetia > Isosphaerales > Isosphaeraceae > JAKAUH01. Next base: position 14,033 of record DAIDHB010000091.1, read on the forward strand.
GGCTCACCGTGAGGACGTCACCGATCCTGGCGCCCTTCGGCAGCAAGGCCCGCGGGAAGTTGATCGCGGTCCCGTCGTCGGTGAGCAGGACGGCGACCTGCTTCTTATCCCCCTCGAAGCGGTCGAGCGAAAGGCGGATCGGCACGGTCGGTTCTCCGGCGGATCGGGGCGGGCGGACTGGCGCCTTCTCGAGGAACATGATACCGATAACGGCGACCGCCGTCGCACACCACCCGCCGATGGTCCATCGGTCCGGGCCGGAGCCACGCGACGGCCGCCTCGGCGACGGCTCGCCCCGCGCTCGTGGTTTTGCGCTAACGGTCGGAGGCCGCCGGGCCATCGGGTGCGGCAAGGAGCTCGCGCGGCCTCGGAGGCAGGCTGGCCCCCAGCCTCCACCGGATCGTAACGGGCGAATCTCCCTCCCAGTCGACGAAATCGACCTCGCCGCAGTAGACGAACGGCGCCGCCCGCCCCTGCAAGAGCTTGCCCCGCCGGACGAAGAGATGGACCGCAACCCCCCTCTCGCGGTGCTCGCGCAGCTCCCTGGCCTGTCGGCCCTCCCGGGTCATGCGGTTCTGGCTCTGCCACTGGAACAGGTCGTCGCTCAGGAACCGATCCTGGTACGCATGCTGGGCGGAGAGCCCGGACTTCTCGAGCGTGACCAGCAGGAAGATCCCCTCGGCGCGGGCGACGTAGCCGACATTCCAGATGGCCGGGTTGAACCCCGGACGGAACAGCCGCGGAACTCCTCTCGCTGGTACCGGCTTCAGGTACGCGGCGAATCGCCTGCCGATGTCGTCCTGATGGGGCTCATCGCAAAGCCGTCCTCGTACGGCCGGAACTCGACCTGGTGGCGTGTCCCGGGCATCCCGGCCTTTGCGCCGAACCAGCCCCGGAGGATCTCGGGGAGCCGATTCTCGTCGCCCTCCGCGCGCCGGACCACGTTGACCGCCGCCTTGACGAAGTTGGCCCGGAGCCATTCACCGTCGGCATGGACCCTGGTCCAGCCCTCGGGGACGCCCGCCTGCCGCTTGCGGTCGGGCAGGAACAGCAGGGGGCGGCCGCCGGCGTGGCTCACCCGGCACGTGAATCGGCCCGGCTGACCCGCGTCCGGCCCCGGGCGCTGCAGATATATCGGACAGCCGCCACTCGGTCAGCTCGCGGACGAGGTCCTGGAAGTCGGATCGGAGGGAGTCCGGCACCGCGAAGGCGGTCGCGAACCGGCCCCCCTCGAAGCGGAAGAAGACCCGGCCGCCGGTGCCCCGTCCCTCGGACCACGCCCGGATCGGGTTCTCGGCGAGCAGCCGGGCGAGGCGGCGGGCATCCTCGAGGGGTACCTCGAGATCGGCCTGGAGCCGCGCCGACGGGCGGACGAGCTCGGCCACGGCGGAGGCCAGGGCGTCGATCGCGATCTCGCCCGGGAGGGCGTCGCGGTCGAGCATCGCCAGCAGGACGAGCATCTTGAAGCTCCGGGTCATCGGGGTGACCTCCAGCGCGTCGAGGAGGTCCCCCGCCTGCTCCAGCACGGCCCTCTGCCCGTCGCCCAGGTCACCCATGGCCCCGACGAAGCGCAGCCAGGAACCGTAGCCCCGCCGCACCGAGCGGGGGCTGTAGCCCTCGTGGAACAGCTCGGAGGCCGTGGGCCGCTGGCCCAGCCGCTCGCGGAAGTCCTCGTAATAGGCCCGCAGGGCGGCGTCCCCGCCGGCGACGCGGAGCAGGGACGTGAGCAGGTCGATCGCCCCGAGCTCATAGGTCACCGAGCAGCCGGGCGGCAACTCCAGCCCGCCGCCCTGGGCAAGGCGGAGGGCGGCGGCCAGGACCGCGTCCCCGGGGCCGAGCTGGAGCAGGGTCCGGGGCTTGAGCAGGAAGGAGCGGTGGTTGCCGATGTAGTCGATGACCGCCAGGTGGGACTTCCCCTCCGCCCGCCGCTGGCCCCGGCCGAGCTGCTGCATCCAGATCGTCGCCGACTCCGTCGGGCGCAGCATCATCACGGTGTCCACCGGCGGGCGGGGCTTCAGCCCTCGCCACCGAGTGCCTCCACCCGGGCCTGCTCGACGGGGAGGTGGTCGAGCCCGGCGTAGACGTCGTGGTCGTCGGTGGCCGGACCCGGTGGCACAGCCCGGCGCGGACGTCATGGTCGTAAGCGGCCGGCTACGGCGGCCGGCCCCGCTCGACGTGGGCACGGACGGTGGCCGGTCGCCCCTCGCACGGCCCGTCGAGGCCCGGCGCATCGAACGGTCACACCAATTCCAACTCGCCGAAGGTTGCCGCAAGACGCCGGACGTCTTATTAGTCAACTCGGGTGGACGCGGCGACGCGTCGCCCCTTCCGCCGATGGTGGAGCCGCGTCCGCCCGGACGGCCGCATGGCGTCGGCCCCCGGCACCCCCCCGGCGTGGTCGCCGGGCCGAGACCAGCCTCGCCGCCCGTCTCATCGCCCGCGCCGAGGCCATGTCGGGCCTCCGGTGCCCGGCGATTCGATCCCTCGTCCGACCCAGGAGCCCGAGCATGAAGCCGACCCCCGGGATTGCGGTGACCCTGTCCCGCGAGCTATTCCACCACCTCCGCGGGCTGTCCTCCGCCCTCGATGTCCCCCTGCGCTGGCTGGTCGCCGGCCTGGTCTGCGACACCGTCGAGGGCCTGGCCGGGGAGGGTGTCATGGCCGGGGCCGAGGCGAAGTCCGCCGATCGTTGAGGGGGCCCCGCAGCCCGGGTCCGTCATGCTGGCCGACCCACGACCGCTGCGCCCGGCCTCGATCCGTTCCACCCGATTGAGGATCGAACGATGCAAGCCGACAGGTCACCGCACACCGGAGGGTTCGAGCAGCCGCTCGAGGGACATCGGGCCGCCGGCCGGGCGGCCCGAGAGGAGACGGCCCGGGGAGGGAGACGCCGGTCCACGGACCCGACCGGGGACGAGGCCGGGTTCGCGGCTGCCGAGGAGGAGTTCATGCGGGCCATGGAGGAGTACAGGCGGCGGAGCGGGCGGATGTTCCCCACCTGGAGTGAGGTCCTGGAGGTCCTGCAGGGCCTCGGATACCAGAAGGTCGCGGCGCCCGCCGCCGGGCCGGATCAGCGGCGGCGGGAGGATGCGGGAGGTGCATGTTGATCCCGAGCGACGATCCGCCGGGCCGGCGCGGCGCCACCACGCCGCGGCGGACGGTTGCGGTCCGCGGCCCGGCGGCGGAGATGTCGCCCGGCCCGACGCGCCGGCACCCGACCTCCCCGACTCGCCGGGGGATCCGGGATGCCCGCTCCGGGGCCACCGCTCGCCGCGGCCGCCCTCGCATGTCCCGCTGCGGGTCATCGGGGGCGGCCGTCCGGCGCGATGCCGTGACCGGCGGG
>DAIDHB010000092.1 GCA_027452145.1 Planctomycetales bacterium
GGCCGATCGGCACGTCTACACCGAGATGCTGCGGATCGCCAAGGTGCGGGCGAGGAACTGGAATAACGACCCGGCGGCGGTCGCCGCCGCCAAGAAGCTCCAGGTGATCCTCGACGAGCTGGACGAGCTAAAGAAGGTCCGCACCGACGTCGCCATGACGCCGACCGAGATGATCCTGGAGCAGTATCAGCGCGAGATCGATGCGGACAAGCAGGAGCACGCGCGGCTCCTGCGCGAGATGCGAGCCAGCATGCCCCTGCACCAGGAGGTCCTCAACATGATGCGGGACCGCGAGGAGCAGGCGAAGCGGATCGCCGACCTCAAGGTGAAGATCGCCGACTTCAAGACGCTCGCCGACACGCCGAGCGTGACCGAGTTCATCAAAGTGCCCCCGGTAATCCCCGAGCCGACCATACCGATCAAGCCGAACCGGCCGCTGTTGATCGTGGCCTCGCTGATCCTGAGCCTCGCGGCCGGCATCGGGCTGGTCTGCGTGCTGGAGCACATCGACCATTCGGTGAAGGTGCCCGAGCACGCCAGCCACGGGCTGTCCCTGCCGCTGCTGGGCGTGGTGCCGCGGATCCGGCGGACGGCCCTGACACAGCGCGGCGGGCACCTCTGGACGTCCGGGGACGCCGACGCGCTGGCGGCCGACGCCTATCGCAACGTCCGCGCGGGCCTGCTCGGCATCGGCGATCGACAGGGCCCCATCATCACCCTGCTGGTCACGAGCGCCAAGGCGGGCGAGGGGAAGAGCACGACGGCGCTGAACCTCGCCGCGACCTGCGCCCTGGCTGGCGAGCGGACGCTCCTCCTGGACGCCGACCTGCGCCGCCCCAGCCTGACCGACGTCTTCATCGAGGACGACGAGACCGGCCCAATCCTCGGGCTGGCGGACGTGCTCAAGGGCGAGGTGCCCTGGCAGCGGACCCTCCGACATACCAGCCTTCAGAACCTGGACTTCATGCCGACCGGCGACACGCGAGACACACCGATCGAGGTGCTCGGGTCGCTCGAGCTGCGGCAACTCCTGAAGTCGCTGTCACGGCACTACGACCGGGTGATTCTCGACGGGCCGGCAGTGCTCGGGCTGGCCGACTGCCGGTTCCTGGGCCGGATCGTGGATTCGTCGCTCCTGGTCGTCCGCTCGGGGTCGCATCACCTGACGACCCTCTACCGCGCCAAGGCCATGCTGGAGCAGTCGCACGTGGCGATCGCCGGGGTAGTCTTCAACGGGCTGACCGAGGACATGGAGAACTGGTCGAGCTATCACGGTTATCCGCCGGCGCTGCCGGCAGTGTCGCCGCGGGACGAGGCCGCGCTCGCCCTGGCCGCAAGCTGATCCGAGATGCCCTGAGGCGGGATACCCCATATCCCGCCGGGCGTGCAACCGGGAGATCTCCGACGTGGGACTGCGAGAGCGAATCCTGGCCGCGATGGAACGAATGCAGGGCGCGGCCCTCATCGCGCTGGTGGCAGGCAGCGGGCTCTGCTTCGGCGGCGCCGTCTGGTGGTTCCCGGCGGCGCTCGCGGTGCTGGCGCTGGCGGTCGTGGCGATCCGCCTCGGGCAGTTCGCGGCGATCGGCCGGTTCTCGATCCTGAAAAGCCCACTGACGTTCTTCTGGATCCTGGTCCTGGGACTCGGGGTCGCCCAGTCTCTGGCGTTGCCCGGCCCGCTGGCGCGCCGCGTCTCCCCGGCCGCCCACGAGATCTGGGCGACCGGGAACTGGTCGCCCCTGGCCCGCCAGGACGACCCCGATGCATCGCCGACGCCCGCGGCGGAGATCCGGTCTCCGGCCACGATCGATCGCGCGGCGACCCTCCGGTGGCTGATGGGTGCGGCGGCCTGCCTGGCGGTGTTCTGGGCGGCGTCGCATCACGTGGACCGCCTGGGGCGGCTCTACTGGCTGCTCGGAAGCGTCGTGGGGATCTTTCTGCTCAACACGGCCCTCGGGATCGTGCAGCTCGGCGGCGGCGCCGAGGGACTGTACGGACTGATGATCCCCGGCCGCGCCCCTGCGTGGGGGCCGACGACCGACGACCTGCTCGAGTCGCCGGCGCCGGCCGCGCTCCGCCGAGTCGGAGCGCCCGAGCGCGACGGCGGGCCGCCGGTCGAGCGGATTGCGGCGGTCGCCGACCGGCCGCCCCTGATGGGTACGATGATGGGCGGGCCGGGCGCGGTGCTCGCAATGGGATCGATGGCACTCCCGCTCGGGCTGGGGATCCTGCTCCACCTGCTGGCGCCGCGCGGAAGCCGCGAGAGCCTCGGCGATCGGCTGGGACAGACGGGGCTCGGAAGCCTGTCGGCCCTGATGGTCGTCCTGCTCGCCGCCGGGTCGTTCCTGGCCGGGATGATGTCGGGCCCTCGCTTCTGCCTGCCGTTCGCCGCGGCCATCCTGATGGTCGGCCTGCCGGGAGTGATGTCTCCGGCCGTCCGATGGCTGTCTCTCGGGCTGACGATGCTGCTAGTGGCGTCGCTCGGCCTGGGGGCCGCGGCGGTCGACGCTCTGCCGGCCGTCCTTGGCATGCGGGCTCCCGTCACACCCATCTCGTGGGAGGCCACGCAACAGCTCTGGGCCGAGTGCCTGCCGATCGTCCGCGACTTCCCGATCCTCGGCACCGGCTTCGGGACGTTTCCCACGATCCATGCTTATTTCAAGACACAGGACCTGCCCTCGGGGCCCGCGATGAGCAGTCTACTCCGGGGCCTGGTGGAATCGGGCTGGGCGGGCGTTGGCCTCATTGCGTTGGCCGGCCTGTGGATGTTCATCCGCCTGCCGTCGGGCCTGAAGCGAGTCGGCACGGCTGATCGCGTGCTGGCACATGGCTTGATCGGCGCCGCGGCGGGGTTTACTCTATGGTCGGCCCTGCACTGGACGGTCGAGCTGCCCGCCGTGGCGATCTCGGCCAGTGCGCTGGGCGGCACGTGCAACCGATGGCTAGCCGGCGGCACGGACCTGTTCGTCGACCGGGCATGAAGGAACCAGCCCCGGGCGAAACTCACGGAGGAGTTGCCATCGCCATGCCGGAATCCACCTGCCTCCACATCCAGGATCGTGAATCGGGACCGATTCGCGTCGTGGAGCTGTCGTGGATCTCGGTGCGCATCGGTCGGGCGGCTTATTGCGAGGTCTGCCTGCCCGAGGGCCGGCTGCCCGACGAGGCCTGTCGCCTGACGCGTCGCGGGAGGACCTGGAGTCTCGTCCCGGCTCAGCGCGGGAAGAAGGTTCTGCTCGACGGGCGTCCGCTGGATGGCCCCTGCCCTCTTCCGTTCGACGTCCCATTCCGCATCGGTCGATACTGCCTGACCCTTCGCCGCGACGTGGCTGCCGAGCCCGACTGGGAACTGTACCCGGCCTCTGGGTCGGGAGGCCGGACAAGAAGCGCCGAGGCCGGCCCGCTCGATGCGCCGCAACCCGCGGCGGCCGCAGCCGCGGAGGCCGAGTCACCGGCGGCGCAGCCGACCGTCGAGGGCCGGACGGGCGGAGATTCGGAGCGCTGGCGAGCCCGATGGAAGGCGGCCGAAGCCCATTTCCGGGCCCGGGCCGACCGGCTACGCAGTGGGATTGCCGCGCGGCCGGCCGCCTCGTCGTCGCCGACGCCCACGACCGAGGCGAAGCGAGAGACTCCGCGGACTCCCGTCGACGCCGTGGCCCGCCCGGCTCCCCGGCCGGCCGCGCCGAGGATCGAGCCGGGCTGGAGCACCCGGATCGGCGAGTCGTCGGCGCGCCTGCCGCACATCGAGCCGGCCCGGCCCATCGAGCCGGCCCGCCGACCCGAGTATCAGCCTCCCGATGCCGTCCGGCCCGAAGGATTCTCGAGCCTCGAACCGAAGATCACGGCCGATCGCACGACGCGAATCGAGCGGGTCGCGCCGCCATCTCGGTTCGGAGTCGAGGCGGAGAACTCGCGCGAATCCGCCGGCCTCGGCGAACTCGAAGACGCGGCCACATGGTCGAGCGTCGCACTGATCGAGTCGGACGCGAGCGTCGAGGTCGCCGCGGCGAACGCGCCCGAGAGCGACTCCGAGGCGCAGCCGGAGATTCTTCCCGCGGGCGCGCCCGCCCAGCACGAAGAGGCCGCCGGCCCACTCGATGAAGGGACGTCGACACCGATTGCACCCTCGCTGATGGACGAGGCGACGATCGAACTGGCCGCCCCAGCGGACAATCTCAGGTCCGACGACCGGCGGATCGACGCGGAGACAGGCGGGCCAGGGCGCGGTCGCGAGCCATCGACGGCCGACGGGCCGGCGCACGCGACGTCATCTTCCACCCCGCGCGGCGCGAGACGGCGCAAGCCGGGCCGGGACCGCCCTGTTGGCGGACGGCGGGGCGAGCCCTCGATCCGGACCCGGCTGACGTCGAATGACGTCGAGACACCGGGCGACCGCCGGAGCAGCGGCCGTCCGGAGCCGGAGGTGGAATGGCCGACCGTCCGCGATATCCTGGCGAACCAGCAAAATCGCTCCGGCCCACGGCCGGCCGTCGAGCGCCGGCGGAGCGCCCGTCAGACGGTCCCGACGGTCCCGAGCGAGCCAGGCCAGTGGACGGTCCCGGCATGGCTGGCGCTGCCTCCGGTCGGTGTGGCCGTGATGGGCGTCGGACTGCTGGCCTGCGCCCTGGCCTGGAAGTGGGCAGAGGATGCCTCGACGACGGCGTTCGCGACCGGACGACTCCTGACAGCAGACGGAACGGCCCCAGGGCGTCCGCTGCCGGACGGCATCGGACCGCCGCGCGGGCGGTGGTTCGGGACGACGGCGCAGCACCTGGCCCACTGGGGCGTCTACGTGGCGCGGGCGACGCGAGAGGAACAGGTCTCGACCGCCGAGGCCCCGGAGTTGCTGAAGCGAGCACTCGAGGTCTCCCCGCTGAATCCGACGGCCCGCCTGGCGCTCGCGCAGCTCGAGGCGGCCAGCCCTTCGAAGGACGGGCCGGGTCGCGTGGTGGGGCTGAGCCGCGACGCCGTGAGCCTGGCCTGGAGCGCCAGGCGGCTGGCCGTGGCGGGAAAGAAGGATGCGGCGCTGCGGCTGTACGGGCGGGCGCTTGCGGCCGCGGCGGCCGGCCCCTCGTCGCGAACCGAGCCGCCTCGGTTCGACGACGATGCCTCACGCGACGACGACGCGACTCGTCGCTACATGCTACCGGCCGAGGACGCGGTCCGCTCCATCCTCCTCGACCTCGCCGCGAGGGAGGGCTGGACCTTCGCCGACTGGGCCCCCGCCCTGCCGGACGAACCGGTCGTCCTGCTCACCGCCGCACGGATGCTGTCGGAGCGCGGCGACGCCGGGGCCGATGCGTTGCTCGACCGGATCCTGGGCCATGCGGCTCCGGCCCGCGACGACGTGGGAGCGAGCCCCCGCATGCTCGCCGCGCGGGCCGAGGCCCTGGTCCTCCGGTCCCGCTGGCGCGAGGCCGCGGAGACCTATCGGCGAGCGATCGACCTGGCTGACAACGACCTGGTCCGGCGCTCCTGGTGGTTCAACCTCGCCGAGATCGCGCGGCGTCTGAATGACGAGCCGCAGCGACAGGCGGCCATCCGTGCCGCGGTGGACGTGGCAACGACCGACGAGATCGCGCGCCGGGCACGCCTGGTGCTGCAAAAGGCCGGTCCGGAGACGGTCGTGGCGCGGCCGCCCCGTTCTCTGGGGCCGGCGAGGGCGAATTGACGAAGGCGGGGCCGCATGCGGCACGCCGCGACCCGACCCGGGAGCGCTTGACGGGATACTCTGGATTCCTCCCCAGTCCCAGCGAAGGAAGACCCCACATGGCGGCAATGACCCAGGCTCCTGCTGCTCCACCAGCCGACGCCCCCCCTGCCTGGAACCTCATGGCGCTGATCCGTCGATCGCTGGCCGATCCGGCCAATCGCCCCGCCTGGATCGGTGTCGCGGTCTGCTCGGTTCTATTCAAGATGCTGTTCGACGAGGTCCTGGGCGACTTCTATTACTCCTGGACGACCGACGAGAACTACAGCCACGGCTTCCTCGTGCCGTTCATCGCCCTGTACTTCGCGGACCAGGCCGCGCGCCGCGGGCCGGTCGAGGCGCGGGGCGGTGTCTGGTTTGGCGGGGCGATGCTGATGCTGGCCATCCTCATCCGGCTGGTGAGGATCGCGCTGCCGATCCCGTTCCTCGGCGAGTTAGCGTTCCTGCTCGGGCTCGCCGGAATCTTCGGGCTGTTCTTCGGGACGACCGCACTGCGGAGATACTGGTTCCCGCTGTCGTTCCTCGTCTTCATGGTGCCGCTGCCCGTGGCGGTCTATTCGCGGCTGGCCTCGCCGCTCCAGCTCCTGGCCAGCCAGGTCGCCTCGACGGTGATGAACGCGACGGGCGTCCCGGTGCTCCGCGAGGGGAACCACATGACGCTGCCCGGAGGCATCCAGCTCTTCGTGGCCGAGGCGTGCAGCGGGATGAGGCAACTGACGGGATTCCTCGCGTTGACGACGGCCGTGGCGTACCTCTCGTCGCGGCCCGGATGGTATCGCATCCTCATCATCGGCCTGGGCGTCCCGATCGCGCTGACCGCGAACATCGCCCGCGTCCTGCTGACGGGCTACATCATGCACTACGGCGGCCCCGAATACGCGCTGGGGACGTTCCACACGGTCGAGGGCCTGCTGATGATGGGATTTGGCCTGATCCTTTTGCAGTTCGCGTGCTGGGCGCTCGACGCGGTCGTCGCCGGCCGGCCGTCGAGGCAACCGGAGGACGCGGCCGAGGAGGCCGGCCGTCCGGCCCAGCCGGGCGGCGCCGCGCCGAGGCTCGCGCTGAGCGGGACGTCGTCGTCGATGCGACAGGGACTGACCGTGGGCCGCGACTGGGAGGGACCTCGATGATTCGGACGAAACGGCTGGTGATCTGCGGAATCCTGCTGGGGATCGGCCTGGCCGCGCAGGCGGGCCTCGAGGCGGCGAACCGGGTGGAGCGGCCAAATCTCCGCGCGAAGCTCGCGAGCCTGCCGATGGAGCTGGGCGACTGGTCCGGGGTCGACCAACCGATCTCGGAAGACCTCTTCGCCAGGGCCCAGGGGACGGAATGCCTCAGCCGGGCGTACGAGAGCCGGAAGTGGCCGGGCGTGAAACTCCAGCTCTGGGTGAACTTCTCGATCCGGGGGGACAACCTGCGGCACAGCCCGGAGATCTGCCTGCCCTCGGGCGGCCGGACGAAGATCGAGTCGCAGACCCGCGTCTTCGAGATCCCCGCGCCGTCGGGGCGGCCGGTCCCGGTCTCCCGGCTGGCGTACGCGGGAGGTGAACTGGTCGAGCACGTGGGTTTCTGGTACTACATCTTTGGCGAAGGGAAGCTGGAGAACTACGTGCGACGCCTCTCGATCACCAGCGAGAGCAGCCACGGACGGGCCACTCGCGGCTCATCGATGACCATCGAGGTCTTCTACGACGGCGAGAGCGACCCCGAGGGCGAAGCGTTCCGCGCATTCGCCCGGGAGCTGCTCGCGGGGCTGGAGCCGATCCTCCCCCCGGCTCGCGACGTGTACCACGTCCCCTGAGACCACCGCGCCACCCTGATCGGGGACCGAGCATCATGAAACGCGCTCTGATTACTGGGATCACCGGGCAGGACGGCTCGTACCTCGCCGAGTTCTTGCTGAGCAAGCCCGACTACGAGGTCCATGGCCTGGTGCGGCGGTCGAGCAGCCTGAACCGGCAGCGGATCGATCACATCCTCGCCGGGGATCCCTCGATCGCGGGGCGATTCCACCTGCACTATGCCGACCTCGCCGACGCCTCGAGCCTCTCGATGATCCTGGAGCAGGTCCGCCCCGACGAGGTGTACAACCTCGGCGCGCAGAGCCACGTGCGGGTGTCGTTCGACCAGCCGCTGTACACGGCCGACGTCGTCGGCCTGGGCACGCTAAGGCTGCTCGAGGCCGCGCGGCAACTGAACCGGACCAGGCCGGTGCGGTTCTACCAGGCGTCGAGCTCCGAGATGTACGGCGCGGCACCGCCGCCGCAGGGCCCCGACACGCCGTTCCACCCGCGCAGCCCGTATGCCTGCGCCAAGCTCTACGCCCACTGGCAGACGATCAACTACCGTGAGGCGTACGGGCTCTTCGCCTGCTCGGGCATCCTCTTCAACCACGAGAGTCCACGGCGCGGCGAATCGTTCGTCACCCGCAAGGTGACCCTGGGCGCCGCGCGGATCAAGGAGGGCCTCCAGAAGAAGCTGGTGATGGGCAACCTCGACGCGAGGCGCGACTGGGGATTCGCCGGCGACTACGTCGAGGCGATGTGGATGATGCTCCAGCGCGACACGCCCGAGGACTTCGTCGTGGCGACGGGCGAGACCCACTCGGTCCGCGAGCTGCTGGAGGAGGCCTTTTCCCTGCTGGACCTCGACTACCGCGACTTCGTCGAGTTCGACGTGCGGTACACCCGGCCGTCGGAGGTCGAGGTGCTCCTGGGCGACGCGACGAGGGCCCGCGAGGTGCTGGGCTGGAAGCCGCGCGTCGACTTCCGGGGACTGGTAAAGATGATGGTCGAGGGCGATCTCGAGCTGGCTCGGCGAGAGAAACACGCGGGGACTTACGTCGCGCGCTGAGAGGGCCGGAAACCTCCGACGGCCGCGGATCGATCAACACACCGGGGATTGAGCCCGACCGACGCTGCCGCCGCGAAGGTAAGCCTGGAGGGAGCCCGGGACCTTCCGCGCGGCCGCTTCGCCGTTGCCGCCAACTCGGCCGAGGATCGGCCCGATCGAAAACATCGAGCGAGCCCGGCGAATCACGATCAGGATGATGGAGGTGCAAGGATGCGGCGCATCGAGGAACTGGATTCCCTCCGAGGGCTGGCCGCCCTCTCGATCGTGTTGTTCCACCTGCCCGTGGCCTCAAGCACCCCGCTGGGCAGCTCGATCTACCTGTTCTTCGTGCTTTCCGGCTATCTCATCACATCGATCCTGCTCCGGTATTCGCCGACCGGCGGATTCCTGCTGGCGTTCTACGCACGTCGCAGTCTTCGGATCTGGCCAATCTATTACCTGGCCCTGGGCGGCGTATTCCTGATCGGTCTCTGGTCGACGAATCCTACCACACCCGCCAGCATGGCTCGGTATCTCACGTTCACCCAGTTCACCGGCTATTACTGGTCCGAGTCGGTCGGTGACGCTGTCCCCTCGCTGGGGCATACCTGGAGCCTCGCCGTCGAGGAGCAGTTCTACCTCATCTGGCCGGCCATGCTGGCGCTCATCGGCCGCAAACGGCTCGCGGGCGCGGCGATGTTCTTCCTGGCGATGGCCGTCGTGACACGAGAGCTGGGATACAGCCGGTGGATCCTCGTGACGAACTGCGACGGCCTGGCGCTAGGTGGATTGCTCGCCGGGATGCTCCACGGCCGGACGCCCGGCGAGGCGCGCTCTCTCTACGGGCCGCGATTCGCCGCGGTCGGCCTGCTTTCGGTCGCCGCCTGGGCCGTGGCCCACCTGCCCGGAGCGTGGGGCGTGATGCTGGCGCCGACACGGGTCCTCTTCGTGAACCTCGTCTTCTTCGCGATCGTCGGGCTGGTCGTGGTCCACGCGGGGGATCCACGGCTGGCGATCCTCCGCGACCGACGGCTCGTCTACCTCGGCACGATCAGCTACGGCCTCTATCTTTACCACTATATCTTCTATCATCTGCTCGAGGACTGGGCCGCGGCGATCGCGGCGAGTGCCGCCGTCCGCGACGCCCTGAAGGTCGTCGCGAGCGTGCTGGCGGCCGCCCTCTCCGAACGGTGGCTCGAGCGTCCGATCGGATCGCTGAAGCGATTCTTCCCGTACCCGACCGAGGGCCCTCCCGAGCCCGTGCGGGCGGCCCCCGAGTTCTCGCGGCTCGTGCTGCCGCTCGCGCGGTCGGAGGAAGCCTGAATCCGATGGACGAACTCAGCTATATTTACGCGATAGGCGGGATCATCCTGGCCTACTTCCTGGCTCGACTCGCCACGGGTCGGCTGGATCCGTTCGAGGCGGTCTGGATGTACCTGGTCGGTTACGTGCAGCTCTACGTGATCCAGCCCTGGAGCTATCACGACTGGGCGGTCGGCGTCCGCGGTTCCCTGCTGGTATCCGAGGCCAACTGGCGGGCCCTCTGGGCCCTCTGCTGGTTCCTGGCAGTCTATCACCTGAACCCTCTCGCGCTGATCGCCGGGGTACTCCCACGTCCGCCACGATCCTGGTCGCCGCGCTTCGTGGCGGCCATATCCCCGCCGCTGATCCTCTGGGGGCTCTTCTGCGCCGGGATGGTGGCGCGATCAGCCGACCCGGATCCCACGAATGAATCGGCGGAGATCTCGCTCATGTCCGCCTTCCCGTTCGTGATGATGGTCGCCGCGATCTTGCTGATCGTGACAGGCCGCAACGTGCGAGATCCTCGGCCGTCATTCGATCGGGCCGGCCTGCTGACATCCGCGGCTTATATCCTCATCTGGATATTCAACGGCAAGCGGTCGCCGTCCCTGATCGCCGTGCTGACGACGCTCAGCGCCATCTACGTGACGCGGATGAAACGACCGTCGTGGGCGGTCCTGGTCGGTACGGCCCTCTGCGGAATCCTCGTGGTAGCCGTCGCGATCGGCTGGCGGATGGACAGGGAACATCCGAGGACCTTCTCGGGATTCGTCTCGTTCCTCGCCGATTTCGATCCCTCACGCGTCCTCGTGAGCCTGAACATCTCCGACGGCGACGACGAGGAGGTGAGCCATGAGACGGAGGAGTACGGCGGGTTCCTGCTGATGATGGACACGGTGCCCGAGAAGTCCGACTACGACTACGGCGCCAACTATCTCAAGGCGTTCTCGACATTCATCCCGAGGCTGATCTGGAAGGAAAAGCCGATCTACGGGCGTCAGGCCTGGGTCAATGCCTGGATCGCCGGCTCGGAATTCAAGCGCGAGGAAAACTTCGCCAGCCCGGCGATCGGCATCCTGGGGGCGACCCAGCTCAACGGCGGCGCGCTGGCAACCTTCATCGTCATCGGCGTCGTCGGAGCGACACTCCGAGCGGCCTACGATTATTTCCGCCGCTACGAGGACGTCCCCTGGGCCCAGTTCTTCTGGTCGGTGACGTATTACAACGCCTGGCTGATGGTCGTCACCGACGATCCGCTCGTATGGTTCTATTTTAGCTGGGGATTCAGCGTCTTCCCGATCGTGATCCTCGCCTGGTTCGTCAACAAGAAGCTGGGTGCCAGGGCGACGGACGGCCCGGTCGTGGACGCTTAGCGGGCGCGCGGACCGCGCCGGTTCAACTCTGCAAGGAGGACGCTTCTCGATGTCCACCATCTCCGTCTGCTTCACCAATTTCGGCCCGTACCACCTGGCCCGGCTGCGGGCACTGGCGGCACGGCTCGAAGCGCGCGGGGACCGACTTGTGGCCTTCGAGGTCGCCGGGGCCGAGCGGACCTATCCGTGGGCGCGCAGCCGCCGAGACGAGCCCTTCGAGTGGGTCACGCTGTTCCCCGATCGCGTGCTTGAGACCATCGAGCCCGAGGCCTGCCGCGCGGCGATGATCGAGGCGCTGGAGCAGCATCGCCCCGATGCCCTGGGGATCGTCGGATACGCGCGCCCCGAGTCGATGGCCGCGGCGCGCTGGGGTGCTCGGCACCGCCGCGCGACGATCCTGATGTCGGAGAGCCAGGAAACCGACTGGCCGCGCGCGTGGTGGAAGGAGATGATCAAGCGCCGGCGTGTGTCCTTCTTCGACGCCGCGCTCGTCGGCGGCCCGTCGCATCGCGATTACCTCGTTCAGCTCGGCATGCCCGCCGGGCGCATCGCCCTGGGCTATAACGCTGTGGATAATGACTACTTCGCCCGCGAGGCCCGGCAATGGCGGGACCATCCCGCCGGGCGAGCGGGCCTTCCCTCATCGCCCTACTTCCTCTGCGTCTGCCGCTTCGCGCCTGAGAAGAACCTGGCGAGACTGATCGAGGCCTTCGCGCGCTACCGGCGGGCGACCGGGCCGGGCCGGCCGTGGGACCTGGTGATCTGCGGGGATGGGCCGGGCCGGGCCGAGGTCGACGCGGCGGCCGCCGCCAGCGGGTTCGCCCATGCCATCCACCGGCCGGGCTTCGTCCAGGTCGATGGATTGCCGCGATGGTACGCCCACGCCGGGGCCTTCGTGCTGCCCAGTTTGATCGAGCCCTGGGGCCTGGTCGCCAACGAGGCAGCCGCGAGCGGTTGTCCGCTCCTGGTCTCGCACCGGGCGGGTTGTGCCGAGACGCTCGTGCCCGATCCGCCCGGTGCGACCGGACGACGCTTCGACCCCCTCGACGTCGGGGAACTGGCGGAGGCGCTCAACTGGATCGCGTCGAGCCCGGTCGAGGCGAGGGAAGCCATGCGACGGCGAGCCGCCGAGGTGGTGTCGGCCTGGGGGCCCGGACGGTTCGCCGAGGGGGTCGTGGAGGCCGTCGAGCTGGCCCGCGGCCGAAGGGCCGGGCGGCGCGGGGCGTCGGCCTCGGCGGCCGCCGGGGTAAGAGCGAGGTGATCTTATGCTCAAGCAAACGTTCCCAGTAAGCATCGCCGGAAATCTCGCGAGGCGAGCCAGGCCGCAGGTCGCGCGAAGGCGCGGCCTGGTCCACATCTGCAACGGCCTCGACCCGCGAAGGGATGGCGGCATGGTGCCGAGCGTCCTGGGCATGACCGGGGCCCTGTCACGGATCCGCCAGGACATCACGATCGTGACGCCGACGCCCTCGCGGCTCGAGCCCGATCGGCTGTCGCCGGGCCTTCGCCTCGAGGGGCCCGAGACGCGCATCGAGGATGCGGTGGCCTCGGCGGAGGTCGTCCACCTGCACGGGCTCTGGCAGGCCCAGACCCGCCGCGGCGCCCGCGCGGCCCGGGCGCATCGCGTCCCCTACATGGTCGCCGTGCACGGCATGGCCGATCCCTGGGCCCTCAGCCAGAAGGGCTGGAAGAAGCGCGTCTACATGACGCTCGTCGAGGGAGCCAACGTCCGCCGGGCGTCCTGCCTGCACGCCCTGTCACGCCCGGAGATCGAGCACCTGCGCGCGATCGCCCCCTGGACGCCCATCGGCTTCGTACCGAACGGAGTCGACCTGGACCCGTTCGAGGACCTGCCAGCGAGGTCGGAGCTGGAAGCCGAACATCCCGAGCTCCGCGGCAAGTTCGTCCTGCTGTTCTTCGCCCGGCTGCACGCCAAGAAGGGGCTCGACCTGCTGGCCGAGGCGCTGCGAGCCGTCGCCACCGAACGGCCCGAGCTGCATCTGCTGGTCGCGGGCAACGACGACGGGGCGTGGGCTCCGTTCCTCGCGCGGGTCGACGAGTGCCGCCTGCGCGACCGGATCACGTACCTGGGCCACGTCTCGGGCGAGCAGGCGCGGCGGGCGTGGGGCGCGGCCGACGCCTTCGTATTGCCGAGCCACAGCGAAGGTTTCAGCATGGCGGTCCTCGAGGCGCTCGCCTGCCGGCTCCCCTGCCTGATCACGACCGCTTGCTACTTTCCCGAGCTGGCGGCGGCCGACGGCGCGATTGTCGTCGACCCCACGATCGATGGCGTGACGCTGGGGCTGCGCGAGCTGCTGGAGCGCGGCGCCGACGAACGCGCGACCCTGGGCCGCAACGGCCGGCTCCTGGTCGAACGCGAGTATTCCTGGGACCAGCAGGCTCGCCGACTGGCGTCGATCTACGAGTGGCTCGCCGGAGGCGGCGCCCCTCCCGATTGTGTTCAACGCTGATTCCGACCGGACTCCCCCGACGAACGCGAGGACCGCGATGTCAACCTGCACCATCGACCCGCCCGCCTCCTGCCCGCAGCCGCCCCAGGGCGCCGTGCCGCCTCGACGCTCCACCGCGCCGGTGAGCGTGATCGTCCCGGTCAAGAACGAGGCCGAGAACCTGCGGCGATGCCTGCCGGCGCTCGCCTGGGCCGACGAGGTCTTCGTGGTCGACAGCGGGAGCACCGATGACACGGCCGCGATCGCCGACGAGCACGGCGCCACGGTCGTCCAGTTCCGCTTCAACGGCACCTATCCCAAGAAGAAGAACTGGGCGCTCGATAACCTGCCGTTGCGGAACGAGTGGGTCCTCATCGTCGACGCGGACGAGGTCGTCCTCCCCGAGCTGGCCGACGAGATCGCCCGGCGGATCCAGTCGGGCGAAGCCGACGGCTACTTTCTCAACTCGCGGTATTATTTCCTCGGCAGGCGAATCCGCCATTGCGGATACTCGGAGTGCTGGAATCTACGGCTGTTCAAGCACCGCCTGGGGCGCTACGAGCGGATGCCCGACGACACCGGCGGGCGGTGCGGCGACAACGAGGCCCACGAGCACGTTGAACTGGACGGGCGCGTCCTTCGGCTTCGGAACGAGCTCGAGCATCACGCCTATCCGACGGTCGCGGCGTGGGTCGAGAAGCATAACCGGTACGCCATCTGGGAGGCCGCTCAATTCGAGCGGTTCCGCGACGAGCCCATCCCGACGACCATCGGCCCTCGTCAGCGGTTCCGCCGCCGACTCCGAAAAATCGCCATGCGGCTGCCGATGCGCCCGGTCATCCGCTTCCTTTATGCGTACGTTCTGCGACTCGGCTTCCTCGACGGCCGGCCCGGCCTGATCTTCTGCGGGCTGCTCGCTTTCTACGACCTGCTCGGCTCGGCCAATCGCTACGAGCAGCAGCTCCGCCGCGAGGCCGAACTGGCGAAATGAAACGGTCGACGCGAAGAGGCCGGACTCGCGGGTCCGGCCTCTTCGCGAAGCGGCATGATACCCTGGCCTAGCGGACCGCCAGCTCGGCGTGACGAGCGTGCGGCAGGAAGACGAAGTTGGCGTTGCTCTGGGGATCGAGGAACTCGCCCAGCGAGTCGTCGATCGGCGCGGGCTCGGTGCGGTATCCGCAGCGGTCGAGAAGGTCGAGCACCTCGGACCGGGGAACGTCGCGGTGGATCTCCAGCACGAGCGTGGGCTGGTAGCGCGTCAGGGCTTGCTCCATCCCGCGCAGGGCCTCGAGCTCCATCCCCTGCACGTCGATCTTGATGCCGTGAATCGTGGGGTCGGGCGGCGCGATCCCTTCCCAGATCGCATCCAGGCCGACGGCCACGATCTGCGCGATGGCCGACGGGTCATTCGTGCTCATCTGAGAATCGATCATGCCCCGGTCGGTCGTGAACCGAAGGACGGTCGGCGCCGGCGAATCGTCCAGGGCGAACGGCAGCGCGATGAGCTGATCGAACCCGTTCTCCCGGCCGGTTCGCTCGAGGCAGGCGGCGGTCGCCAGTGCCGGCTCGAAGGCAAAGACACGGCCGGATCGGCCGACGCGACGGCTGAGAGCCAGGCTGGTGTAGCCGCAATTGGCGCCGACGTCGAGCCACGTCTCGCCGGGGCGGGCGTGCGAAAGCAACCAGTCGGTCAGCTTGCGCTCGGTGTACCCGCAGATCGCCGCCGGGTAGTCGTGCCAGGACGTGACGATGCGCAGGCCGCGCAGCGGCCCGCTCATGATTCGGTGCGGCGCGTGTCGTCGGGGGAGCAGTCCCCTGACCGTCGTTTTGAGGCTCATCGTGGTTCGCACTCCATTACGAGGGGGTTGCGGTTGCGGGCGTGCCGCGAATCGAGATCCTCTCTGCGGACGAGACGCGCCACAACGACCGATCCGTCACGAGCGGACGGCCGTCTCGATCGCCGCCAGCACGGCGGCGTGATAGCGGGGCCAGTCGAAATCCTCGGCACGGGCGCGGGCCGCCTTCGCAAGATGCTCGCGTCGCGATGGGTCGCACCCAAGCCGTTCCATGGCCGCGGCGAGCGACTCGATGTCGCGCGCCGGGACGACGAGTCCCTCGCGTCCGTCCCGGACCACCGAGCCGGCCTCGGCCGTGACGATGCTCGGCAGGCCGCAAGCGAGCGCCTCATAGGTCACGACGGCCGAGCCCTCGAATAGTGAGGGAAAGACGAAGACATCCGCCGCGGCCATCCGGGCTGGCACCTGGGCGTGCGGCAGTCGGCCAAGGAGTTCGACATCGTCGAGATACGGCCGAAGCGGCCCGGGATCGGCCGGCAGGGCACCGAGCAGTTGGAGGCGCCACTCGGGCCGCCGGATCCTTCGCCAGGCCTCGAGCACGTACTTGATCCCCTTGCGCTGGGTGATGCCTCCGGCGAACAGGAACGTGCAGGAATCCCCGTGCCGTTTCGCCGGGTCGGGCACGAAGCGCCGCACGTCGGCCGCGTAGGGGATCACGGCGATCCGCTCGCGCGGAGTGCCGTGTCGCTCGAGCTCGCCGGCGATGTGCTCGGAGGGGACCAGGATGCGATCCGCCGCCGCGATGTCGAGCAGCCGTCGCTCGTGGAGCCAGTCGAGCTCGCGTCGATCGATCGGGCCGTCGCCCAGGTAGATCGGGAAGAAGTCGGGGGCCGTTTCGGCCTCGCGCTCCAGGACCAGACGCTCCTCGCGGACATCGCCGTGGACCATGCTGAGGATGGGCGTGACCCCATGCTCCCGGCAGGCGGGCAGGGCGAATTCCGAGCCGACGTCGCTGAAGATCAGTGCGGCGTCGGGACGATGACGAGTGAGATCACGCGCAAGCTGCCGGTCGAAGTGGCGGGTCCTCCATCGCGCCAGGGCATGGCGCGCGGCGGGCCGACGCGCGCCGAGTCGGCGCTCGACGGCCAGGGCCAGATCGAAGGATGGGCAGGACTGCACCTTGCCGGGCGGGATGCCGGGCTCCCGGCGCCTCCTCAGGAAACCGTCCAGGCGAGCGACCGAGGATGGAGCCACCCGCCCTAGCCAGCGCGGCACGCCGCCTCGATAGTAGTAGCCCGTGACGAAACCGTCGAGCATCTCGGCTCGGGCGCATGCGACGACGGCCTGGTAGGCGGGGGGCCGAGCATCGGGGCAGGCGATCCTCACTCGTTTGGTGTGACTCGAAACGTCGGCCGGCGACGATCGCGCGGCAGCAATGGCATCGGGCAGCATCATCGATGTGGCCACGGCGATCATCCTGTGATCCTGGGGCGCGACTCCGGTTCGCGGCCGTGATCTTAAGGAAGAGCCGAGACGGCGTCAAGAACGGTCGAACGCCGCCTTCGAATCGCACAACGCCGCAACCGCGAGGTGATCTCGCGATCCGGCGTTGTGGTGGACGCCCCGAAGACCAGAGATCGAGGCAGACGGGTTACCTCCATCGGCGCCGACGACCCAGGTCTCCCGGATTATCCGGAAGCTCACGCATGGACGTTGGTCGAAGTCGAGCTGCTGGTCTGGGAGCTGCCGCCGTTCGCAGAGTTGGAGGACGTGGAGCTTTGCGTGGAGGCGGTGTCGGGCCCGCCGGGCTGCGTGCTGTTTGATGACCCAGTGGACGTCGTCGTCCCCGCGGAGCCTCCCGAGCCGGAACCGGTCTGCGACGATCCAGATGCCGACGTGGTCGTGGAGGCACTATCGGTCCCCGTCGGAGTCGGCGTCGGCGTACCGGCGGGACTCTGGGTGTTCGACTGGCTGCTCGAGTTCCCCGACGACTGATTGGTCGCCGTGGAGGTGCCCTGCGAGGTGCTCGAGCTGCCCGCGCCTGATCCCTGGGCACCGGCCGAGCCGGTGCTCGTCGGCGAGGTCGCCGTGTTCGAGCCGGTCTGCGTCGTGGCCGCGCCGGTGCTCGGGGTCGAGCCGGTCGAGGAGCCGCCGGCCTGGGCGCTGGACGCGCTGCCCGTCGAGGCCGACGCCGACGAGCCGCCCGTGCCGCCGGAGGTCGCCGAGGTCGAGGTGTTCGTCGAGGTCGAGGCGCTCGCTGACCCGCCGGTCGCGGTGGAGGTCGGCGTGGGGGCCGGTGTGGGCGTTGGAGTGTGGCTTGCAGTCGTGGTGGGGGAAGGCGTCGGGGTCGGGCTCGCGCTCGCCGGTGTCGGCGGGGGCGCATCGGTCGCCGGCCACGACTGGCCCAGCGGCGTCGTGGGGTGCCCGGTCCAGCCGTTGCTGGGCGTGGATGTGGGGTTGTTGGTCCTCAGCGCCGTCGGCACGGGAGAGGGAGTTGGCGTATGGGTCGCGCTCGTCGAGCTGGTGGTCGAGTCGGAGGTCGTGGTGGTACTGGACGACCCGCCGCTGATCGACGGATTCACATTAAATATGGGATTCACGGTGATGTTCGGGTTGTAATTGATCATCGCCGTGGCCCTGGCGCGGGCCCCGCCGCCGTGGCGGAAGCGGCCGTGGGCCCCGCCTCCGTGAGAGCGGAAGTGTCCGTGCATACCGGCGGTCTGCCCGTTCTGACCGCTCGCGCCGGTGCTTCCCGAGGTCGTCGAGCCGGTCGCGGCGGTGTGGGCCCCGCGTACGAATCGGACGTGGCCATGAGCATGAGGGAAGTGGGCGAAGCCGTGATGACCCCAGGAGAGGAGAAGCCGCCCCTCCAGATCCTCGAGCGTCCCGTGGAATCGGACACGGCGACGGGAAACATCCTTCCCGCCTCGACTGGCGTCATCCTTTGCGAACATGGCCCCTCCCTGGGCAGAACGCCCGAGCACGATGGTAAGCTCGAGCCGGTCATCCTGACCGACTCACGATACCCCCAGCGAGAAAGGACGTGTGATTGAATTGGATCGGCATAACCCGCGGAATCCTTTAAGCTCCCCTGAAAGTCACAATCCTTTCCGTGCTCTGGCGAGTACGGAGAAGATGGCGACCCTGCGACAGAAGGAGAGCCGTGGTCGGATAGCCAGGGTTTTACACGAAGAGGTTTGCCGAGGCGGGACCAGTCGTAACCTGAGTTCCCCGCCGCGGCATCCCTCTCGATGGGGTTCGCGTAAGGGTACCATGCGCGGGGAAGTCCGGAGCGTGCCACGGCGAGCGCGGATTCTACGAGGTTGGCCGCTCATGGGGATCGCCGGGCGCGGAGACGGCCGGAGTTTGGAGCTGTCACTGGCAGCGAGCCGGCCGCGGGACTCAGCACGCTTCGCACACCAACCGGCGATACAGCGAGACCAGACGGTCGGCCTCGGTTTCGGGGTCGAAAGAGGACTGGATCTTCGTCCGGGCATTCCGGCCGAGTCGCCGGGCCAGCTCGGGATCATCGAGCAGCATGAGGATGCCTCGACGAAGGGCCTCGGGATTCCCGGGCGGGATGATCAGGCCGCTGATGCCGGGCTCGATCAGGCCGCGAAGGCCGGCCACACCCGTCGCGATGCAGGGAACCTCGTGAGCCATCGCCTGGAGCAGAGTCACGCCGGAATTGGCCGCGATCGACGGCTGGCAGTACATATCCAGCACGGCCCAGTAATCGGCCCCGATCGAGGGGAACTCGGTGATCGTCAGGTATTCGCCGATTCGCAGCGACTGGGCGCGGCGGCGAAGCTCGGCCTGGATCGTTCCGTGAGTCGCGATGACGAACTCGGAGTCACGCCCATCGTCCAGAACCTGGCGTGCGGCTTCCAGGAAGACGGTGAGCCCGGACATCTCGTCGAGCGGCCCCCCAGCGCCGATGACCGGCACGTGCCCCGGCGCGCCGTCGCGGCGCGGTTCCGTGGCCGGGGCGATCCCGGGCGCCACCACGGAGACACGCGAGGCCGGAATCCCCAGCCCCTCGACAAGCCCGTTCGCCAACTCGGGCCGGATCGCCACGAGATGACGGCACCAGCGCCGACTTAATCGGAGCCCGCGCTCCAGCGTGCGGAAGTCGGCCACGGTCTGGATATACGGCAGACCCGCCGTCTCCGCGAGGATCAAGCCCACCTCGCTCATCTCGTCGTGCACGACATGCACCAGCTCCGGCCTCCGCAGCGCCTCTTCGGCCCAGAGCGAGCGGGCGGCCCACGTCCGCATCCATCGATTGCCCAGCGCCGCCAGCTCGAAGCAGCGTGAATCGCCTTCGAGGACGCTGCCGCGTGCCAGGCAGAGCACCTGGAGCCGACACCCGCGACGCTCGAGACGCTCCAGCCAGGGCACCAGAGGCCAGCGTGCGTCGTACCGGCTCAGCCGACCGGCCAGGATCAGGATATCGATCTCGCCGCCTGCCATTCGTACCTATCCGGCTCCCGCGAGTGACGACCCATCGCGCCCGGCGACCGAATGGCCCGGGCCTTACCACGCGCCCTCGCCGCTCCGGGCAACCGGGCAACCGCATGCTCATCCGGCCGTTGGAATCGCCCCGACCATGGTTTATACTATGACGTCCCTCTACAGCCGCCTGGTCAGATGTACCGAGGTTCGAGCGTAACGCATGAAGGCCACCGAGCTTCCCAACAGTGTCTCCCCTTCACTGGAAGACTTGCTACCACTCACCAATCGATTGATGGACAACGTCGGCCTGGTGGTCCTCGGGAAGCCGGACGTCATCCGGCTGGCCGTGGTCGCGCTCCTGGCCGAGGGCCACGTCCTGATCGAGGATGTTCCGGGGGTAGGCAAGACTCTGCTGGCCCGGGCACTGGCTGCCAGTATCGATTGTAGCTTCCGGAGAATCCAGTTCACTCCGGACCTGTTGCCGTCGGACGTCCTGGGATCGAGCGTGTATCACGCTCCGTCGGGCGACTTCGTATTCAAGCCGGGACCGCTCTTCGCCCACGTGATCCTGGCGGATGAGATCAATCGCACCACACCGCGGACCCAGAGTGCCCTGCTCGAGGCCATGAGCGACCGTCAGGTCTCGGTCGAGGGAAAAACCCATCCGCTGGATGCCCCGTTCATCGTGCTGGCGACGCAGAATCCGTATGAGTACGAGGGCACTTACGTCCTGCCGGAGAGCCAGCTCGATCGCTTCATGATCCGCCTGAGGATGGGCTATCCGATCCGGTCGGAGGAACGCAAGGTCTTCGCCAGCCACCGCCAGGGGGAACCGGTCGAGACGCTCGCCCCGGCGCTCTCGGCCGAGGATGTGCTGATGCTCCAGCGGGCGGTCCGGGGGGTACAGGTGGATGACGCGATCAGCGATTATCTGCTCGACATCGTGCACGCCACCCGCCGGTCGGAGGACCTGCATGTGGGCGTTAGCACTCGCGGGGCACTGACCCTGTACCGCGCGGCCCAGAGCCTGGCGCTGGTCTCGGGCCGCAATTACGTGGTTCCCGATGACGTGAAGACGCTGGTCGTGCCGGTCCTCTCGCATCGCGTCGTGGGAAAGTCGTTCCTCCAGGCCGGGGAATTCGGGGCGGCGGAGGCGATCATCCGCGATCTGGTGGACCGCATCAAGGTGCCGACGTGAGGCGAGCGTCTCACGATCCGGCGGAGACCGTACCGAGCCGGTTCGCGAGAGATCGGGTGGTATCGGGATGGCCCGGGCTGGTGACGAGGTTCCCCTCGTCGGTCGGCTCCGCGGCCCGCGGACTTGCTCGCTAGGAGTGGACATCGATGAGCGCCAACGAGAGGACCCCCGGCCGCCGTCGGCGCGGCCGGATCGCGCGGATGGCCCGGGGCCTTCTGGGTGCGCTCGGGCCGACGGAGCGTTCGATCCTCACCCGCGAGGGATTCTTCTATTTCATCCTGAGCCTGGCGCTCCTGGTCGCGGGCCTGATCCAGCAGGTCAACCTGATCCTCCTGGTCTTCACGCTCGCGGCGGGGCCGTTTCTGGCCTCGATCTTCGGCGGCCGGCCGATGCTCCGGAGGCTGACGGTCGTCCGCCGGGTCCCGGCCTACGTTTTCAGCGGCGATCCCCTGGTCCTGGATTATGTCCTTGAGAACGGCCGGCGCTGGTACGCGGCTCTCGCGCTGTTCGTCGAGGACTCTCTCACGCCCGTCGATCGGACGGTGCCGGGCGCGACCGGCCTGATGCCACGCATCTTCTTCCCGAGGGTGCCCGGCCGGGACCGTCGGCGGCAGCAATGGAAATCGGTGAGCCCGGAGCGCGGGCGCTACCGCTTCCGCGACCTGGACATCGGCACGCGGTCCCCGTTCGGCATCGTCGAGCACCGCGTCACGATCTCGCTGGCGGACCAGATCGTCGTTTACCCGCGGATCGGCCAGCTCACCCGGCGATGGTTCCTCATCCAGCGGCAGGCGACCGAGAACCGGCGCGGCCAGCGCCACGACCGCTCGGCACAGCAGATGGAATACCACGGACTCCGCGATTACCGGTCGGGCGATAGCCCGCGGTGGATCCACTGGCGGACGTCGGCCCGGCGAGGCGAGCTGATGGTCAAGGAGTTCGAGCAGCAGAACGAGCAGGACCTTGCGATCCTCGTCGACCCCTGGCTGCCGCGCACCAAGGCGACACCCGAGCAGCGAGAGGCGGTCGAGCAGGCCATCTCGTTCGCCGCCACCGTGTGCCTGGATACCTGCCGACACCAGGGCCGCCGGCTACTCCTGGGCTGGACCGGCCCGGCGCCCGGCGCCCGCCACGGGCCGGCGTCCGTCAAGCTGCTGCACGAGCTGCTCGAGCAGCTCGCCATGCTCCGGGCGACCAGCGAGGGAAACCTCGCCGAGTTGCTCGATGCGTTGCCACCAGCCCTCCTGCGCGAGGCGATCATCATCGTCGTCTCGACAAGGCCGCTGAACCTGCTCGAGGAGGCCGAGAAGTCCCGGCGCCTGACGGGCACCGCCGCCAGGGGGATCGCGGGGCGCATCTCGCTGCTGAATGCGGCGCAGGGCGACCTCGTCCCGCTGTTCCAGCCCGCCGAGAACACGACCCGCAACATCCTCCAGCATCGCCTCTCAAGCGCCATCCAGGAGCGGCGATCCATCTACGGGGAGCACCATCACGAGGCGGCCACGGGGGCCGGCGCCGACGGGGACGGTCGGCCGGACGAGCCCGTCCCCGACGGCACCGATCGAGGAGGCGACACGCCGTGAACAGTTATTCCATCTATCGCGGCAGCTTCTACCTGATGCTCACCGTCGCGACCGCGGCCCTCAGCGGCGACAGCAGCGAGTTGCCGTTCTTCCGGATGTATCCGACGTTCGTCGCGCTCGCCGGGCTCGGCGCGTTCCTCGCCGTGGATCGTCGCCGACACCTGGCACTCTCGCGGCCGCTGGCCAATGTCCTGGCCGTGGTGTCCATCGGCCTGCTGCTGTTCGAGTACCACCTCGACGAGACCCAGTTGATCCGCGCGCTCGGCCACTGGCTCGTCTATCTGCAATTGATCATGTACTTCCTGCCGAAGACCGCGAAGGACGACTGGTTCCTGTTCCTCCTCGGGCTCGTGCAGGTGCTCATCGGCGCCGTCGTCAGCCAGAGCGACCGGATCGGGCTCTGGCTGTTCGCCTGGGCGATGCTGGCGATCTGGGTCCTCGGTCAATTCTTCCTCCAGCGCGAGGCGGCCCGGTTCGAGCCCTCGCCCGACGCGGCGGGGCCCTGGGTACTGCGGCCGGCCGAGAGGGATCCGTATGCCGGCCTCCTGGACCTCCCCTACGCCCTGTCAACCGCCCGGGTGCTGGCCACAACCCTGGCCCTCGGGGGCCTGATCTTCCTGATCCTCCCCCGGCAGGCGGGTGCGACCCGGTTGCAGTCGCGCGGCCAGCAGGCCCGGCATTTGACCGGCTTCGACGAGGAAGTCTCGCTGGGCCAGTTCGGCGAGATCCTCGAGGACGAGACGGTCGTGATGACCGTCGAATTCACCGACATGGAAGGCAGGACGACCCCGCCCCCCGGCGAGCCCCTGTGGCGCGGCGTCACGATGCTCCGTTACGAGTCGGGACGCTGGCGGCGCCAGTCCCGGAACGCCTCGCAGCGGTACGTCGCCTTCCCGGATCGCAACCTGTCGTCCAAGCTCATCCGGCAGAAGATCAAGCTCGAGGCGAACGACTCGCCGACGGTCTTCGCCATCCGGCCGATCCGGTCCACCACCGCCCCCCACCGCCTGGCGCCCACCCTCAACCCGGTCGACGGAACGCTCCAGCGGAGCGATCAGCGCCCCGGGCCGTACGACTACGAGGTCCTGTCCGATCCGGACCCGAACGGCCTCCAGATCGGTGAACTGCCGCCCGACCTGACCCATAATGAGTTCCTGCTCGCGATCCCCGAATCGCTCAAGGCGAGGCTGCGCCCGATCGCCGAGCGGGTCGTCGCCTCGATCCACGAGGACGGCCGCGCCGGCGTCGAGGCCCGCGCCCGCGCCGTCGAGTCGTACCTTCGCGACTCCCACCAGTTCAAGTACTCTCTACGGATGGAGGTCGTGGATCCCTCCCTCGACCCCGTGGTCGACTTCCTGGTCAATCAGAAGGAGGGCCACTGCGAGTACTTCGCCAGCGCGCTGGCGCTCCTGCTCCGGTCCATCGATATCCCGACCCGCGTCGTCAACGGCTTCAAGGGAGGCGACTGGAACGGGATCACCCAGACGATGAACGTGCGGCAGAAGCACGCCCATAGCTGGGTCGAGGCCTACATCGGACGCGGGCCGCAAAACGTCCCCATCTGGATGACTCTCGATCCGACGCCCGGCGAGGAACGCGAGGAGTCGGTCGCCAAGGTGGGCGGGATCGCTGGACGCTTCCGAACGATCACCGACCTGGTCCGGCACATCTGGGTGTTCTACGTCATCGGTTACGACGGCGATCGTCAGAATCGCCTGCTGTATACCCCAATGCGGCTGATGATCAACTGGGCCAGGGAGAAATACTTCGAGCTCGGCGCCCTGTTGCGCCGCGGCCTCGCGGTCCTCTTCCGGTTCGAGGACATCAGCTCATTCATCAGCATCCGGGGCTTTTTCGTCTCGTTCATCATCCTGACGCTGCTGGCAGGCGTCGTCCACGCCGCGATCCGGGTGTGGCAGCGCATGAACCGATGGCTGCGAGGACCGGGGGATGAATCCCTGTCGCTGACGGCGGGGATCTTCTTCTATCGCCGGATGGCGCAACTCCTCTCACGCCTCGACCTCCTCCGGACGCCGACCGAGACCCAGGGCGAGTTCGCCGTCCGCGCGGGCCGCGCCCTGGCCGCGCAGGGCGAGGGGACGCTCGCGGTGGCGGACGTCCCCCGGGAGGTGGTCGAGGCGTTCTATCGGGTCCGCTTCGGCCATCTCGAGCTCGAGCCGGAGTCGCTGCAAGAGCTCGATGCGCGGCTCGACTCCCTCGAGGCGAGCCTCCCCCAAAGCAAGTAAACAGCCACCGGAACCGGGCGGGCGACCCGGCGGATTTCGACAATCCTCCGGTACGGTCGTCCCCATCGGCCCGGCGGCGCCGGGCCGGGCGTCTTCCTGCCCAATCCATGTTCCGGGTGCCGTGATCCCATCGGAGTGATAGAATGCGAGTCGGAATCGTCGGGTTCGCCGGGAGTGGCAAGAGCACGCTATTCGAGCTCCTGACCGGCGCCCGCCCGGACCCCAGCAAGATCCATTCGGGGCAGGTCGGCATCGCCACACTCTCCGACCCCCGGCTGGCCTACCTGGCGGACATGCATCGGCCCAAAAAGATCACGCCCGCCACGGTTGAGTTCCTCGACACGCCCGGCCTCATGGCGGGCTCCCATGCCGACAATCCCCAGCGCCTGGCCCTGATCCGCGAGGGGGATGCGCTCCTGATCGTCCTCAACGGCTTCGCCGGGACCGATCCTGCCTCGGAGCTGGCGAGCTTCAGCGAGGAGATGCTCTTCGCCGATCTGGGCGTCGTGACCAACCGAGCCGAGCGCCTCGAGGCGAGCGTCAAGAAGCCGCGGCCCGATCGCGAGGCGCAGCTCAAGGAGCTCGAGCTGGTCAAGGTCATCCAGGGCGCACTCGAGCAGGGCAAGACCGTCGCGACGCTCGGCCTCTCGGACGAGGAGAAGAAGCCCGTGCGTTCGTTCGGGCTCCTGACCGACAAGCCGCAGGTCGTCGTGCTCAACGGCCCGCAGGATCGGGGCGTGCCCGAATCGCTCAGCCAGCTCGCCCAGGACGCCCTGTCGATCGACGCCAAGCTCGAACTCGAGCTCTCCCAGCTCGACGCCGAGGAACGCGCCGTATTCATGGCCGACCTGGGAATAACCGAACTCGGCCGCGACCGGATCATCCGCTCGGCCTACGACGCGGTGGGCATCATCACGTTCTTCACGGCCGGCGAGCCCGAGGTCCGCGGCTGGAACCTCGAGCGCGGTGCCAGCGCCGTCGAGGCCGCCGGCAAGATCCATACGGACCTCGCCAGGGGTTTCATCCGCGCCGAGGTTACGGCCTTCGACGACCTCGAGCGCGCCGGGTCGGTGAAGGAGGCGAAGGCCCGCAACCTCCAGCGGCTCGAGGGCAAGGACTACGTGGTCAAGGACGGCGACGTCATCTACTTCCGCAGCGCCCTGTGAGTGCACGCTGTCGGGCCGGGCGCACCGGGGGGCTGGCCGCCCTTCCCAAAAGAGGGAAGGTCGAGGCTCCTGCCGAGCCGGGATGGCGCGATGCATCCTCCCTGCCCCGGCTCGCCTGGACGCTCGCCGTCCGCTTTCGACCCCTTCCGCGGCCGACTCTCACCGCCCCCGGCCGGCCGGGAGTTCACGGGCTCCCTGGGAAGTCGCCGCGGCGATCCTCGGGCGCGAACCGGGCGCTGAGGCCGCGATAACCGGGGTGTGCGGCGTGACCGCGGTGGCGTGGGGAGTCGGCGCGAGGGCGGGACCACCTATCGGCCTCAGGCCGGCCGTCGACTCCCCGATGGGAGGGATAGCGCCCGAGGTGGCATGCTCGCCATCGGCCTTCCGCCGCCCCTGGGGATCCCGGTGGTACAGGATCACGGCGAAGAAGCACACGGTGGCGATGCTCAGGAAGATGCTCGGCACGGCCTGACGGTTCATGATGGCTCATGGGGCTGATGCTTCGTTCGGTGTGCGGCTTCAAAATGCCTCTTTATCTCCAATCGGCACCGGACCCCGCCGACTTGAGGCGGCCGTCGCGAAATCCGGGTTGCATTCCGGCTGGACGGATTGGGCGGACTCGACCGAAGTCTAATACAGACACCCGCTGATGCGGTCTGGTTCCAGGGAAGTCGAGCTCCGTCCGCGCCGCTCCCCGCAGGGTGCCGGGAGGGCGAGGCTCCATCCGTGCGTCTCGCCGCGGCTGGGACGAAGCCTCGCCCTCCTGGACCGACCGGAAAGCATCGGCGGGCTCGTGAAAGAGGATCTCAGGGCCTCGTCGCCCCCGATCCCCCGATCGCGGTCCGCTAACCCAGTCGAGAAACGCGCGTTGGCCACGCCTCCACGCTTCCCATGACCTTTGGGCCGCCCGCGACTCGACGGCCCCGCGACGGTCGCCTCCTGGGACCTCGTCGCCGGCGGCGGCTGCTGCCCTTGTCCGACGCCGTGTCTCGGGTTAGGATGAATCTAATGGAATCGGTCGTTCTGGCTGATCGCAAGTCGCCCCCCGATCAGGAACCTAAGCCCATGCCTCGGATAGCCTTCCGTCCGCTGGTGCTCATCGCGGTCCTGGCCTTGATGGCCGTCGTCGGTGCGCAGGCCCCCGCGCCACAGCCCGAGGATCAGGAGATCGCGCGGGAGGTGGTCGATCTGGTCGAGAAGAATCACATGGCCCATCCGCGGATCGACGACGCGATTGCGGCCAGGTGGTGCGACAACTACATCAAGAAGCTGGATCCGCAGAAGTACAACTTCCTTAAGTCGGACGTGGCCGAGTTCCGCAAGGAGGCCGCGACCCTCGACGACCAGATCCGCAAGGGGAACATCGACTTCGCCAGGAAGGTCTTCAACCGCTTCCTCGAGCGGAACGACGAGCGATTCCACACCGAGCTCGACCTGCTCAAGCAGAAGTTCGACTTCAAGGTCGATGAGTCGTTCAACGACGACTTCGAGCACATGGACTTCCCGGCCGACCGCGCCGAGGCCGACGCTCGCCTGCGGAAGAAGGTCAAGCTCGACCTCCTCTTCACCAAGGTCGTCGGTGACCAGACCGAGGCCGAGGCCATCCGCAAGCTGACGATCCGCTATCGCGACCTGAACCGGATGTTCCATCAGTTCGATTCGGGCGACCTGCTCGGTTACTACCTGAGCAGCCTGACCGAGACCTTCGACCCCCACTCGGCCTACCTGAACCAGAAGGACCTCGAAGACCTTCTCAACCAGTCGCTGCACCTCCAGCTCGAGGGCATCGGCGCCTCGCTGCGGTCCGAAGACGGTTATGCCGTGGTCCAGGAGGTCGTTCCGGGCATGGCGGCCGACAAGGACGGCCGTCTCCAGCCCGAGGACAAGATCATCGGGATTCAGAAGGAGAACGGCGAGGAGATCGACCTCGTCGAGAAGAAACTCAACGACGTCGTCCGCTACATCCGCGGCCCGCGGGGCACGAAGGTCAAGCTGATCGTGCAGCCGGAGGGGAGCAAGGAGCGGAAGATTTACGAGCTGACTCGCGAGCGAATCGAGCTCAAGGAGCAGCACGCCAAGGGCAAGATCATCGAGGCCAAGGCCGCGGCCGGCAAGACCTACAAGATCGGTATTATTAGCCTCCCGACATTCTACGGCGACACCATGGCCATGCTCCGCGGAGAGCCGGACGCGGTCAGTGCCACAACGGATTGCCGAAAGATCCTCGAGGGCTTCCGCAAGTCGGGCGTCGAGGCGGTCGTGATGGACCTCCGCGGCAACGGCGGCGGCCTGCTCGAGGAGGCCAAGACCCTCTCCGGGTTGTTCATCGACACCGGCCCGGTCGTCCAGGTCAAGGAAGTCCTCGGCGTGAAGCACCTGGATGACGACGACGAGGGCATGGCCTGGAACGGCCCGCTCGTCGTCCTGATCGACAAGGCCAGCGCCAGCGCGTCCGAGATCTTCGCCGGCGTGATCAAGGACTACGGCCGCGGGCTGATCATCGGCGACGCCAGCACCTTCGGCAAGGGCACCGTGCAGAGCATCGTGCCGATCCAGGATCATTCTCGCCGCCGCTTCTTCGGCAACCCCGAGCCGAAGCGCGGCGCGCTGAAGCTCACGATCCAGCAGTTTTTCCGCGCCAACGGCGACAGCACGCAGATCAACGGCGTCAAGCCGCACATCCACATCCCCTCGATCCTGGATCACCGCGACTTCGGCGAGAGCAAGATGGACAACGCGGTGCGGTTCGAGCGAGTGGAGGCCCTGCCGCACGACGAATATCACGGCGTGCCCGACGACCTCATCGCCCAGCTCAACCAGAGGTCCGAGCAGCGGCGCAAGGAGGACCCCAAGTTCCGCAAGCTCGACGACCAGATCAAGAAGTACGTCGAACGCAAGGCCCGCCATGAGATCTCGCTCAGCGAGGCGAAGTTCCGCTCCGAGTACATCCCCGAGGACGGGGATGAAAAGGCCGCCGACGAGAAGGCCAAGAAGGACCGCAAGAAGAAGAAATACACCGAGCGGGAGATCTGGCCCAACGATTTCTACAACGACGAGGTCATCCGGATCGTCACCGACTACCTGAGCCTCGGCTCAAAAGTCCTGGCCGCCGCTCAGGAACGGGCGAAGCTCGCCGGTCAATAACATCGACGAGCCAACGTCCGATCGATCGATCGATCGATTCCGCCTCCACGAACGCCCCGCGCCACCGCGCGGGGCGTTCTCATTTGCGGAATCGCTGTGATCTGGGCGGAGCGTCCAGGCGAACCGGCGACGTCAGTCGCCGGGTGATTCAGCCACGGCCGGCAGGACCGCCGCACAGAGGGACCCGGCGACTCACGTCGCCGGTTCGCCTTGGCTCACCCTCCGAGGGCGGCCGATCGCATCGACCCGGCGACTGACGTCGCGGGTTTCCCGGTTCGTTGCGAGGCTGCCCGCAGCCGGGACACGGGAGCCAGACCAGGATCTTCTGGACATCCCCCGCGGTCCGGCGACCGGAAACGAAGCCGGCGGCCGGACCGCGACGCGATCGATCAGCCCTGGATGGCGTTCGTACGGCCAAGCGCGATGTCAAAGTCGCCGACCGCCGGGACCAGCATGGCCAGGATCGCGAAACCGTACACGCCGGCACTGACGAGAAAGGCCGCCATCAGGTCGCCGTTCACCAGGCTGATGATGCAGTAGAACGTCCAGAACGGCGTGAGAAGCGCGACGAGAGCGATGGCGTTCGACGGATTTCTCGCGCCCAGCGAGCCGAACAGGGCGACGCTGCCGGCCCCTATGAAGATCATGAAGCTGAGCAACTGGCGGCCGAACTCCCGATCCGAAAGTGCGATCAGGAACGAGCACAGCAGGATGCCGACCATCAGGAAGAAGATCGTGCCCAGGCTGTTGGCCACCGCGGTTCGGCTGCTTGTGTACGTGATCGCCGAATGCAGCCCGAGCATCGCCGAGAAGTGGCAGAGGAGGCCGAAATCCAGCAGGAAGAAGGTCAGGTTCTCGCCGGACAGCAGGTTCATGACACACATGCCTACGGCCGTGATGACCGGCAGGAGGATCATCTCCTTGCTGTTGTACAGGACCCCGTAGAGCTTCCCGTAGATGAACTCCTTCGGGCTCAGCTCGGTGACGAGCAGCAGGTCCAGCGCACCGGTATCGCGTTCGCTCGTCAGCGCGGTGACGCCCTGTGCGTTGATCAGGACGAAGCTAAGGATCGTCAGTCCGACAGGGATCAGGACGAGCCCGGAGCCGAGCGGGTTCTCCCGCCCCTGGCCAAGATGGAAGAACAGCCCCATGCCCATCAGGAATAGCAGGATGTAGACCCCCTTCACGATCAGGGGCCGGCCGCCGTAGGCGCGGGTCATCAGCTCGCGCCAGAGGATGGGATTCGACCACGCATGCCGATAGGGCCGCGCCGCCGGCGCGATCCGGCGGTGGGTGCGTCGGGGGATGTGCAGCTCGATGGTCGACTGACCCTCGGCGGGCTGTCCCCCTTCGTCCTCGGGCGGCCCGACTGCCATCGCCACGCCCCCGGATGACTCGAGCCGAGCCAGCCCGTCCGCGGCATCCCCGCCGCCCGCCTCGCGCGTCCGGGCGTAGGCGACGGCAGCCGCCGGGACCGCCGCCTCCTCCTCGACCTCGATGATCCCTTCGGACGACTCGACCTCCTCGTGCTCGCGGAGCTCGCGCGGTTCGTTACGGCCCGGGTTCCACTTCCGCAGCTTCCAGGTGCCGAACGCCACCAGGCACGCCGCGAACGTCAGGCGGCACGTGATGTAGACGATGCTCGTGGTCCGCACGACCCGACCAATCTGCTCGGCACGCGGGTACAGGACCGACAGCATGGCGCGGTAGGGATTGAGCACCTCCACCAGCGGGACGCCGAGGAACACGGCGTTGGGATACGCCAGGGCAATGGCCTCGACCCCCGCCACCGAGAAAACGACCATCAGGATCGTGAGCGAGATCGACTGGAAAGTCCGGTCCCGCCAGAGTGCAATCAAAAGCCCCAGCGCACCGCCGGCGATCCCGGACGCCGCCGTGACGAGGAAGAGGTTCGCCACCTGGGCGAACGAGATGCCGCCGAACAGCGTACAGATCATCATCAGCCCGACGCTGGCGGCCAGGATCGTGAGGACGTTCAGAAGACCCGCGACGAGTTTGCCCAGCACAATCTCCAGGTCCGAGAGGTCGGTCATCAACAGCAGGTTCAGCGTGCGCCGGTCCTTCTCGTAGGCGACGGCCGCCGCGGTGAACAGGGGGGCGAAGAAGAGCATGAGCGTCAACTGGAGGATCGCGAAGATCAGGTAGAGCAACCCCCCGAACCGCGCCAGGACGCCGACTTCACGAATCGTCTGCCAGCCGATCAACGACTGCCAGGCCGTCCACATCAGGATGAACAGGACCGACGAGAATGATGCGCGGCCGAGATAATAGCGCCACGAGAGGGGGGCCGTGAGCACCTCCCGCGCGATGATGGGTCCCGCAAACAAGGACGATCCTCCAACAGAAGCGATCACCAGGTGGGAGAGGCGGCCGGGGGAAGCGGCACAACCACGCCGTGGCCGCCACCGCAGGCATCCAGGCGTGACCGCGTGAACGGTCGATCCGTCCGGTTCACGGCGCGGAGCTTCAGCCTGAATACGATCCCCGTGCCCGGTCGGTTCGTCGAACCGAGGGATTTCCCGAAGATCGTATCAGTCTACCAGACGGCCGGAGCCCGCACCAAGTCCGGCGACGTGGCGGCGAGCCGGGGCCGACCCGAGCCTTGATCTAGCCTCCGGCGATGGCCCCGACGATGAGGAAGGGTTCGACTCCCGAGGCCACCGCCTCGGGCAAGGGAGCGTCCGGGCGCTCCAGCGACAGGTCCTCCGCGCACGCGAAGAACCGCAGGAGCGGGCGCCGGCGCTGCGTGGCATGGTCGCGGATCGTCCCGCGGAGCGCCGGGTAGCGGGCCTCCAGGGCATCGAGGATCGAGCGGAGCGTCACCGCGCCGTGGATCTCGAGCCCCACCTCGCCCTCGACCCGGGCGAGGGTGCGCAGGTGATGAGGAAGGATGACGCGGATCATGGCAACGTCTGCACCTCGACCGAAAGGACGCCCGGCAGGTCGCGAACGATCGGCGCCCAGGTGTCGCCGGAATCGGCCGACGCATAGACCTGGCCGCCCGTCGTGCCGAAATACACCCCGCACGAATCCAGCGAGTCGATGGCCATGGCTCCGCGAAGCACGTTGACGTAACAGTCCTTCTGCGGCAGTCCGACCGTGAGCGGCTCCCACTCGTTGCCGCCCACGCGGCTGCGATAGACGGTCAGCTTTCCGTCGAGCGGGAAGTGCTCCGAGTCGCTCTTGATCGGCACGACGTACACCGTCTCAGGTTCGTGGGCATGAATGCCGAGCGCGAACCCGAAGTCCGTCGGCAGGTTTCCACTGACCTCGCGCCACGACTCGCCCCCGTCGTCGCTGCGCATCACGTCCCAGTGCTTCTGCATGAAAAGGACGTCGGGCCGGGACGGATGAAAGGCGATCCGGTGGACGCAGTGCCCCACCTCGGCATTCGGGACCGGCATGAAATTCGAGACCAACCCCCGATTGATCGGGCGCCAGGTCGCGCCGTCGTCGTCGGAGCGAAAGGCCCCGGCGGCCGAGATTGCGATGTAGATCCGGCCGGGATGGACCGGGTCCAGCAGGATGGTATGCAGCCCCATTCCGCCGCCTCCGGGCTGCCAGCGCGTTCCGGAGTCGTGGCACCGCATCCCGCGCCGCTCACGCCAGGTCTGGCCTCCGTCATCGGAGACGAACATCGCCGCATCCTCGACCCCGGCGTAAACCACGTCCGGGTTGGTCAGAGAGGGCTCGAGGTGCCACACGCGCTTGAATTTCCAGGGGTGTTGCTGGTCGTCGTGCCCGAGGTGGGTACCGATCTCGCCGTCATACCGGAACTCGTTCCCGACCGGCGCCCACGTCTTGCCCCCGTCGTCGGAGCGCTGAATCATCTGCCCGAACCAGGCGGTCGACTGCGAGGCGTACAGTCGGTCCGGATCCACGGGCGAGCCCTTGACGTGGTAGATCTCCCACCCCGCGAAATGAGGGCCGCTGACCTCCCATCGATCCCGACGCGCATCCGACGTGATGATGAAGGCGCCCTTCCGCGTACCGACCAGCACTCGCACCGCGCTCATTCCTCGCTCCTTCCATATAGAGGAGGGTACAGACCGAGCTCTCGCGGCCGCGTCGATCCTCGTTCGGGACGCACCCCGGGATCGGGCCGGGCGACATCCTAGCGTCTAGTGTCTCCCCGTCCAGGTCAATTCCCGGATTTTCAGATTCCCGGGTCCGGCTTGCGCGATGATGCCGCCCATCGGACCGGTCCCCTGTGGACGCGCCGGGGTCGGATCCAGTCGAGCCCCAGAGCTAGCTGGGCGACCCGATCAGGACAGCGCCACCTCGACCCGCGCGAGCTCGTGAGGCGTCAGGTCGACGTACACCCCCTCGCCTTCGACCGAGAGGTCGACGATCGTCTCGCCCAGGAAGTCCGCCTGGCGAGCCCAGGTCGGGTTGCGGAACAGCCGGAGCCGGCATCGGCCCGACTGGCCGGCGGTCTCGAGGAGGTGGAAGACAAGTCCCCAGCCGCGGTCCCCGCAGTTCTCCAGGAACTCGACGCGCGAGATCGCGACGTTCTGTCGATCGATCCGGGCCAGCCAGCCTGCGGCTCCCGAGGTCAGGGCCGCCTCCGGGCAGGCGACGACCGCCGCGGGCGTCAGGATGTCCTGAGCGGCGTGGAACGGGTGCTCCTGGTCGAGCACGACGCCGACCTCGAACGAGCGGCAGGTCTCGGCGCCGGCGATCAGCAGGGTGTCGAGCATCCGGCCGCCCTGCTTGCGATGGTGGGCCAGGCCGCCGAAGAGGAGGGCCGTCCGCTGCGTCCGGGTCGTGATATCGAGCGCGTCGGGCGTCTCGGGCCGGTCGAGCTCGGTCATCTCGGGCGTCCAGAGCACCGTACGCCGGAGCATCGAATTCGCATCGGGCCATGCCCAGCGACAACCGAGATAGGCCGACCACGGGTCGCTTCTCGAGGCATGGTCGAGCCAGGCCGGGTCGAGCTCGCTCAGGGTGATCTGGATCTCCAGGATGGGCCGCCCGGCCCAAAGTCGATAGCGCTGGCGGAACGACGCCAGCTTGTTCCCATCCGCCGGATCCAGGATCCGGCCGATCGCCGTGCCCTGGACGAGCGCCGGCCCGGCGAAGTCAACCTCGAACTGATCGACCCGCATCTGCGACGCGACCGGCTTGCCAGACGCGTCCAAAAGCCCGTGGACCACCAGTTGCTGGCCGAGCCGTGGCGAAGGTTCGTCCGGCGCGGCGATGCTGCGCAGGCCGCCGGTCGTCGCGTCGACCTCGACCGCGATCGACTCGTTCCTCAGCTCGCGTCCCCTGGCCGAGACTGCCCCCGACGCCGCCGCCGGCCGCGCGGGGTCGGTCGCGGCGGGGACCCAGGCGTATCCATAGGGCGCGAGCTCGACGACGGCGAAAACACCCTCGTCCGTGAGCTGTGCCGCGCGCAGCGCTCCGTCAGGTCGCAGGTCGGGCGATGACTCGGGCAGGGGCACCGCGACTCGGCGAGGGATCCCCAGCGTGTTGATGACAAGATAGCCCTGAGGACCGGCGCCGGCCGTCGAGGCCGGACCACGGACGATCCGGTCGGCCAGCGCCGACGACCATGCCGGAAGGGCCGCGTCGAGCGAGCGTTCCGCCTCTTCGGGCCGGCGGAGCTCGATCTGCTCCTCGATCGTGCGGGTCGGAGGCAGATCTGCCGGCACCTCCGGAGACGCCGCTTCCCCCGCCGCCACCGAGGCGATCGCTCGGGCGAACGCCTCGAGGGCGCGGGTCGCGTCCAGCCGTCCGCGCAGGCGGCCGTGACGGGCCAGCCAGGAGACCGGCTGTTTGTCGCCCCGGGCCACGGCCTGGGCCAGGTACGGCGTGGCGTAGGAGTCGGGCTCGGGTCGGAACGTCTCGTAAGGCCGGTCGGTCAGGTGGAAGTAGTCGCCGAGCGTCGTCCAGCGCAGGAGGACCGGCGAGTACGTCGCCACTCGCCTGAGGTCGGCGTACCAGCCCGCGACCGGGCTGGGCCAGCGCACGACGGGGATCGTCGCGACGTGATCGTCGCGCATCGTCGCGGCTAACCGCCAGCCGAAGCGCCAGCCCTGCGACGCGCGATCGACGGCGATCGGCGCCCGCATCAGCGTTTCGAGGTTGCTCCCTTCAGGGGCCTCCCAGAGGCGCTTGGTCTCCGGCCGCAGGGGAAACCGCCCGGTGTCGAAGGCCATGTGAACGGCGTAGCGGATGCCGAACCGGCGGGCGACCTGGGGAAGCTGCACGAAGAGCCCGAAACGGCGGCGGGCGAACGTCTCGACGCTCCGGTCGTCGAGGTGCGCGCGGTAGGCATCGCCGCCGCGAGCGAATTGCCAGAGGATCGACTCGAGCGGCAGCAGCGGTTCCTCGGCCTCGAGGTACGCCCCTCCGGCCACGTCGACCCAGCCGTCGGCGATCGCCTGCCGCAGCGCCGCCATGCCTTCCGGATCGGCCTCGGCCTGCACCTCGACGGCCCGGCCCGGAGCGATGAATGTCAGCGGCGCCTGGGTCGCCAGCGGCTCAGCCAGGACCCCGCCCGCCATCGAAGCATCCAGCAGGCAGAGATCCAGCAGATAGGCGTCGACTGGGTAGAAGCGCTCGCGAGCCTGGGTGAGGACCTCGAAGGCGGCGCGGAGGCGGTTGGTGGCGGCAGGAGCGTCGCCGACCCGCCAGGCATGCGCGCCGGCTGCTACCTCGCGCCAGAGGCTCTCGCGATCCACCTCCTGCGAGTGCCCCATCGCCGTCGTCAGGTCGCGGAGGATCCACCAGGCCGTTCCGAGCGCGAGGAAGTCGGCCGCGGTCGCGTCGGTCGCGGTCGCGTCGGTCGAGGCGCCGGGGGCGCCATCGTCGCCGAGCCGGCCCAGGATGAGGCGAATCAGCTCCCCGCGATCGATCCCCGATTCGACGACGACCGCGCCGGCATCCTCGCACTGCGTGCGATATCCCGACGGCAAGAGCTCGCCGGCCCCGGAGGGAAAGATCCTGACCTCGCGCGCAGCCGGCGGCGTGGGCGACTCGATCGGCTCGATTCGTGGCAACGCCGCCAGGCGATCCAGCAGCGATGGGTGCCACATCGCCGAGGCAGAACACCAGACGGCCTGCGCCAGTTCCTCGCTGGCCGATGCGGGCGGCTCCAGCCCGTCGTGCGGCAGCATCGCGACCAGCGTCCAGTCGCCCGTTCGCTCCGGCTCGGGGGCGGATACCGGCTCGGCTACGGGCTCACTCTCGTAAGCCGGCGATTCCTCCGCCATGGCGGCGCCGTCCCCCAGGCCGGGGTCGGACGGTTCGGTCGCTGGATCGGGCAAGAGCCCCTCGCTTTCCGGTACGGGCGGGTTCATCCGGTCAGGCTCCCAGCGCCGATTTGAGGTCGCGGACCTCGGCGGTCAGGGCATCCAGTCCGGCGCGGAGTTGCTCCACCTGGCCCCGCAGCTCGGCGACCTCGGCGATCTGGGCGCGGAGCGCGGCGATCTCGGCCACCCACCCGGGCGCCGCGGTGCTCGCGGCCAGCTCCTCGCGGGCCGATGAGAGCCGGGACGGAGCCTCATCCTCGTCGGCGACCCGGTTGGCGAACGCCTGCCGGACGCGCTCGAATTCCTCGGGCGGATAGAGCCCATGGGCCACGAATACGCCGCGCTTCTGGCCCGGCGGCGAGAGGAAGTGGACGAGCTTGCGGGGCACGAGCCCCTCGAGGATCGTCCGGAGGACGTTCAGGTCCGACAGCGGCTCCATCCGGCTGGCGCGAGCCCGCAGGTCCCCCTCGGTCTGCGGGCCGCGCAGCATCAGCTCGGCCAGGACCGCCAGCTCGACCTTGCTGACCTTCAGCCAATCGTAGAGCGTGTGCTTCCAGCGCACGACCCGACCGCCCCCCTCGATGAGGATGGTCGCGCCCTTCTTCCGCAATCCCTGGAGCGCCTCCTCGACGTCGTCCTGGTCGTAGTTGGTCACTGGGTCGCGGTTCGATTTCTGGTTGCAGGCCGTCACGATCGCGGCGATCGTCATCGGGTAGTACTCGGGCGTGGTCTTGGCCTTCTCGACCATCACGCCCAGCACCCGACGCTCGCGCGGCGACAGCGGCACCCAGGACGGGCTGGAGCCCGTGGCGCCGGCACTCTCGATCATTTCGTACATCCTGGAACGTGCCGCTCCCGCCGGCAATCTTCGAGTCGATCAAGGCTCGGCCCCGCATGTCGGGAGGAGTCAGGCGGTTTCCTCGGATAGTGGCCATCTCCGTTGAGCCCGTCAAGAGCAGAGGCCGCCGCCAGGACTCGGCATCACCGCCAGCCCATGGGCATCCGCCCCCGTTGACGGCCGCTTCGCCAAAGCTTGCATCGGGGACTCAGCGATCGCTGCGCCCTCGCGATCCCGCCGCCTCGTGGACCGCGCGAAGGCAAATCGCCAGGCGCTCCGCCATCTCGCCGAGCGCAGGCTCGTCGAACATCCAGCGATCTTCGGTGTCGATCAGATGGACCTAGACGCCTCCGTCGGCGACACGGCCCCATCCGTTCGTGGGATCGTCGTAGGCCAGCCGGACCGGCGGCTCGGGCCTCCAGGTGGCGTGGAACAGGGTTAATCCGGCCCGGATCGTTGTCGACGCGTTCCACGTAACTCCTGCACCGCTCGAGGATTGGCGCGCTCGCCAGCTCGGGCTCGGGTATCGGTCCGCCAGGCGACCGCGGCCTCAGGAGCATCCTGGCGAGAAGGTAAGAGATGCGGCCCTTCGTCGGGAGTCGCTTAATTCGGGAAAGATGCTCCGAGATCTGCTCTCTCAGCCGACGTATCCTCGGGAAGCCGGGTCCATAGGTATCGAACAGGGCCAGCAAGCCCACGGACTCGCCTTCGGCAAGGAGTCGCCGCGCCATCTCGAAGGCGATCAGCCCGCCTGCCGACCAGCCGCCCAGGTAATACGGCCCCATCGGCTGGATCGCCCTGAGGTCGTCGAGAAACGTCGCGGCGAGCTCGTCGAGCCGCGGAGGCTCGGACGAGGCGCCGGGCGGCCGATCGACCCCAAAGCTGTAGAGCGTGTGCTCCGGGCCGAGACGCCGGGCCAGCCTGTGGCCAGCGCAATACCATGGCCCAGCATCGACCAGCTCGTGGCGTCTCCACCCGGTACGCAGAAGAATGGAGAGGCCGCCGCCCCAAGCTGCACGGGGAAGATCGTGCTCCGCCGCCACGATTGATGCCCGCTCGTCAGCCAGGCTGCCATCCGCGCGATCGTCGGCGCCTGGAACAGCGCGGCCACCGGCATCCCGACGCCGAAAAGCTCGCGGACCCTCGCGACCAGCCGCACGGCGAGCAGGGAATGCCCTCCGCTTGTGAAGAAATCATCGTGAATTCCGATTTCGTCGATACCCAGGATATCCGCCCAGATCACCGCGAGTCGCTCCTCGACCGTTGTCCGGGGCGCAGCGTGATCGGACCGCACCGACGGCGACGCCGCGTCAGGTTCGGGCAGAGCCCGCCGGTCGATCTTCCCGTTCCGAGTCAGCGGGAGGGCATCAAGGAGCATGATCGTCGCGGGGACCATGTAGCCCGGCACCAACGACTCGATGTGACGCCGCAGCGCCTCGAGCTCGGCCGTCGCCCCGTGGGCCAGTACGACGTAGGCGATGAGGTGCTTCCCGATCGTTGGGTGATCGCGGGACACGACAACTGCCTGCCCCACGGCCGCGTGCCGGGCCATCGCCGCCTCGATCTCGCCCAGCTCGATCCGGAATCCGCGAATCTGCACCTGATGGTCGAGACGGCCGAGGAATTCGAGATCGCCGTCGGGCCGCCGACGCGCCAGGTCGCCCGTCCGATACATGCGAGAGTCGGGCCGGGACCAGAACGGATCCGCGAGGAACCGCTCGGCGGTGAGCTCGGGCCGGCCGAGATAGCCCCGTCCCACGCCGACACCGGCCAGGAACAACTCGCCGGGCTCTCCATCCGGCACGGGCCGGAACTGTTCGTCGAGGACGTAGGTCCGCATGTTGGCGATCGGCCGGCCGATCGGTACGGGTCCCGGCAGGTCCTCACGCCGGCATTCCCGGTAGGTGACTTCGATCGCCGCCTCGGTCGGTCCGTACAGGTTGTGCAGCCGCGCGGAGAGTCGTTCCAGGCAGCGACGAGCCACCTGCTCGGGAAGCGCCTCGCCGCTCGAAAACACATGGCGCAGCGTCGCGCAGGACGACTCCAGCCCGGACTCCTCCAGGAACACCTGGAGCATCGAAGGGACGAAATGAACGACCGTGATGCCCTCGTCCCGGATCAAGCCAGCAAGGTAAGCCAGGTCTCTATGCCCGCCGGGCCTTGCCAGGACCATCGAGGCACCGACCATGAGCGGCCAGAAGAACTCGCACACCGACACGTCGAAACTAAACGGGTTCTTCTGGAGCACCCGATCGTCGGGTGTCAACCGATACTCATCCTGCATCCAGAGGAGCCGGTTGCAGATTCCCCCGTGTTCGTTCATCGCCCCCTTCGGAGTGCCGGTGGACCCCGACGTGTAGATGATGTACGCCAGATCCGTCGAGCACGCCCCCACCGCCGGATTGCCGACGCCGATCGCCTCGGCCTCTTCTCGCTCTCCATCCAGCGGAACCACGGGGGCGGTGAGGCCCACGAGTCGTCCGAGCAGATGGCGCTGGGCCAGCACGAGGGGCGGCGCCGAATCCCGAACGATCGCAGCCAGGCGATCGGGCGGATGATCCGGGTCCGGCGGAATGTAAGCGCCACCTGCCTTGAGGATCCCGAGCAGGCCGACGACCATCTCGAAGGAGCGTTCCGCACAAAGGCCAACGGGCACATCCGGCCCGACACCGCGACGGCGGATCGAGTCTGCGAGCTCTTCCGCGATCGAGTTCAGACTCTCGTACGAGAGCTACCGGCCCTCGAAGACGACGGCGGTCCGGCGAGGAAAGCCGCGGACGGCCTGCTCGAAGTGCTCGTGGAGCAGCGGGTCGAGCGGGTAGTCAACGATCCTGCCGATCGCGCCCGGCTCGCGCTCGAAAACGCCGCCGGCGAACCCGCTCGCCTAGCCGCGCTCGGATCGCGGCCAGAGCGACCGGCCCATCGCGGTGTGGCGGGACCCGCCGAACCCCACGTCGTGAGCCGTGGCGAGATCGCCGAGACAATCGCTCGGCGCTTCGGCGGAACGTCGATGTGCATGCGATTCGGCGACGCAAGGCGCCGGATTCATGGGTGAAAGGAGGCTTCCGGATCGATTCGTCGGAGAAGCTTCTCGATCCGATCGGTCATGGCGACAGCGCCACGAATCCGGTCCTCCCCGACGAGGACCCCGTTTGAACGGAGGCGAAAGCGAGCGGGTCCGCGCGCCGAACGCCGGCGAGCTCTCGGTTCTCCGCCTCCTATTCGGGTGATAATGCGATCGACGATAAACGGCGTGACCCGGCGTGACCAAGGTTCCAGAGGCCGATGATGACGGGCGAAGGCCGGGACACCGCGGCCGCGCACAGGCTGAGGCGCTCATGGCAACTCGATGCGAAGCGTCTCGGTGACGCGGTTGGTGAAGTTGGCGATGCCGACCGTCATGGCCAGCTCGACGAGCTCGCGCTCACCCAGCGAACGCCGCAGCCGCTCGAACAGCGAGTCGTCGACGTGGACATGCCGCGTTACCTGTTCGGCATAGCGCATCACGTCGCGCTGGAGGTCGTCGTAGGCGTCGCTATCCTCGAAGCGGGCGGTCTCGGCGACCTGCCGGTCGCTCAGGCCGGCCTTCTTGCCGAGGGCCTGGTGATGGTGCAGGCAGTAGCCGCAGCAGTTCACCTCCGAGGTCTTGATGTAGGCCAACTCACGGAGCTTACCGTCGAGATGAGTGGTGGGAAGGGTGGCGTTCAGCGACAGGAAAGCCTCGAGCATCTCGGGGCTGTGAGCCATGACCCGAAAGACGTTCGGGACCACGCCGAGTTGCCTGTCCATCCCCTCAAAGATCGTCCTGACCTTCTCGCTGGCGTCCTGATTTGTGATGCAACTGACCAGCGCCATCGGAGATCTCCCTGGTGGCATCGACGCTCACGATAATTCGAGAAGCCATGATAGCCGCTCGATCCCGGGCGTTTCAAGTTCCGGCCAGCCCTCAAGCCACGCTCGGATGAATCGAGCCGATGGTGCGTCGAGGAG
Source organism: Planctomycetales bacterium (assembly GCA_027452145.1). GTDB lineage: Bacteria > Planctomycetota > Planctomycetia > Isosphaerales > Isosphaeraceae > JAKAUH01. Next base: position 41,358 of record DAIDHB010000092.1, read on the forward strand.
GAACAGGTTGCCAGGTGGGCAGGTCGCAAAGCCCGCCGCCGCAGAAGAGATGATGCCAGAGCTGGGTCGAGACCACGCAGGTAAGCGCGACGTCGAACACGAACCGCGCGGGCGTGATTCGCGGGATCCTCGCCTGCCAGGCGCGCTGGTGCAGGACGGCCTCGGCGTCGAAATACCCCGTCGCCCGCAACGACTCCGGGCTCAGGAGCTGGTCGACCCAGGGCGGGCGCCCCGGGCCGAGGAAGGTTGCCGCCATCCGGGCGCGGAACATCGTCTTCGGCCGCCGCGCGATCCGCTCGGGCAGGATCCGGGCCGCCGCCTGGCGGAGGATCCACTTCTCGGTCCGCCCGCGCAACTTGTATTCCGGCGCGATACCCGCACAGAACGCGATCACGTCGTCGTCGAGGAACGGATAGCGGGTCTCGACCGACGCATTCATCGCGATCCGGTCCCCCTTGCAGATCATCAGCAACCCGGCCAGCATCACCTTGTAGCCGACGTAGAGCGACTGGTTGAGCGGATGCCACCGTCCGATTCGCTCGGCCGAGACGTCCAGGTCGCCGTAGGGGTCGTGATCACCCAGCCGGTCCCACATGCCCGCCGAGTACACCGTTGGCTTCGCCTGGGTGACGAATTCGTAGAGCTCCTGCTGCGCGGGGCGGACGCCGGCGATGGCCTGTTCCGGCGGGAGCAGCGGCCGGCGGCCGGCCACGGCCCGCATCGCCAGGCGGCGAAACATCCGAGGACCCGCGTGCCCGATCCGGCCCGTGATGGCGTCTCGAACGGCCTGCGCCTTGTACCAGACGTACCCGGCCAGAGCCTCGTCGGCCCCCTCGCCCGTCAGCGCCACGCGATACCCCTGCTGATGGACCGACTGCGCCAGCCGCAAGAGCGCCGCGCACGAGGTGTCGAGCACCGGCCCCTCGGCGGCGCGGACGAGCTCGGGATAGGCATTCGCGAGCCCCGAGCTATCCATGGTCACGGTCGTCAGCGGCGATCCGAGCACCGCGGCCGCCTCGGAGGCATGCGTTCGCTCGTCGGGGCCCGCGCGGTCGAAGCCGACGGTGAATGCCGGGATGGGCTCGCTCCGCTGGCGGCTGCAACAGCCCAGCACCACGGTCGAGTCGAGACCGCCGCTGATGTAGCTGACCACCGGCACGTCGCTCCGGAGCCGCCGCTCGACCGCCTGCATCATCAGGCCCTCGAGCTCCTCGACCATCGGCGTCGGATCGTCCTGCCGGCGCTCCTGCCCGGCATCGGGGAAATCGAGGTCCCAGTAGCGGTGCTTCGCGACCCGGCCGTCGCGCACCCGGAGGAAATGCCCGGGCGGCAGCGAGGTAATGCCCTCGAAGAACGTCCGGGTCGTCCCGGCGCAGAAAAACGTGAACAGGTGATCCACGCCCCGCGGATCCGGCCGAGCCGCCACCAGTCCCGACGCCAGCAGCGCCTTGATCTCCGACGCCCAGAGCAGCCATCCGTCCGCCCGGGCGTAATAGAGGGGACAGATGCCGACCCGGTCGCGGCCGAGGATCAGCGTGCGATTCTCGCGGTCCCAGAGCGAGACGGCGAACTGGCCCCGCGCCTCCTCGAACATCCCGACGCCCTGATCCTCGTAGAGGTGCACCCAGGCCTCGGTATCGCAGCGCGTGGCCAGTCGGTGACCCCGCGACAGCAATTTCTGGCGCAGCTCGGGGTACTCGAACAGCTCGCCGTTGAAAGCGACCCAGATCGAGCCGTCCTCGTTCGCCAGCGGCTGCCGGCCGCCGGCCAGGTCGATGATCGAGAGCCGGCGCGCCCCCAGCGCCACGCCCCGCTCGACGTGCACGTGTTCATCGTCGGGACCGCGGTGCGCGATCGCCCCGGTCATCGCCAGCAGCCGGTCCCGCGGGAATTCGCGAGCCCCCTCCAGATCGACGGCACCAGCAATGCCACACATGATCAATCCTTCATTCGGTGCGGTCGATCCGTCCTTGCCCGGCGCGGGTGCGCCGGGGGCCTGGCCGAGGGCACCCGTGCCCCGGCATCTCGACGGATCCCGGGGGCCGCATTCCGCCGCCGGGGCCATGATTCTAACCGAGTCCGGGTCAATCCGGCAGCATGACGGGCAGTGTCTGGGCGATCGGCACGGACGACGCCCGGCGGCGCGACGCCAGGCGATAGACGAGACTGCCGAGGAGGCCGATCAGGAACGTGCCAATGCGGAGGATGAGGCCGCGGAGGCCGAGGGGGACGTAGTATGCCACGATTTTCGACCTCGCGAGTGATGGAGTGTGATGGAGGCGACCAGCAACGAAGGATCCGCCCCGGCCCGCACCGGCGAACCATGGCGGCCGTCGCAGATGCTGCTCATCCCGGCGAAGCGATCCTTGATCCGGGTGCAAAGGATCGGGATGGTGGTGTGTGTCTCCCCACACTGGTTGGCGAAGATCACCGGAATTCCCAGGTCGTCAGCGACCCGCGCCGGGATCGCCTGCGACAGTGGACCGACGTGGCCCAGCAGCCAGTGCCGGCGACCCGAGTCGCGATTGGCGAAGTTCGGCCAGGCCGCCGAGACGATTGCCAGGTCGATCCGGTCGCGATAATCGCTCCAGACCTTGCGGTAGATCATGTCCGCGCAGATTGCGAAGCCCACGCGGCCCCAGGGCGTCGCGACGACCAGCGGCTCGCGGCCCGGGCGGAAGCGGAACCGTTCCCAGAAGACCAGGTTCCGCTTGCGATAGATCCGGACATCCCCGTCCGGCGAGGTGAAGACCAGTGCATCGTAGAGGTGCCGGCCCGATCGCTCGACGAAGCCCGCCGCGATCGCCATCCGCCACTGCCGGCACCGCCGCTTCAGATGCGCGATCGTCGGGCCCTCGGCCGTCTCGCCGTACGGGCCGAAATCGGGACAGAGGCTATACCCCGTGTTAAACAGCTCGGGCAAAACCGCCAGCTCCGCCCCCCGGTCGTGGGCCGCGCGCAGTTGTTCGTCGGCACGCTCGATGTTCCCGCAGACATCGAGCGGCGTGGAGGGCATCTGGATGGCGGCCACGGCAAGCTTCACGATCAATCCCTCATCAATCGGCGGACGGACGGACTGGCTGGCTCCGGACTCCGCACCTCTAAAGATCGGCTCGGCCAACCGGCCGGATCACGCCAAGTCTCGGTTCCCCGCGCAAATCCCCTCCACGACCCCTACCGCCTCATGCCTACGCACACGCAACGGCCAGACCCATCATTAGAATCCTAGCCACCCGAGAATCCCGCCCCGCCGGGGAGGCGGAAGCACGTTCGCCTCGCTCCGGAGGGCCTCGGCGCGACCCTGGACCTCTTCCTGGGTCGGCGTCCGTGCCGGCTCCATCTTGTACGTGAATTCCCGGTCGTCCCGGATCACGTACGGGACGAGGTTCTCGCTGAAGAACTCGGTCAGGTAGTTGTCCCACCACGGCGCATCCATGGGCTGGATGATGGTCTTGGTCTCGTAACCACCCATCACCAGCGTGACCTCGCGGTCGCCGTAGTAGTAGTAATTGTGCGAGGCGGGGGAAGGGCCGAGGTTCTCGCCATTGACGATAACCTGGACCCCTGGGGGATCTGTGCGAATGGTATACCGCCGCTCGACGCAACCGCAGCACATGCCCAGAACGACCGCGGCAACGACAGCGACCGTCGTCCGCCTCGAGAAATGGGTATTCGCCATCCTTGGCTCCCCCGGCTCGACAACCCGGCGGCTCCAGCCGTCCGGGCCTGTTTCAGCCGTCGCCGCCGGCATCGTGACCGGGCGAACCGACGGATGGGCGGGATTCTATCGATCGTTTCCCCGGCCGGCAAGTCGGCTTGGCGCCGCCCGGCGCGGGCGGTCATCATGGCGTGTCGGTAGGACAAGGCCGGTGGCTCCATGGACCGAGGTCGCATGAACATCCAGCTACTTCGTCGCCCGATCGCGGAGGTCAGGTCGCAATGGCTCGTCGTGGGCCTGTTCGAGGATGAAACGGGATCCCCGCACGGCGCGTGCCTGATGGGCCTGGAAGACACGGTCCGACGACTCGTGGCGGACAGGGATGCTAGCGGCAGCCTTGGCGAGCTGTCGGTGGTCCACAACCCGTCGGGCCTCGAGGCGGCCTCGGCGCTGCTGGTCGGCCTGGGCCCCCGAAAGCGCTTTGACGCCGGAGCGGCGCTCACGGCCGGAGTGGCCGCGACCAAACGGCTGGCGGCCCGGGCTCGAGAGACCGTCGCGTTCGTCCTGCCTCCGTCGGACGACCCGGCCGGCACGGCGTCCGCCATCGTCGAGGGCACGATGGTCGGCACGCGCAGCCCCGCCCTGCACCGGTCCGAGCCCAACCGCCATGCCTTCGGGACGTTCAGCCTCGTGACCGAAGAGGTCCCGGTGTCGCAAGCGGACGCCCTGGAGACGGCGATCAAGCGCGGGAAGATCGTCGGCGAGGCTGTTAACCTGGCCCGCGACCTGGGCAACACACCGCCGGCTGAGAAGCCGCCGCGGCAACTCGCTGAGCGGATTCGCCTGGTCGCCGAGGATGCCGGGCTCGCCGTCGAGGTCTGGGATGCCGCCAGGATCCAGCAGGAGCGGTTCGGCGGCCTGATGGGCGTCGCGGCCGGCTCGGAGGAGCAACCCCGCTTCGTGATCCTTCGTCACGCGCGCGGCGGCGATCGGCCGACCACGGCCCTCGTGGGCAAGGGCGTCACGTTCGACTCGGGTGGGCTCAGCATCAAGCCCAGCGCCTCGATGGAGGACATGAAGGCCGACATGACTGGCGCCGCCGTCGTGGCCGCCGCCATGCAGGCCGCTGCCCGGCTCCAGCTCCCCCTTAACCTCGTCGGCTATCTGGCCCTGACCGAGAACATGACCGGCGGCCGGGCGATGAAACTGGGCGATGTGCTCACGCACCGCAATGGCAAGACCGTCGAGGTCCTCAACACCGACGCCGAGGGACGCCTCATCCTCGCCGACGCCCTCAGCTTCGCCGTCGAGAACCGCCCCGACCGCCTCATCGACCTGGCCACCCTCACCGGCGCATGCATGGTCGCCCTCGGAACGCGGATCGCCGGACTCTTCGGCAATGACGACGCCTTCTGCGCCGAATTCCTCGACACCGCGCGCCAGACCGGCGAGCGCGCCTGGCGCATGCCGCTGGACGACGAATTCAAGGACGCCCTGAAGAGCAACGTCGCCGACCTCAAGAATGTCGGCGGGAAGTGGGGAGG
>DAIDHB010000093.1 GCA_027452145.1 Planctomycetales bacterium
AGCATCGCGCGTCTGGATTCACGACGAATGTGAATTCGAAGCTTGACAGTTCCCGTAAGAGCCCTATAGACTGGCCCCTGACGCTATGTGGACGTCCCCGATCGTGTGCAAAGTGTTGCGCGCCGCACCGGGGGCGGGATGACGGAGACGGCCGGGGTCGTCGGACGCACCGACCCGGGTCCCCGGCGGCACTCGTGGGACGCCGGTCTCCCCGTGTTGTCTCGGTGGGGTGCGACCGCGAAGGGCGAGGGAAGGGTGAGAGCCAGTGCACCCGGACCTGATGATCGCGGTGAAAACCCGTCTGGCAACTGAGCGAGCGAGGGGAAGGTCGATTGCGTAGAATCGGGACTTCGATTCGACTGCCAGGCATCGCCGAATTCACCCGATGGGACCGAATGGTTCGACGACGACCGAGGCCCAGCAACCGGGCAGGCGGCACCGTACCATGGACTGGTGCCCATGAAAACCAAACCGGAGGCTTTCCCAGCATTTTCGGTCGAACTTCGCTGGGATCGAGGTGCGTCGTTCTGGCCGCCGCATGCGTGGGCAACCGGGATCGTACCTCGTAACGATGTCGTGGCGAGGTGGCATCTGCCGCACGATGGCCAGTTCGGCGTGACGAGACTGGCTACCCGGAAAACGCAACCTCTCGCCCCACAGGGCCGTGCCGGGGTTCTCGCGGCCTCTACCCGTCCTGGGACAGCGAGGAGGCCGGAACAATGAGGATTCCCGAGTGGGAGATCCCCTGGTGTGAGAACTTCCTCGCCGCCGAGACGGTGCGGGGACTCGAGCCCCGTACTGGTCGGGGGCCTACCGGCCCGGCGTCGACGCGTTACTCGCGGTCCTCGCGCCGGAAGCTGAACGAAGGCGCGACAAATTCAAAACGAGGAGTGCAAGCATGAGATTCAGAACACCGCTTTTCGGCGTCAGCCTGGTGATTGGGCTGATTCTTCTGGTGACCGCCGGGCAGCCGGCGAAGGCCGATCTCTTCTCCTTCAGCCAGAGCAACGGCGACCCGAACCCCGCTCCGTACGGGACGGTCAACGTCACCGGAGGGGGGACTTCGGTCACGATCACCGTCTCGGTCGCCTCGGGCTATCAGCTCAACAATTTCGGATTCAACGTCGCGAGTGGGACCATCCTGGCCGCCACCACGCCGTTCGCGCTCAGCCTGACGGGGTCGACGGATGGCGCGAGCAGTTGGACTTGGTCGCCGGGCAATGATTCGAGCGGAGTCGGTAACCAGACCAATGGGGGGTTCGGTCCCTTCGGGAAGTTCTCGTACGCAATCACGGACGAGAGCGACAAGAACGTGACCGGCATGACCATCACGATCACCGGAACGAGTCTGACCACGTCCCAGTTCGAGGGCTTCAGCGACAATGGCACCGTCAATTTCGCGGCCCACATGAAACCCTACGGAGGGGGGACCGACGGCCAGAAGACCTACATGTACGGTGCTCTTGCTGTCGTCCCCGAGCCTTCATCCATGGCGCTGGTGGGTCTCGGCGCCCTGGGTTTCCTGGGCTACTTCGTGCGACGTCACCAGAAGGCATAACGACGAAGGCTCAGAGCACGGCGGTCGCGGTCTCCCGATCTTCCGTGTTCGCATCAACTCCGACGGGCTCCTCGCCAGGGGAGCACCGTCGGATTTCCGATCCGCCTTCCGGACCCTCACGGCCGGGCGGCCGGTCGACGAGGAAGAGGTCTCCAGTCGATCGGGGACGTCAGCCGTCGTCGACCCGCAAGCGCCCGATCGAAGGATGTGGCATGCGAGCCCGCCATTTGGACATGAAGTTCATGTAAGATCATCGGGATCAGGCTCGAACACATCCGACACCTGTGAGGTCGCTCTCCGGAAAGGCGGCGAATATGGCCGAGCGAGAGATTACCGACCGCCAGCGCCGGTGGCTCGTCGGCGAGCTGGGCTGGTGGCGAACCCGCGGGCTCGTGGACGACGGCCAGGCGGCTCGCATCCTCGATCTGTACGGCACGCCCGAGGAGATCGCCGAGCGCCGGGGTGCCCAGGCGCTTTTCACGCTGTCGGGGCTGGCGGCGCTGCTCGTCGGCCTCGCCGTCCTGCTCCTGATCGCCTACAACTGGGAGGCGATGCCCGCGGCCAGCAAGTTGTTCCTGGTCTTCACGACGCTCGTGAGCACCCACGCCGGCGGCTTCTACGTCCGCTATCGCCAGGGACGGCGCACGGCGTCCGAGGTCCTGTTCTTCCTGGGCTGTCTTTGTTTCGGCGGTGCCATCGCGCTGGTCGCGCAAATCCTGCACATCAACAGCGATAGTCCCGACCTCTTCTGGTGGTGGGCCGTCGGTTCGCTGCCGTTCGCCCTCTGCCTGGATACACTCCTGCTGCACGCGCTGGTCGTCGGCCTGCTGGCCTTTTACGCGGGCTTCGCCATACTGGGGACGGCGACCACCGGCCGAGGGTTTTTGTGGCTGTTCGGCATGCCGGTCAACGCCGCCTTCAGCGTCCCGCTGCTGGCGTTGCCCGGGCTGCTCTGGGCGTACCGCAGGGGCTCGGCGAAGACCGTGGCGCTGTATGTCCCGCTGCTGGCCTGGTGGGTCATCATGCAGCCGTTCGCATGGCGGTTCGACGCCAATCCGACCTATTTCATCGGCTGCGTCGGCGGGCTCTTCCTGATCCTGGCCGAGTGTCATCCCGAGGAAAGCCCGCTCGCGATCCCCTACCGTTTCTTCGGTGCGGCGCTGATGGGAGGTGTTCTCATCCCGCTCAGCTATTATGACTACCACCGCTATTTGAACGTGGCCAACTTCAACGCGACCTTGATGGTCGAGATGGTGGCGGCGCTGATCGTCTCGGTGCTGGTGGTGGCCGGGGTTGCGGAGATCGAACGGCGGGCCGCGACGCTCGCGGGGGAAAGGCCAGTCTCCCTCGCCCAGGCCATCTGGACGGAGAACCGCCGGCGCTGGCTGCCGATCGGCTTCACGCTGTTCCTCGCCTTTCTGGCATTCTATGGAATCCTCGTCCACGAGCCCCTGCTCCCCACGGTGCTGGCCAACGCCGCGATGGTGGTGCTGGCCGTCTGGCTGATACAGCTTGGCCTGCGCGAGAACCGGGGTCTTCCCTTCTCGGGCGGGGTCCTGTACTTCCTGCTCTGGGTGATGCTCCGATACGTCGACCTGTTCGGCAACTTCGGCGGCATGCTGGGCGCGTCGGCGATGTTCTTCCTCTGCGGCGCGACCCTGTTCGGCCTGGCGACGTACTGGCGGAGACGAAAGGTGGTGCGTCATGCCTGAGGCAGAGTTGATCGACGAACCGGGGTCGGTGAAGTCGACTGCGGCGAAGGCCTGGCCGGCTTGGACCGACGCGATCATCGGTTGGTTCAAGGACCACGAGCGGCCCATCTTGATCGCCGCAGTGGTGTTCCAGGTCCTTGTGCTGTTCGGGATGATGATCCCGCGGAGCACGACGTTGCTCACCGGCGAGACGATCCTCCTCCGGGTCGTGCCGGTGGACCCCCGCGACCTGCTCCGCGGGGATTACGTGATCCTCTCGTACGAGATCAGCCGCGTCCCGCCCGGCGGGGTCGTCGGCCTGTTCGGACCGGGTGGAGGCCGGCCTCGCCTGGCCGACATCGATCAGGGCCGCGGGCAGACCGTCTACGTGACGCTCAACCCCGAACCGGACGGCCGGCATTACCGCGGCGGCATGGTGAGTCTCAATCCGCCGGGCCCGGGCATCAAGTACATCCGGGGCACGCTGCTGAATCGCAACCAGATCCAGTTCGGCATCGAGTCGTACTTCGTCCAGGAGGGCAAGGGCAAGGAGTACGAGGACGCCATCCGGAGTCGCCGCCTGTCGGCAGAGGTGGCGCTGTCGCCGGACGGCAGCGCGGCGATCCGAGGGCTTCGGTTCGAATGAGCCGAGACCGTCGCAGCGCCCGTCCTCCGGCGTGGCGGGCGCCGCGATGGGATCGCGCTAGAGGTGCATCCGGAAGAACTCGACCATCTCGCGGAACATCACCTCATCGGGATCCTCGGCCGCCGGGAACTCGCTGGAGTGGCGGACGGTGCAGCCCACGCCGACCTCTTCGAGCCGGGCCTTCAGCGCCGCGCCGAATCGGGGATGGTGGATCCCCTGCCCCGGCCGCGCGTCGGGCGGCAGGGGCTCGTCGGGCTCGGAGTAAAACAGGATCGCGGGCGGGTCGCCGGCCGAGGCATGGGTGATCGGCGAGGCGTCCTCGTAGACGCGAAATGCGCGAGGCGTGCCGAGGTCCTGGTCGGGGATTCCCAGGAACGGCTTGAGTGCCGAGTGCTCGTGCGCGCGGCCGCCCACAACGCTCCTGATGAATCGCGGGTCGTAGGATGACTGGGCGCCGTCGACTCCCACGGCGACGAGCCGGCTGGACTGGCGGAGGACCGGATCCTGGCTGTCGGGATCGGCGAGGTCGTCGTGGAATCCGATCCAGAGCGCGATCCCCGCGCCGGCCGAGCTGCCCGACGCCGCGATCCGGTTGGGGTCGATGCCGAACTCGTCGGCGTGGAGCCGGAGGTACTGGATCGCGCGGGCACCGTCGCGCATCGGGGCCGGATAGGGCGCATTCTGCGAGAGGCGGTAGTTGGCCGAGGCGACCGAGATCCCCGACCTGAGGCAATGGTAGAGCAGCCGGGCGGGGATTCCCGACTTGTCGCCCTGGCGGAAGCCGCCGCCGTGGAAGAACACGACAAGCGGGGCACGCTTCGGACTCTTCGGGTCGGGAAGGGCCCGCCAGAAGTCCAGGACATTCCGTTCGTGCGGGCCGTAGTGGACATTACGTCTGGCCGGCGGGGGCTTGAGTGGGGCCGGCCAGCGCGGGACCTGCGCCACGACTTGCCATGTTACCAGCAGGAGTCCGGCGCCGACCGCCAGCGCGGCCAGCCGGCGGCCGGGCCAGGAACCAACCGTCATGGGTGCACCTCAGGGAGAGATCGATTCGGAGGCCGTCTGACCTGTCCAGTTTACGGCCAATGGTGCGCCGTGGGTCGCGCGATTCTGGTTCTGGACCTTCGAACGTGTCCTATGGTTCTGATGGGGAAGGATGCGCCGGCACCGTCCGGGACGTGCCCCGTCCGTCCTCCGCCGGGTCCGGCCGACGCGCCGGCCGTCCGGTGCAATCCGACCGACGCCAGGGCGGCCGGCGAGCGGGTCCAGGCCGTCCGCTCAGGGATCGAGGCCCTCGATGTCGCGCAACGCGTCTCCTTTCGACGACCAGTTCCCGCCGCCGGCCGGACGACGAGCCCGCGGGCGAATGAATGTTCCCCGTTGCCGCCGGCCCGAATCGGCGCGGATCGTGCTCGAGCCGCTCGAGTCGCGGCAGCTCCTCACGTCCTTCCTTGTCGACAACTCGTCGGGCGGCACGGGCGCGGGGACGCTCTACGACGCGATCGCCCGGTCGAACGCGCGTCCGCCCCTGTCGACGTCGGCGCCGAACCTGATCGAGTTCTCCGGGCCGATGGACATCGTCCTCCAGCAGCCCCTGCCGGTGATCACCGAGCCGGTCATCATCGACGGCTACAGCGCCGGCGGCTCGGCGAACATCCAGCCGACGAGCGACGACGCCGTGGTCCCGATTCAGGTGGCCGGCTCGACCCCAGCCGGCTCGCCGACGTCCGCCGAGGGGCTGGTGATTCAGGCGTACGACTGCACTGTCGCCGGCCTGAGCCTGACCGGTTTCGACGGCGCGGCGATCGACATCGAGCCGCCGATTGCCGCGCCTCCGCCCACCGGCGCGATCGGCGTGACGGTCTGGGGCGACTGGATCGGCGTGGCGCCCGACGGCACGCCCGACGGCAACAAGGGTGCCGGCATCGTCGTGGCCGACTCCAACAACGTGATCGGCGGCACACTGCCCGGCGGCCGCGACCTGATCGAGAACAGTGGCGATGCCGGCGTCATCCTCTGCGGCCCCAGCGGTACGGGCAACCTGGTCCAGGGGAGCTTCATCCTGCACAACCAGGGCGACGGGGTGCTCGCGCTCTCGGGGAACAATGTGATCGGCCAGCCGGTCGGCGTGCAGACCGCCGGCGCCGGCGATGTGATCTCGGGGAACCTCGGCAACGGCGTCGCGATCCGCGGCCCCTCGTCCGAGGGGAACATCGTCGCCAACGACCTCATCGGCGTCACGCCCGACGGTACCGGTGCGCTCGCCAACCAGGGCAACGGCGTCCTGATCGAGGACTCGCCCGGCAACACCGTCGGCGGCACCGAGCCGTTCAGCATGGACGTCATCGGCAGCAGCGTCGGCGAGGGCATCCTGATCGAGAACGACCAGGGCGATGCGCTCCCCGCCGTCCCGCCGGCGGTCACGCAGGCCATGCAGGGGATCTCGATCAACTCGCCCGCCTCCGACGCGATTCGCAATCTCGTCGAGGGCGATCACATTGGCTACAACGTCACCAGCGGGAGCGTGCTGGTCCTGCTGCCGAACCTGGACGGCGTTTTTGTGGCCTCGGCGCAGAACACAATCGGCGGCACGACAGCGGCGGCGCGGAACGTGATCATCGCGAATGCCCGCGACGGCATCGCGATCTCGCCCGCGGTGCTCGACTGGAGCAACGGGCCGACGTCGGCCCTGGCGAACGCCGACCCGAACGCCAACGTCGTCGAGGGCGACTACATCGGCACGCAGGGAGGCGCCGACGACTACGGCAACACGCTTGACGGCATCTTCCTGGACCAGTCGATGGGCGACACCATCGGCGGCACGGCCTCGGGCGCGGGCAACGTGATCTCCGGGAACAACAACGGGATCGTGCTCTACGCCCCGGCGACGGTGACAGCGACCTCAGCGGGCGGGCAGGTCGTCATCGAAGGTAACCGGATCGGCACGATGTCCGATGGGACGACTCCGCTGCCCAACGCGGTCGCCGGCATCGTGATCGACGGCGTGCCGTCCAACACGATCGGCGGGACATCCTCCAGCGCGGCGAACGAGATCTCGGGGAACAGCCAGGGGATCCGGATCGTGAACCCGGGCGCGACCGGCAACGTCGTCTGGGGCAACTTCATCGGCACCGACCTCTCGGGCACGATCCCGGTCCGGAACGCGGGGGACGGCGTTTATCTGTCGGATTGCAGCGGCAACTCGATCGGCGGGCTCGCGTCGGGCCAGGCGAACACCATCGCGTTCAACACCGCCAACGGCGTCGAGATCGCGGACGGGGGGAGCAACCTGACGCTCGACGACGCGATCCTGACAAACGCGATCTTCGCCAACGCTCTCCTGGGAATCGTGCTCGACGGCAGTGCCAACCAGGGCGTTGCGCCGCCATCGCTGACGGACGCCCTGCCCGACACCACGCTGGCCGCCACCCAGATCGACGGCACCTTCACCGGCCAGCCATCGTCGACGTACCTGCTCCAGTTCTTCAGCACGCCGGTGATCGTGCCGGCCGGGTCGGTCGAGGGTGAGACCTACCTGGGCGCGACGACGATCCGGACGGATGCCAGCGGCCAGGCAATCGGGCCGATCGAGGGCTCATTCTCGGCCGACGTGAGCACGGTCGTGGCTGCGGGGAGCTGGGTAACGGCCACGGCGACGCTCGTCGCGGTGGACCTGACGTCCGGGCAAACCCTGCGCGAGACCTCGGCGTTCACCCCGACGCCGATCGCGGCGATCAACCCGTTCCTCGTGACCTCGACGGCCGACGTGACCACGACCCCCCTGCCCGGCTCGTTGCGGTATGCGGTCGAGTTCTCCGACGCGCATCCGAGCCCCAGCCCGTCCGAGCCGAACGCGATCGCGTTCGACATCCCGGGCGGCGGGTTGCAGACGATCGCTCTGGTCGCCACGTTGACGATCACCCAGCCGGTCGTGATCGACGGCACGACGCAGCCGGGTTCCGCGGTCAACAACTCGTCCGAGGACCAGCCGCCCGATACGAACGACGACCAGGAGACCGACGTTGCCTCGATCCTGGTCCAGATCGATGGGTCGCAGATCCCGGGCTCGCAGGCAATCGGCCTGGACGTCCAGGCGCCGGGGTGCACGATCGATGGGCTCAGTCTGACGGGCTTCAGCGGCGCGTCGATCTTCCTCGAAGCGCCGGCGTCGTCGAGCGTCGGCAGCACGATCCGCGGGAACTTCATTGGCGTCTCGCAGTTCAACCCGCGGACGTATAACCCGGTGAATCCGTTGCCGAACGTCGCGGCCAACGGCGTCGGCATCCTTGTCGACGGCCCGAATAACCTGATCGGCGGCGCGAGCCCAGCCGATCGGAACATCATTCAGGGGAACAAGGGCGACGGCGTGATCGTCTACGGCGCCCAGGGGACGAGCAACGCGATCGAGTCGAACTTCATCCTCGACAACGGCGGCGACGGTGTGCTGTTGCTCTCGGCGGATAATCACGTCGGGATGCCTGGACTCGCGGGCCTCGCCGGCGCCGGTAACCTGATCTCGGGCAACCTGGGCAATGGCGTTCACATCCTCGACACCTCGGCGAGGGGGAACAGCGTCGAGAACAACGAGATCGGCACCCAGCTCGGCCTGGCCGGGCTGCCGGTGCCGATCCTCGGGACCGCCCCGCGGCCGAACGGCGGCAGCGGCGTCCTGGTCGAGAACGCGTCGGCCAACACGGTCGGCGGACTTGTTGCCGGCGCGTCCAACGTGCTGGCCGGCAACGGGCTCGACGGCGTCACGATCGAGGGCCCCGCGGGAAGCACGATCCCGTCGATCGTCGCCTCGCCTCCATCGACCGCGCCGCTGAGCGGCCAGGCCCGCAACGTCGTCGAGGGGAACCTGATCGGCGTCAACAACCGCAACAACCTCGTCGAGCCGATCCCGAACGGGCGCGATGGAATCAATCTCGCCTCGGCCGGAAACACCATTGGCGGCACGAGTACCCAGGCGCGGAACATCATCGCCGCCAACCAGCGCGACGGCGTCACGATCAGCTCGGACGCGAACCTCGTCGCCGGGAACCTGATCGGCACGACCACGGGCAGCGATCAGTACGGCAACACGGCCTTCGGCATCCTGATCAACGGCGGCGGCGCGAACACCCTGGGCGGAACGGCCGCCGGCGCGGGGAATGTGGTCTCGGGCAACGGGACGGGCATCGGGCTCGACGGATTGCAGGCAGCGGCGAACCTCGTCGCGGGCAACCTGGTCGGCACGACCTCGGACGGCTCGGCACCGCTCGCCAACGCGGGTGATGGTATCCAGATCGACGGGGCGCCCGACAACACGATCGGCGGCACGATCGCGGCCGCGGCAAATGTGATCGGCGGGAACACCGGAAACGGCCTGTCGCTCCTCGGCACGTCGGCCACGGGGAACCTGGTCGAGGGGAACGACATCGGGACGAACGCCTCGAGCTCGACGCAGCTCGGCAACACGCTCGATGGCATCCTGGTCAACGGGGACGCCTCAAACAACACGATCGGCGGCACGGATGCCGGCGCGGGGAACGCGATCGCCGAGAACGGCGGCGCGGGAGTGAACATCCAGTCGGGCTCGGGCGACAGCATCCTGTCGAACGCGGTGTGGCTGAACGCCGGGACGGGGATCGTGATCGCCAGCCCGGCCGTCGACCAGGCGCCGCCGACGATCGGCGCGGCGACCCCGCAACCGGGCAGCATCCAGGTCGCGGGAACGCTGACCTCGGCGGCCGGCAGGACGTTCCTGATCCAGGTCTTCAGCGGCAGCGCGGCCGACGCGGCGGGGAGCTTTGAGGGGCAGACGCTGATCGGCTCGGCGACCGTCACCACCACGGCGGGCACGGGTCTGGGACAGGCCGGTTTCAGCCTGACGATCCCGGGCGATTTTCCGATCGGCGCGGCGATCACCGCGACGGCGACGAGCCTCGCGAGCGGGGACACGTCGGAGTTCTCGTCGGACGCGCTCAATGCGCCCCTGGTCGCGTTCTCGGCGTCGAGCTATCTCGTCAGCGAGCCGGCCGGCTCGGCGACGATCACGGTGGTGCGGAACAGCGTCGTGGGCAGCTCGACGGTCGTGTACACGGCGACCGCCGGGACGGCTGTTGCGGGCGTCGACTTCACGCCTGTTAGCTCGGCCGTCTCGTTCGCGCCGGGGCAGCAGACGGCGACGTTCAGCGTGCCGCTGCTCGACACGCAGGGACGCTCGGGGCAGTTCACGATCAACCTGGCCCTCGCGGATCCCTCGGGCGCCGGTCTCGGCTCTCCCGAGGCCGCCACGTTGACGATTACCTCGTCGCCAGGGATGCTCCAGCTCGCGACATCGGCGGCCACGGTACCGGAATCGGCGGGCGGCGTTACGGTCGTTGTGGATCGCGTTGGCGGCGCGAGCGGGACGGTGAGCGTCGACTACGCGACCTCGTCGCTGGGCGCGATCCCCGGTGTGGATTACACGACGGTCGCCGGGACCTTGACGTTCGGGCCCGGCGTGACCCAGGCGTCGTTCACGCTGCCGATCATCGCCACCAGCCCGAACGTGAATGATGCCTCGGTCCAGGTCGTCCTGAGTGACCCGCAGGGCGGCGCGGGGATCGGTGCTCCATCAACCGAGGTCGTCACGATCGACCGGCCGCTTGTTGTCACGGGCGAGCGGCTGTCGGCAAGCGCCGGGGGCATCGCGTCGGTGACGCTCACGTTCAACAAGCCGCTGAATCCGTCGCAGGCGCAGGACCTGGCGAATTTCGGGTATTACGCCTACTGGGCGAACCCGCGCGGGCAGTTCGTCGGGGGCGGGAAGACCACCACTCTGGCGGCGGCTGCGTACGACCCGGGGAGCCTGAGTGTCACGCTGGTCCCGCAAGGTGCCCTGCCGCTGAATCACGTCTATCGGATCGCGGTGAACGGGTCCGCGCGGGCCGTCCTGAGCAACGGGCTATCCGATGCGCTCGGAGGTCCGCTGGTCGGCTCGTACGGGACCGCGGGCTCGCCGTACGTGGTGACCTTCGGCGCCGGGCGGCGAGTGACATACACCGACAGCCGTGGCCACGTGGCGACGTTGCACGCGCGCCACGCGGGCCTGATCGCGATGTTCCAGGCGATCGACGGCGCGGTCCAGCAGGTCGGGCTGATCGGTGGGGTCCCGGGGCGGAGCCGGATCATCGGCTCGGTATCCCGCGACCAGGGTGGTCACGGACAGACGGCGCGGCCGTCGGTCTCGCGGGCTGCCGGAGTCCTGATCCCCTTCGGCACGTCGCCGCTGGTAATGCGTCGGCCGGGCTGGCGCCGGCATTGACGGCAAGACGAAGAGGCGACGATTGATCTCGACCGGGACGCACTGGGCCATCCCAGTGATCCGTCCGTGCTGATAGGATGACCGTGCGCGGGACGGCCCATCGTCCCGGCCGATCACGGTCCAAATGTCGAGGATCCTCTCCATGAATCGACTGGCAATGGCACTCGGAATGGCGGCCTCGCTCCTGGTCGCGGCTTCCGCGATGAGCCGCTCAATCTCCGAACCCGCGGCCGGCCCGCCCGACGCCGCTCCTCTCGCCGAAGGTGACAACGGGCCGGTCGGGATGTTCGATGGCCACCAGGACGTTGGTGACGTCCGCCATGCTGGCTCGGTGGAGTTCGACCAGGCGCACGGGGTGCACATCGTGACGGGCAGCGGCGCCAACATGTGGGGCGAGCGCGACGCCTTCCATTATGCCTGGAAGCGCGCCAGCGGCGACGTCACGCTCTCGGGGATCATCGGGTTCCTCGGCCGGGGCACGGATCCGCATCGCAAGGCCTGCCTGCTCTTCCGCCAGGACCTGGAAGCCGACTCGCCCTATGTCGACGTCGCCGTGCACGGCGACGGGCTGACGTCGCTCCAGTTCCGCGAGAGAAAAGGCGGGCCGACCCACGAGATCCAGCTCCAGGGCGACGATCCGCACCACTACCTGGCCATCGAGAAGAAGGGGAAGTACGTTCGCCTTTATGTCCGAACCCGGAAGGGCTGGGATTTCACCGGCGCGGCGCTGCGGTTCGACCTTGCCGATCCCTTCTACGCCGGCATCGGCGTCTGCTCGCACAATGCCGACGTCACGGAGAAGGGGACGTTCATGGGAGTGACCCTGGGCGGACCGTTGCCTGTCTCGCGGGAAGGGGCGGTGCAGTTCAGCACGCTCGAGACGATGTCGTTCCCCTCGATGGATCGGCGCGTCGTGTACCGGAGCACCACGCGTTTCGAGGCCCCCAACTGGCTGCCCGACGGCAAGTCGCTGATCTTCAACAGCGAGGGCCGGATTCACCGGATCTCGGCGACCGGCGGGACGCCCGAGCCGATCGACACCGGCTTCGCCACGAGGTGCAACAATGACCACGGCCTCTCGCCGGATGGCAAGATGCTCGCGATCAGCGACCACTCGCAGGGCGATCACAGATCACGGATCTACACCTTGCCCATCACCGGAGGCGAGCCGGCGCTCATCACGCCCAAGGCACCCTCGTACTGGCACGGCTGGTCGCCCGACGGCCGCACGCTGGCCTATTGCGCCGAGCGCAACGGCGAGTTCGACATCTACACGATCCCGGCCGGCGGAGGGGACGAGGTCCGGCTCACGTCGACGAAGGGACTGGACGACGGCCCCGAGTACTCGCCCGACGGCAAGTGGATCTACTTCAACTCCGATCGCACCGGCACGATGCAGATCTGGCGGATGGCGCCCGACGGCAACGGCCAGGAAGCGCTGACGTCCGACGAGTTCAACAACTGGTTCCCGCACCCGTCGCCCGACGGCAAGTGGCTGGTGTTTCTGTCGTATGAAAAGGACGTCACCGGCCACCCGCCCGACAGGGACGTCTGCCTGCGCCGGATGTCGCTCGCGAATCGCAAGATCGACGTGATCGCCCGTTTCCGCGGCGGCCAGGGGACGATCAATGTTCCGTGCTGGTCGCCCGACGGCAAGCGGATCGCATTTGTGACCTATCAGTCGATTCCGTGATGACGCGTTAGAATCGTTCTCCGTAGGTTGGCTGCCCCGTGTGCGCATCTGGTGGAGCAAGAGTTTCACGCAGAGACGCAGAGAAAGCAGAGACGCAGAGAGACGAACTGCTGGTCGAGCTCGATTCGATCGTTCGAGCCGGGTCGGCGACGGGAACGGCGCTCAACGAGCCGCATGGCCGCATTTTCCGATCTTCTCTGCGTCTCTGCATTCTCTGCGACTCTGCGTGAAATCTGGTCGGGATGCGCCGGGTTGCGGCCGTGCCGCGTTAGGGCCGGCTCGACGCGGCGGGCGGCCGGGCGTCGTGGGGATCGGCCTTCGGCACCGCCCTGAACCGCGAGGACTCGAACGTCCGCACGCCCTCGGGTGTGACGCGCTGATACAGTGCGGCGCAACCCGGAGTCTCGTCGACCAGCTTCAACCCCCGCTCCGGCCCGAGCACGTACGCGGTGGTCTCGAGGGCGTCGGCCGTGCCGCCATCGGGGGCGACGACCGTCACCGACGCCCGGTCCTCGTGGCCCATGCCGGTCTTTGGGTTGACGATGTGCGAGTAGCGCCGGCCGTCGATCTCGACGAACCGCTCGGCGTCGCCGGCCGTCGAGACGGCGGCGTTCTTCACCAGCAAGGTCGGCGGGCGATAGGACAGCCGCGGGTCGACCGGTGCGATCGCGATCCGCCAGCCGTCCATGCCGGGGGGCGGATCGCCCGCGACGATGTCGCCGGCCCCGCCCACCAGCGCGCGGCGGATCCCCTGGTCGCGCAAATCATCGAGCGCCGCCTGGGCCGCATAGCCCTTGGCGATCCCGCCGACGTCGAGCTTCATCCCGGGGACCTTCAACTCGACCGTCCGCCTCGCCGGGTCGAGGATCATCTTGTCGGAGCCGACGAGCGTGCGGGCGTGGGCAATCAGGGCGGGGTCGGGGAGCTTCCGGTCGCGCCGGGCCCGGCGCCAGAGCCGCCCCACCGGGGCGACCGTGGCGTCGAACATCCCGCCCGAGCGCTCGGAGATCCGTTTCGAGCGCTCCAGGACGTCAAACAGGTCCCGGCTGACGAGGATGGGTCCCGTCCCGGCCGAGGCGGAGAGGCGAGAGATCTCGCTGTCGGGGTCGTAGTCGTTGAGTGCCTTGTTGAGGGCCTCGATGCGATCGAACGCGGCGCGGGAGGCGCGTCTGGCGGCGGCGGCGTCGGTGGAGTATAAAACAATCTGGAACGGGCTGGCCATGTGGACTTCGGTGAACTCGAACCGCATGGGCGGCCCGGCGGGCTTCGGGTCCTGTCCCCGCCCCTGCCCGCCCGGAATCCACGCAGACATCACCAGCCACGCGGCAAACGTCGCACCCATGATCAATCCCCCCGGGTGGCCGGACGATCCTCGGCCCGTGAGCGCATAACTCGCATCTGATGGGAGCATACCAAACGTGAGCCGGATTCCGCACGCGATCGGCCTGGCCCTGGTCCTCGGCGCCTGCCTGGCATCCCGGGTCCCGACCGCGCAGGCCGCCCCGCAGCAGCCCGCCGAGTCGGAGTCGTCGATGAAGCCCTACGTCGAGACCATCCCCGGTACCGACGTGAAGATCGAGATGCTGCCGATCCCCGGGGGCACCTTCGAGATGGGCAGCCCTCCGAATGAGGCGAAGCGCGGCGAGGACGAGGGGCCGGTCCATCCGGTCAAGATCGCGCCGTTCTGGATGGCGAAGTACGAGATCACCTGGGAACAGTACGACCAGTTCGCCTTCTCGCTCGACCTGAAGAAAAAGGCGAGAGAGAACGTTGATGTCACGAAGCAGGCCGACGCCGAGAAGAAGGCCGACGCCGTCACCCGCCCGACTCCGCCCTACGCCGACGAGACCTTCGGCTACGGCCGCGACGGCCAGCCGGCCATCTGCATGACCCACCACGCCGCGATGGAATACTGCCGCTGGCTGTCGGCCAAGACGGGCAAGGTCTATCGCCTGCCCACCGAGGCCGAGTGGGAATACGCCTGCCGCGCCGGCACGAAGACCGCCTATTCCTGGGGCGACGACCCGTCGAAGCTCGAGGAGTACGGCTGGAACGTGGATAACGCCGAGAAACCCCAGAAGATCGGCAAGAAGAAGCCGAACCCCTGGGGCCTCTTTGACATGCACGGCAACGTCGCCGAGTGGTGCCTCGACCACTACAGCCCCGACACCTACAAGGTCTTCTCGAAGGAGAAGCCCACGCTCGGGCCGGTGATCCTGCCCGACGCGAAGGAATACCCCTATGTCGTCCGCGGCGGCTCGTGGGACGACGACGCCGACAAGCTTCGCAGCGCCGCCCGCAAGGGATCGAACCCCGAGTTCAGCGTCCAGGACCCCAACCGTCCCCAGAGCATCTGGTGGCACACCGACGCGACCTCCGTGGGCTTCCGCATCGTCCGCCCGCTCGTCGAGCAGGAGAACCTGCGCGGCCTCAAGTCGCAGGTCGTCAAGGGCAAGGGGACGCGCTAGCGCCAGCAGGGCACGCCCCGTCGCCCCCGATCGACAGATTTCTCGGGCCGGTCGAGGCGATGCCCTCGCCCGGCCCTTGATCCGGCCGTCGAATCGGTGCAAGCTCTTTACGAGGCCGGGGCCGCGAGTCCCCGGCGTGCATGCATCAATACCTCCCTCCCCGAGAGTCCCAACCAGGAGACGCACCATGACCGAGCCTGGCGCATCCCGAGGCCTTTCCGCAACGCGGCGTGACTTTCTCCGCACCTCGACCGCGGCCTCGGCCACCCTCGGCCTGGGCCTGCTGGGCAACGCCCACGCGGCCGGCAGCGACGTCATCAAGGTCGGCCTGGTCGGCTGCGGCGGTCGCGGCACCGGCGCTGCCGAGAACATCTGCGAGGCGGCCGGCACGACGTACAACATCAAGCTGCACGCGATGGCTGACGTGTTCCCCGAGCACCTCAAGAACTGCCGTGAGAGCCTGCGGAACAACGCCCACTGCCGCGAGAAGTTCGACGTCGCCGACGAGCGCTGCTTCGTCGGGTTCGACGCCTATCAGAAGCTCATCGACTGCTGCGACCTGGTCATCCTCGCCACCCCGCCCGGCTTCCGGCCGCAGCACATCGAGGCCGTGATCAAGGCCGGCAAGCACCTGTTCACCGAGAAGCCGGTCGCCGTGGATGGACCCGGCATCCGCAAGGTGCTCGCCGCCTACGACGAGGCGCAGCAGAAGAAGCTCTGCGTCGTCGCCGGCACCCAGCGCCGCCACCAGGCCCGCTACATCGAGAGCATGAAGCGGATTCACGAGGGGGCGATCGGCGACCTGATCACCGCGCGGGTCTACTGGAACCAGGGGGACATCTGGGCGCGGCCCCGCCAGGCGGGCTGGAACGACACCGAGTACCAGGTCCGCAACTGGTACCACTTCCTCTGGCTCTGCGGCGACCACATTGTCGAGCAGCACGTGCACAACCTCGACGTGGCGATCTGGGCGCTGGGTAACCACCCGATCAAGGCCGTCGGCATGGGCGGCCGCCAGGTCCACGACGAGCCCGAACGCGGCCAGAGCTACGACCACTTCGCCGTCGACTACGAGTTCCCCGGCGGCGTCCACATCCTGAGCATGGCCCGGCAGATCGAGGGCTGCGCCAACAACGTCTCCGAGACGATCGTCGGCTCGAAGGGGACCTGGAACAGCGACTTCCGCTTCACCGGCGCCGCCAAGGCTCGCATCCGGATCGAGCACGAGATCAACCCGTACGTCCAGGAGCACATCGACCTGCTCGAGGCGATCACCTCGCACAAGCAGATCAACGAGCTCAAGCAGGTGGCCGAGAGCACACTGACGGCCATCATGGGCCGCGACTCGGCGTACAGCGGCAAGGAAGTCTCCTGGGAGAAGGCGCTCAACTCGCAGCACGACACCTTCCCCAAGCACCTCGCCTGGGGCCCGATGAAGGAAGGCGCCGTGCCCCGTCCGGGGTCGTATGTGCTGAGCTGAGCCAGGAGTTTTTCCGGGACTGGGAGGGCGAGGCTCCTGCCGAGCCGGGACGGCGCCTCGCCTCCTCCCTATTCCGGCTCGCCGGGAGGCTCGCCCTCCCGATGAGTCGTCGCGGGCAGGTGGGAGGGCGAGGCTCCTGCCGAGCCGGTATAAGACGATGCCTTTCCCGGGTGCCGGCTCGCCGGGAGGCTGGCCCTCCCGCGCTTCCGTCTCTTGCGCGGGCTCGCGACGTTCGGTCGCTCGGGCCCCGGATCATCCATCCCGAGACACCAAGAACCCAGACGAGGCTCTCTTCCCATGAAGACGCGTATCGCGGCGATGCTCGCCCTGTCTCTCCTGGTCGCGACGAGCGACGCGCTCGCGGCGCCTCCGGGCCGGGCGTCGAAGGGCGCGAAGGTCGTCCTGGTCGCCGGCCGGCCCAGTCACGGGCCCGGCGATCACGAGTTCAACGCTGGCTGCAAGCTGCTGGCGAAGTGCCTCTCGCAGATCCCCGGCATCGAGCCCGTCGTCGTCACCGGCGGCTGGCCCGGGGACGAGTCCGTTTTCGACGGCGCAAAGACGCTGGTCTTCTTCATGGACGGCGGGAACGGCCACCCCATGATCCAGAAGGACCATCTTCAGAAGCTCCAGACGCTGATGGACCAGGGCGTCGGCCTGGTGTGTCTGCACTACGCCGTCGAGGTCCCGAAAGGAAAGGGCGGACCGCAGTTCCTCGAATGGATCGGCGGCTACTACGAGGACGGGTTCTCCACCAATCCCCACTGGAAGGCCGACGTCCAGAGCCTGCCGACCCACCCGATCACCCAGGGCGTCAAGCCATTCGCGGTCAGCGACGAGTGGTACTTCAACATCCGATTCCGCCCCGAGATGAAGGGCGTCACGCCGATCCTCGTGGCGAAACCGGACGACAGGACCCGCGAAGGGCATTCGTCCTCGCCGCGCGGGCCGAAGTCGCACATCGTCGAGGCCAAGGGCCGCGACGAGGTCCTCGCCTGGGCCGTCGAGCGGCCCGACGGCGGCCGCGGCTTCGGGTTCACCGGCGCCCACTTCCACAAGAACTGGGGCGACCCGAATTTCCGCAAGCTCGTGCTCAACGCGATCCTCTGGACGGCGAAGCAGGACGTCCCGGCCCAGGGCGCCGAGACGACCGTCAGCGACGAGGAGCTCAAGGAGAACCTCGACCCCAAGGGACGCTGAACCGGCGGTCGATGCCCGACGACGATCGGTCGTCGGGCCGGATGGGGGCGCCCGCGTTGTGGGCGGGCGCTACCCGCCAGGATGGTTCGCCTGGGAAGTCTCCACGTTCCGCGGCTCGGCGGCCAGCAGGGGGTTATATCCCCTCGACCCGCCGCGCGGCCACAGGCCCGCCTTCCGCAGGCTGATGGCCGCCGCCATCGCGAAGAACAGCAGGCCGAAGACGACGAAGTCCAGGCCGACGATGGCCTCGCGGAGCCGGGCATAGCTGTGCGCCCCCGATCGGGCCAGCCAGCCGATGAGTCCCGCGCCGGCGGCGGCCAGATACCAGCGATCGCGGACCAGAATCCCGAAGCTCGCGGCCGCGACGGCGATCGCCGGGGCATACCAGGTCATCAGCTCCGCCGGCATCGATCGCCAGATCCCCGCACCGCCATCTGAGGCGAACAGGGCCAGCGACCCCAGCGCGCCCGCGGCCGAGTAGCGCGCGACGCGTGCGGCCGGGTCGTCGAACAGCACGCCGACGGCCATCAATCCGGCGATTCCGAGATGCGTCGCGATCGGCCAGGCCATCGAACCGGCCCCGAGGCCGCTCGTCGTCGTCAGGCCCGCGATGGCCACGCACACGACGGCCAGGATGGCCCGGCGCGAGTCGCCTCGTCTCCAGGCGCTTGCACCAAGCACGATCGCAGCCAGCACCATCGGCACCGCGCGCGGCGAGGTGACGCTGCCGAGCCCGATCGTCCGCGGCCCGACGATCGCGAGCACGATCAGTCCCGCGGGCAGCAGCTCGATTCCGGCGCGAACACCCCGGAATCCGGCGAGAGCCAGGAACGCGACCGCCGCAATCGCGGTCAGATAAACCGGCGAGCCGCCGAACGTCTCCTGGAACCGGGCGAGGAACCCGGCGTAGACCGGTTCCTCGCGATGGCCGACGGCCGCGAGCAGGACGAGAACCAGCGGTACGACGCACGCCGAGGCCGCTGCCCGAGGAGCCCGCGATACCAGGCCGATCTCCAGCCAGACCAGGGCGGCCGCCAGCCCGATCGGGACGAGGAAGTACGGCCCGAAGATCGATCGGCTCCCCTCCACGTAGTGGAACGACACGCAGAGCGACCAGGCGCGGACGCAAAGCGCGACGGCCAGCACGACGAACAGCGACCAGGGATACAGCGGCCATCGCCAGGGGCTGCCGTTCTTTTCGAGCGCCGCGGACCCTCCGCGCGCCGCCGGGACCAGCATCAGCACGGTCAGCGCGGCGGCCGGCCCGAAGGCGAAGAGCGCCCACTGGAGGGCCGGGTTGTCCGGGTCGCCCAGCAGCGGCACCATCGCCAACGGGTAGACGAACATCAGCGCGAGCATCGCGTGAAAAGCCCCGCGATACCAGCCCGGCAGGCGTAGCCGGATAACATGCAGCACCACCTCGGACACGCCCGCCGCGAAGGCCAGCCCGACGGCGCATCCCAGCGCACCCCTTGCGTGGTCGGCCGCCAGCAGGTCGTCGCCGCTCATCGCGATCGCCAGGAACATGATCACGATGACCAGGAGGAGCGTCCGCAGGTCGTCCCAGAGCCGGCCCAGTCGGATCAAAAGGCACGCGGTCGTCGCCAGCAACAGCGTATATCCCGCCAGGCTGCCCGCCAGCGCCCACGAGCCGCCCGCGGGACCTCCCCGGCCGAACGACATCCTCAGCCCGGCGAACACCAGGTCGGCGCTCAGGATGTAGAACGGGTTGCTCGTGTAGAGCAAACGCACCAGGCCCCACCCCGGCGGCCTCGCCGCGCGCCGGCCTCGCATCCCAGCTCCCGGCCGATCCGGACTCCGCGGCGGTTCCATCGAAACCCCTCGCTCGCCCCCCTGCCCGCCAGCCGCGAACGACGCACCCATGTCCGACCCTCCCCACGGCTCGGGAACCAGCCCGACGGATTCCTCGCCCTCCCGCGTCATTCTACGACAGTTGTCCAAGAATCGGCAATGACGATCCACGGGAGCGCGGAGCCGTCAGGGCCCAGACCGGAAGCGGGTCTCTCGCAGGGTGGGTGAATCCCGCCATCTGCCGAAGGTGGACCTCGGTAGGTTTCCCCCGCACTCCGACCGCTCCGGGTTCGCCTCCCGAGGGGTGCATCAGCTCGACAGCAGAGAGCTGCGGTACTGGTCGAACAGCCGGCGCTGCATTTCCTTGGGCGGCATGCGCTCGTGCGGGAAGGTTAATTGATTGGGAGTGTCCCAGGAGATGTCGATCCCGACCGAGCGGAGCCATCCGCGCAGGGTGTCGAAGTTCTCGGTGCCGTAGGCACGCTCGAGGATCGCCTCGGCGAAGCTGGAGCCGACGCAGAGGTGGAAGTCGCCGGCCTCGTCCAGCAGGACGAGCGGCGACAGGGCGATCCTGCGGCGGGTCGGACCTCGCCAGTAGCCGAGGAACTGTCTCTGGTCGTCCCCGGCGACAAACGCGATCAGGCGGGTGACCTCCGCCGTGGCGCGAATCCTCGCTGCCTCCTCCGGGTCCGAGCGGATCGATCGCTCCAGGGCTCCCGCATCGAACCAGGGCGACCAGTCCTCGTCGGCGACGAGCCGCATCCCGCTCCGCTCGGCCAGCTCGTCGCGGTGGTCCAGGAGGATCCGCAGGTCCTCGGGCACGGGCTCGCCATCGAGCCGATTGATCGAGAATTGCGGCACCAGCTCGGTCGTATCCATGCTCGCGAACTCCGGCGGTTTCCCAGTATCCGCTCCGGCCGGGGATGTCCACTGCTGAAGCCCATCGCCCAGGGCCTCGGCGTGAATGATTGTAAAACATCCCATCGCCAAACCATACAAGGGAGACGAGACCGTTCGCGAGAAGGCGGACAGGCGCGTCCAAACGCTCGGGCGGACTGTCCATCATCGCAGGGCTTCACGACGTGATGCCTGGGTGGTAGGATACGACCCGGCCGGTTCTCCGGAGGGCGGAAGAACCGGGCGTCAACAGCTCGACGAAGGAGAGCACTCGATGGGGTCCGCGCGAAGGAAGGGCGAACCCGAGCTGACGGTCGGCGACCGCTTGGTCACGGCGCTGATGGGGTTCGTCGGGGCGTTCCTGACCATGTGCGTGGTCTGGCTGATCGCCATGCGAGCGATGCCCTATGAGAAGGAGCCTCCCGTCCCGTTCGCCGCCACCTGGATCGCCGGGCTGGTCGTCGGCGCGGTCAGCTTCGCCGCGGGCCCGGAGCGAATGATGGATGGCTTCGGTGCCGTCTGGGCGTCGATCGGCAGGATGTTCTTCAGGCGAGTGGATTGAGCCGGCGTGCGGAGCCGCTCCGGTTCCGTCCGGGGAAAGCGGGAGGGCGAGGCTCATGCCGAGCCGGGATAAGGCAATGCCTTCTCGATATCGCGGCTCGCCGGGAGGCTCGCCCTCCCCATCAAAACATCAGGCGTGGCGTCCCTGTCAATCACTTCTTCCGGGTGTAAGCCAGCGCCAGCAGCGCATAGGCGGTGACGAGGTTCGGGTCGCCCTCCATGAATCGGTCGGCGCGGTTGACCCAGCCCCCCTCGGGATCCTGCCGCTTCGCCAGCGCTGCGGTCAGCTCGGCCTTCCAGTCGTGCTCGACTCCCTTGGCGTCGGCGATCTTCGCCTCGCCGAGCACGGCCATCGTCTTGGCGAAGGTGTGGTAGTAGTAATAAAGCCCCTGCTGGCCCAGGCCGGGGTTCTCGTCCAGCGTGTAGTGGGTCTTGATGTACGTCATCGCCGCCTTGACGCGGGGATCGTTGCGATCGAGGCCGGCGTAGATCATGCTCTTGAGGCCGGCGTAGGTCATGCTGGCATAGGAGCGCAGGCCGCCGTCGGTCGTCTTGCCGGCCATGCTCTCGCCGTTGTGGGCCGTCGAGTAGACGAACCCGCCGTCATTCACCTTCGAGGCCCAGGCCTGGTCGTTGAACTCGCCCTGGAGGTTCTGGCAGCGCGAGACGAATACGATTGCCTTCTTGAGGCTCGGGTCATCCGCCGGGAGGCCGGTGTCGCGCAGGGCCTCGATGAAGAACGCCGTGTTCGACAGGTCGGGCCGGCTGTTGCTGCCGCCGTAGCCCGCGCCCCCGTAAAACGGGTCGTCGCGGTTCTTGCCCTCGGACTCGTCCCACTGCATCGTCTTCAGGAAGTTCTGGGCGGTCCTGATCGTCCGGTCGTACCGGCCGTTGCGATTGGCCTCCTGGAAGGCGACCATCGCGATCGAGGTTGTGTAATTGGCGTGGGCCGACTCGGAAACCCCGCCGTGGGGCCCGATGAATCCCTCGAGGTACGTCAGGGCCTTCGCTACGGCCGGATCCGCCGCCGTGACCTGGCCCGAGCGAACCATCGCCGTGACGACCAGCGCGGTGACGCCCGGCTCGCGCTGGGTCGACCATCCCCCCTTCGCGTCCTGCCGGGGCCGCAGGAAAGCGATGCCGCGTTCGATGAGCCGGGTTGCCTCGGCCGGACCGGCCGGTGCCGCCTTCGCGTCGTCGGCGAGGGTCCGGCCCGGGCCGGCCGCGCCGGCACAGGCCAGCAATCCGAGGGTCCGCGCACCCTGGCCGAGAAACCGGCGCCGCGAGTGGGAATCAGGCGTCATTCTTGGGTCGTCCTTTCTCGATGGGTGGGATCCCGCCCGCGCGGACCGGCCAACGCAGGGCGGCAAACCCGAGGACCAGGCCGGAACTCCGGATCCCGGCCGCACTGCGTCTCATTATACCGACATCCCGCGGCTTTCCAGCCGCGGCTGCATCGACGGTCCCAACGCGCCTTGCTTCGATCAGCGCGCGCGGCCAAACTGGAGGACGCCTGACCGGCCGCGTCCCGCACGTCGTCCTCGCGGGTGTCCGTCTGGCGCTTTCACCGGGGAGGGTAAGCGATGACCGGACGGATCGCAGCATGCCTCATCATCGCCGTCGCCGTGACCGTGTCCGGGTGCGGCGGGATGGGTTCGCAGGAATACAGGTCGCTCGACGGCCGGTATCGCGTGACGCTTTCCGGCACGCCCAAGCTCCAGGAACAGACCGTTCCCACGGCGGTGGGCCCGGTGGTCGAGAAGATCGCGGGCACGGAGGATTGGTCGGGGACCGCTCGCGTCGTCCTCTACGCCGACTTCCCTGCGGCCCTCGTCCACCTGGGAAATCGGGACGCGATCCTCGAAGGGGCCTGCCACGGGTGGGCGACCACCGCCCAGATGTCGATCCAGAGCAAGACGACTTTCTCCATCTCAGGTCATTCGGGCCGGGACCTCACCTTCGAGTCGCTCCCCGGCGCGAAGATCGGCAACGCGACGGGCCGCACCCGCGTGTTCCTGGTCGGCAACCGGTTGTATCAGGTGATCATCGCCGGACCCAAGGGACGGCTCGACGCCGCGACGATGGACAGCTTCCTCAACTCGTTCGCGCTGCTCGATCAGGGGCCGGGCCCGCCGCCGCCCGGTCCATTCCCGGGCATGCCCGGCGGCCCGCCGCCGCAACTCGCGAATAACCAGGCCAACCCGCCCCGCCGGATAAATCCGCGTCCGTCGAATCCGCGTCCGTCGAATCCACGGGCTGCAAATCCGCGTCCGTCGAATCCAGGTCCGCCCGGACCGGCCCGCCCGGCCGCCGCCACGCTGGCGCTTTACGATGTCCCCGACCCGGCCGACGCCCCGATTGAGGCCGACATCCCCGGCATGGGGTCAAATCCAGCGCCGGCCGCCGACCGGGTCCCGGGCCTCGGTGGTTCGCCGAAGGCCACGATTCCGGGCGCCCGCATCCGTTCGCTCGCCTGGGTCGACGGCGACGCCGACATGGTCGGCACCTTCGACAACAATGCGAGCGCCGACGGCAAGCGCGACCACCACTTCCGGCTCGAGATCGAACTGCCCCCCACCACCATCATCGAGTCGATGAGCCTCCGCACGGATAACTTCAACCGATGGGACACGAAGCCGAATCGCCAGTGGTGGCCCCTCGCCGTTTTCCAGAAGGGCCGGGCGGTGTGTCGGGCGCAGGTCCCCCAGGTCGGGCTGTTTGAGGGCCCTCAGACCTTCGATCTGTACGTCAACACGGGGATCGGGCCGAAGCCGAACGACGAAGCTCAGGTCGAGGTCGCGATCTCGGCCAGCGGCGAGCATGCCACGCTCACGGCGAAGTGTCAGGTGCCCTCCACCGCGCCGGAACCCGGGCAGATGATGCGCCCTGCGCCGGCTCCCGCTCCCGAGATCGCCGCGCCGGCCGCGCCTGCCGGTCCTGGCGGTCGACCGAAAGTCGTCGGGCAACTGAGGGACGCCCCGGCGAAAGGAAATCCTTCCGGCGGCCGCGAGTCGACCGCGGTGCCGACGGTTGCAAGCCCCTCGAGCGGCGGGGCGACGATCGTCGCGTTCGAATGGCTCGACCAGGACGAGGACCACGTCGGCACGTCGGGTCGGATCATCGGGCCCGGCGGCGGCAAGGACGAGCACTTCCAGCTCGTCCTCGACATGCCCGGGGCGTCGATCATCGAGGCGATCAACATCAACGGCGACGGCGTCCTGCGCTGGACCACGAAGCCCGGCTTCCGCACCTGGCCGGTCGCCGTCGTGGCCAACCAGCAGCCCAGGAACCGCGGCCAGGCCCTGCGTCTGGGAGCCTTCTCGGGACGTTGGACTTTTGACCTGTACGTCGAATCCCACGACACCGTGAAGCCCAATCAGCCGTTCGGCGTCGAGGTCGTCTTCACCAGCCGCGGGATCAAGCACACGGTGACCGCCCGCTGCGAGCGGAAGAAGTAAGAACCTGTCCGGGACGGCATGCGCCGATCCTCGGGACCTGGCGAACCGGCGACGTGAGTCGCCGGGATCCTGCGGCGGTCGCCGGTCAGGGCGAACCGGCGACGTGAGTCGCCGGGTGATCCTGCGGCGGTCGCCGGAGTTGCGGCAGACGCTTTCCAGAGGAGACACCGCGCATGCGCATGGCAACACTGGCCCTGGCCATCCTGACCGTGCTCGCCACCGCGGACGCCCGCGGCCAGGGCGTCGAGCCCGCCAAGCTCGCCGAGTCGGCGAGGTTCGACATCTCGGCCGAGCCCGGCGTGCAGGCGCTCGACCACGGACGTGCGCTGTCTGGCGGCGGGACGATCGGCCGAATGAACTGGGTGCCCGCGGCCGAGCAATCGCGCTCGTACACGGTCAGCTTCCCGGTCTCTTATCGAGGCTGGCGCACGGCCGCGGTGCAGTTCACGCCCAGGCACTCCGGCCGGGTCTCGATCACCCTGATGGGACCGTGGGAATCCGCCGGCGAGGGAAAGATCTACCGGCAGGAAATCCTCTGGGACGACATCCGCGTCGAGGGTACGACGCTACCGGACGGCGGGTTCGAAGCTGCGCCTGCCGACAGGCCGAGCTGGCAGGGCCAGGGCGTCGTCCTGGCGCAGACCGACGAGATCCCGGCCGTCGCGGGGACGCATTACGCCCGGACCTGGCACAATCGTTTTCTCTCGACCAGCTTTCCCGTCACGGGCGGGCGGCCAGTGACGATCCGGCTGGCCGCGCGGGCCGTCCGGCCGGAAGGTTTCGTCGAGATGAAGCGTATCGCCGGCCGCGCGACCCCGGCCCACCGGGCGTTGCGGCGGTTCCTCCGCGGCGCTAACCTGGGCAACGGCCTGGAGGTCCCGCCCGGCCAGAACTGGGCCGTCGCCTACGTCCCGGATGACCTGCGGATCATGCGCGAGGAGGGCTTCGACCACGTCCGCATCCCGGCCGGCTGGCACCATTACACCGGCCCCGGCCCTGAGTATCGCATCAGTCCCGAGTTCTACGCCCGCGCCGACGAGTTGGTGAACGCTGCGGTCAAGAACAACCTGGGCGTGATCGTGAACATCCACCATTTCGACGATTTCACGACCGATCCCAAAGCCCAGACGCCGAAGTTCCTGGCGATCTGGAAGCAGCTCGCCGAGCACTACGCCCGCGCCCCCGAGAGCCTGGCGCTCGAGCTGCTGAACGAGCCGAAGGACGCCGCGACGACCGAGGTCATGAACCCGATCTACGCCGAGGCGATCCGGACGATCCGCGCGGTCGACTGCGGCCGCACAATCCTCGTCGGCCCGGGCCGGTGGAACGGGATCGACGAGCTGAATCGCCTGCGGCTGCCGGACGACGACGAGAACCTGATCGTCACGGTGCACAGCTACGACCCGTTCCTCTTCACCCACCAGGGAGCGACCTGGACCGGTCCGGATACGAAGATCACCGGCATCGTGTTCCCCGGCCCGCCGCGGACGCGGCTGGTCCCCGACCCGAATCTCAAGGTCAACCGCTGGGTGCTCGACTGGGTCGAGCGATACAACACCGAGCCCACCGCCGAGAACCCGTGCGCCCCGCACGTCGTGCAGGCGGCGATCGAGAAGGCCCGCGAGTGGTCCGACTACTACGGCCGCCCGGTGCACCTCGGCGAGTTCGGCTGCCTGGCCACGATCGATCCGACCTCGCGCGCAACCTATTACCGCACCTTCCGCGAGGCCGCCGAGAAGGCCGGCATCGGCTGGGCGATCTGGGACTGGCGGGCCGGCTTCTGCTACTGGGACGAAGATGTCGGCCGCCCCGAGCCGGGCCTGCGCGAGGCGCTCTTCGGCCGCGGCGGGCCGGCGCCTGGTTCAACGCATTGAGAGTCGGTCTCGGAAGTTCGGTTCGACGGCTGTAAGGTGGGTGAAACCCACCGTGGGAAAGCCGGGGCAATCGGTGGGTTTCACCCACCCTACATGACCGGCATTGCGGCTTTCGGGACGGATCTCAGGCCCGATTTCGGTCCCTCATTCACGAAGCCGATGATGCTTTCCGATCGGGTCGGGAGGGCGAGGCTCCTGC
>DAIDHB010000094.1 GCA_027452145.1 Planctomycetales bacterium
CCCCCGGGTCGGACCGCCGCGTCACACACCCAATCTTCTCGACCCACCCTCCCGGCCGCGACCCCGCCACGCGGGGTCGCGGCCGGGAGGGAGACGCGATGGCGGGGAGATGAGGGTTCGCCTGGCGGTCCGGGGGGCTGACGCCCCCCGGCTACGTCCTGGCGCCCACTTCGTGGGCTCCCGGAGAGTCCAGGGGGCTGACGCTTCCCGCTCGCCCTTCGGAACAGACCGTCACTCCGAGCCGTCGCCATTCGCCCCGGCGTCCCGCGCGTTCCCCTTGAACAGCCGGCGGCCCAGGGTCTGCTGGTAGGGCGTCCAGCTCGATTCGCGGCTGGGATCGTCGCGGATTTCACGGGTGTAGGCGTGGATCTTGGCGTCGAGGTTGTCCAGGAGGTGCAGCGCCATCGCCTCGAGGGTCATGGGCACCTTGGGGCTGCCGAATTCCAGGGTGCCGTGGTGGCTGACGATCATGTGCTTGAGCCGCAGCAAAAGCTCCGGCGGGAACGGCTCGCCCATCAGCTCGTCGCACTGGCGGACCTTCTCGGCGAGCATCTCGACGCCCATCACCAGGTGGCCGACGAGCTGCCCCTCGTCGGTGTAGGCGAACGACCGCTCGTACGAGAGCTCATCGACCTTGCCCAGGTCGTGGAGGAAGATGCCGGTGAGGAGCAGGTCGCGGTCGACGTCGGGGTAGAACGGAGCAACCCGCTCGGCCAGGTTGAGGAGCGTCACGACGTGCTCGAGCAGTCCGCCCTGGTAAGCGTGGTGGTTCTTGATGCCGGCCGGGGCCAGGGTGAACTTGCGGAGGAACGGCTCGTCGATGAGGTAGCACTCGACCAGGGCGCGGAGGTGCGGATGGTTCATCGAGTTGAGCACCTCGCGCAGCCTGGCCATCAGCTTGCCGACGTTCTGTGTGCTCTGCGGCAGGAATTCCTCGGGCTCGACGCGGTGGCCGTCGATCGGGTCGAGGTGGGTGAGGATGATCTGGAGCGAGCCCTGGAACACCTGGGTCTTGCCGCGGATGCGCAGGTAGTCCCCCGGCTCGAAGGAGCGGGAGAGGTCCTCGGTCGCGTTCCAGAGCCGGGCGCCGATGCTCCCGGTCTTGTCCCGCAGCTCGAGCTGGAGATACAGGTTCCCCTGCCGGTTGGCGCGGAGCTGCTTGTCGGCGACCAGGAAGACCTCGTCGATGGAGTCGCCGTGGGAAAGTTGGTTGACGTAGCGGCGGCTCATGGGCAGCGTCGATCCGGTCTCGAGTTGGGGAATCCGGGTTGAGCGGGGGCGGACGAAGGGGTCGATTGTAGGAATCGGCCGTCGCCGGGGTCAAGGCGGGCCGGCGCGCGGCGCCGCCGCGGGGAGGGAAGAGGAGGGCTTCCCTGGGCCGCGGCGCGTCGCGATGATGAAGGTCGGAGAGAGGCCCGACTCACTGGATGGTGCTGTTGGTCGTGCCGGTGCCCGAGCTGGAGGTGCTCGGGGGAACGACGCCGATCGCCACGCCCGAGGCCGGGAACGGGAACGGGTAAATGTTGCCGGTGGAGACCACCCCGGCGGGGGGCAGGCCGCCGGTGCCCGGTCCGACCTGGCGGATCTGCTGGAGCGCGTTCGCCGGCGGGTTGAGCTGCGGGATCTTGCCGTAGGGGTCAATCACCACGCCGAGGTAATACTTGGTCGGGCTGGTCGGCAGCGTCACGGCCGGGCCGGTGAACGTGAACGAGTTATCCAGCGGGTTGGCCGTCTGGCTGAACGTCGTGATGATCCCGTCGGGCGGGACCGCCGAGGCCGGCGGCAGGTTGACCTGGACGCTGTACAGCGCCACGATCGAGCTGCCGACGGTGAAGTTCGGCGTGGTCGAGGCCACCAGCGCGACCTGGATCGGGCTGCCGGAGTACGCCGTACCGTAGTTGGTCAGCGTGATCGTCGGCGCGATCGTGTCGCCGGGCTGGAGATTGGGCGCGATGCTCAGCTCGGTGGCCCGCAGTTCGGGCAGCGCCTGGTGGGCGACCGTCACCGGAAGCGGACGGCTGATATCGTTGCTGGTGTTCGACTCGAGCACCGCGCCGTTGCCGTTGACGACCAGGTGAACGAAGAACTTGCCGTTGCGGAAGCCGCGGGGGGCCGTCGACGGCAGCGTGAACGATTCGGCGATCTGTTCGAAGCTATTCTGCGAGATGGGCGGCGCCTCGAAGGAACCGATCGACACGGCGTTCCGGAGCGACTTCCGGGGCGTGATGAGGACGGAGACCAACGAGTGCGGCGCGTCGGCCGTGCTGACGGAGCCGGGGGCCTGGGCCAGCGGGTTGGTGATGGTGCTGCTGCCGCTGTTGACCACGGTGGCGATGACGCCGAGGGGCCCGCCCCAGGCGGCGCGAGTGCCGACCGAGCCGGTGATCGTCAGGTCGGGCAGGGAGAACCCCAGGGGGGAGAAGGCCATCAGTTCGCGCGACTCCAGCCGCTCCGGTGCGGCCAGGCCGGTCCGGCGTCGAGAGGGGCGTCGCGGGCTCTTTCTTCGGGAATCGCTGGACAACACCGAACACCTCCCTGCGGCCGATCGGGACCGCGGACACTCGCCGCGTGCCTGGGCGGCGGGTCCGATCCTCCCTCGACCATGAACTCGGTTGATGACGCTGGCCGGCCGATCGCGGCCCCGATCGATCGATCGACCGACCGACCGGCGCCATGCGGCGGCGGGGTCGTGATGATCGAGGCGCTTCCTGGTGTATTGTGTCGTCCGACTCGACGGGGAAATTGGCCGCAAATGTCGGATCCTGGCACGCCCTGGTCTTGTCGTGAACGGTGTTATGGCCGCACCGCGGATCGGACTTACCCCGCCTGTGCGGGTCGGGGCGCACGGCGCGGTCGTGGCGGCCGCCGCCCGGCGGGTCGGCTGAGGACTCGGCCCCGGACGGCGATTGTGATAGATTATCAGCTCATGACCCGCACGCCGAGGGGCTCGACGCCGGCCCGCCGGGTGGGGTCGATCGGCCTCGCTCCGCTCTGCCCCGCGAATCCGTATCCGTCCCAGGAGGTCTGCTCTCGTGCGCTGGACGCATGCCCTGATCCCCACGTTGAAGGAAACCCCGGCCGACGCCGTGGCGCCCAGCCACGTTTTGCTCCTGCGAGCCGGCATGATCCGCCAGCTCGGCGCCGGGACCTATACCTACATGCCGCTGGGCCTCCGCGTGCTCCAGAAGGCCGTGCAGATCGTCCGCCAGGAGATGGACGCCGCCGGCGCACTCGAGCTCCTGATGCCCGCCCTCCAGCCGGTCGAGCTGTGGAAGGAGTCGGGCCGGTACGAGGCCTACGGCGACATGCTGATGAAGCTCGCCATCAGCGGCGGCCACCAGATGGCCCTGGGGCCGACCCACGAGGAGGTCATCACCGACATTGTCCGGGACCTGGTCAACTCGTACAAGCAGCTCCCGGTCACGCTCTACCAGATCCAGACCAAGTTCCGCGACGAGCCCCGGCCGCGGTTCGGCATCGTGCGAACCCGCGAGTTCCTGATGAAGGACGCGTACAGCATCGACGCCGACCTCGGGCAGCTCAACACCAGCTACGACAAGATGTATGAGGCCTACTGCCGGATCTTCGACCGCTGCGGCCTCCCCTATGTCATCGTCGAGGCCGAGAGCGGGCCGATCGGCGGCGACTCGTCGCACGAGTTCATGGTCCCCTGCTCCACCGGCGAGGATACCGTGATCTTCTGCGGCAAGTGCGGTTATGCCGCCAACCAGGAGCGAGCCGAGATCGGCGGCCACGACCACCCCGTCCGCTCGTCCGACCCCGCCGCGCCGGCGTATGAATCGGTCGCGACCCCCGGCAAGCGCACGATCCGCGAGGTCTGCGAGTTCCTCGGCGTCCCCGAACAGACCTCGGCCAAGCTGCTCGTCTACCTGGCCGACGGCAAGCCGGCCGCAGCGCTGTTGCGCGGCGACCACGAGCTGAACGAGGCCAAGTTCCGGCGGGCGATCGGCGCGTCGAGCGTCGAGCCGGCCGACCCCGCCACGATCGAGAAGGCCACCGGGACGCCGATGGGCTTCCTCGGACCGGTGGGCATCAGGATCCCGATGGTCGTCGACCGGGCGATCGCCGCGATGCCGGCGGTCGTGGTCGGCGGCAACGCGGTGGACGTCCATCTCAAGGGCGTCGTGCCGGGCCGCGACTTCTCGCTCGAA
The DNA here is from genome assembly GCA_027452145.1 of Planctomycetales bacterium. Lineage (GTDB taxonomy): Bacteria > Planctomycetota > Planctomycetia > Isosphaerales > Isosphaeraceae > JAKAUH01. The sequence goes on from DAIDHB010000094.1 coordinate 4,173, forward strand.
TCCCTCCACGACCTGCGCAACGCCGACGCCGGCGACCCCTGCCCACGCTGCGGCGGCGCTCTCGAGCGCAAGTCGGGGCTGGAGATCGGCCACGTCTTCAAGCTGGGGACGAAGTACTCGAAGTCGATGGGCGCGACCTATCTCGACGAGAAGGGCGCCGAGACGCACATCATCATGGGTTGCTACGGTATCGGGATCAACCGGATCGTCGCGTCGGCCGTCGAGGCGTCGCACGACGCCAACGGGATCGTCTGGCCGCTGGCGATCGCGCCGTACCACGTGCTGATCGTGCCGCTCCAGGTCCAGAACGCGGCGGTGATGGAGCGGGCCCTGGCGCTCGAATCCGCGCTCTCGGCGGCCGGCCTGGACGTCCTGGTCGACGACCGCGACCAGCGGCCGGGGTTCAAGTTCAAGGACGCCGACCTGATCGGTATCCCGCTTCGCATCGTGATCGGCGAGCGCGGACTCAAGGACGGCCAGGTCGAGGTCAAGTGGCGCGACCAGACCGAGGCCCGAACAGTGCCCGCCGATGCGGCCGACCGGTCCACCCTCGACGAGGTCGCCGCCAGGAAGCGGCAGCACGACGAGTGGTGTGCCGAGCGTCGGGCGGCGCGGGCCGCGGCGAGGCCGTCATGAGCCGGATGCCGCCGCTGGCCCGGCTGCCGATGATCCTGCTGGGCCTGCTGACGCTCGGCACCTTCGGCGGGCCGTTCTTGATGCTGGCGGTCGTCCGCGGCGGCCCGAACTCGGGCTGGCCGCCCGACCGGCCGGTCGAGTGGATCGTGATTGCCGCGGTCATGATCTCGGTCGTCGCCCTGTTCGTCGCGTGCGTCACCGTCGGCCTGTGGTATCCGTGGCCGCACCGCGACCGGGGTCGCGCCGGCCAGTGAGCCGGTTCAAAAATGGGGACGGGCACCTCGAAGACTCGGAGCCAGTCCCCTCCTTGAACCACCGTCTTATCCCCTCGGAATCCCGCCGTTGTCCACCGAAGTCATCATCTGGAGCCTCACGGTCGTCGGCCTCGTCGGGGCGGGGTTCGTCCTGAGCGCCCTCTTCGGCGGCCTGGCGCGCCGAGTTGCGCCGAGGTGGGGCCTGGTCGACCGGCCCGGGGGGCACAAGGGGCACCGCCAGCCGACCCCGCTCGGCGGCGGGCTGGCCATCTGGGCGACGATGGCGATCGTCCTGCTGACCGGTACGATCGTCGTGGCCGTCCTCGGCGACCGGCTGCCGGGTCCGCTCGGCCGGCACGCGACCGGCGCCCTGAGCCGGCTGGGCGGGCTGGCCGAGATCTTCGGACTGGCCAGCGCGATCATGGTCATGGGGCTGATCGATGACCTCAAGAACCTCGACTGGCGGCTGCGGCTGGGGATCCAGGTCGGCTGCGCGACCGTGCTCGCGGCCTCGGGAATCCGGGTCACGCTATTCTGGCCATTCACGCATCCGCTGATCGGCGGGACGCTCACCGTGCTCTGGATCGTCGGGCTGACCAACGCCTTCAACATGCTCGACAACATGGACGGCCTGGCGGCGAGCGTCGGGCTGATCGCGGCGGTCCTGTTCTGCGCCGCCCAGGTTGCCGTCGGGGACCGGTTCGTGCCGGCCGTGCTGCTGGTGCTGGTCGGTGCGCTCGGCGGGTTCCTGGTCCACAACCATGCCCCGGCGCGGCTGTTCATGGGGGACGCCGGCAGCAACTTCCTGGGGTTCCTGCTCGGCGCGCTGACGGTCGTCGGCACCTTCACCCGCGAGGGCTATTCGCCGTGCAGCGTGCTGGCGCCGCTGCTGGTGATGGCGGTGCCGCTTTATGACATGAGCTCGGTGATTCTGATCCGGCTGAGCGAGGGGCGCAGCCCGTTCCAGGCGGATCGCCGCCATTTCTCGCACCGGCTGGTGGCGCGCGGCTTGACGCCGCCCCAGGCCGTCTGGACGATTGATCTTGTGACGCTGGCGGGCGGCCTCGGCGCCCTGCTGCTGTACCGGCTCGACTGGTCCGGCGCGGCGGTGGTGATGGCGCAGACGGCCTGCCTGCTGGGCGTCGTGGCCGTGCTGGAAATCTCGGCGAGCCGTACGGAGTAAGTCCATGTCCAGACGCGGGGCGAGGTCATCGAGCACTCCTGGCCCTGGGAGGGCGCGGCGACCCGGATCGACCCCGGAGCCCGGCCGGGCCGACTCGCCCCGACCGGCGGAGCTCAGCGGCCGGGATCCGTCGGAGCTGGCCCGGATGGGCGAGCTCGCCCGCCGCGCGGCACTCGCGCTCGCGGTCGCCTTGCTCGTCGCCCGCGCCTACACGACCAGCGAGCCCGACATGGACCGAGGGGCCGGCGGCGGACTTCTCTGGGTCCTCGCGCTCCTGGTCGTCGCGGGCGTGGCGATCGTCGGCGGGATGATTGGCGGACGGTTCCGGTTCCGCTTCTCCTGGACCGACCTGGCGGTCGTCGCGCTGATGGGATTCGTCGCCGCGAGCGCCCATTCCGCCCTGGACCATCGGCCGGCGATCAGCCTGGCGTGGGAGTGGGCCGGGTTCGGAACCGCCTACATCCTGTTGCGCAACCTGCCGCGCACCCGGGCCGAGTCGTCGACCCTGGCCGCCGCGATGGTGGCCACCGCCTTCGCGGTCTCGGTGTACGGGTGCTATCAGTCGGGCGTGGAAATCCCCCAGATCCAGCGGGAATACCAGCGCAATCCGGTGCTGTTCGTCCAGCGGCATCCCGAGCTGGGCATCATCCCGGGCACGCCGCAGCAGGCCGCGTTCGAGAGGCGGTTGCTGGGCTCCAACGAGATCACCTCGACCTTCGCGCTGGCCAACTCGCTGGCCGGGTTCCTGGTCGGGCCGCTGGTCGTCCTGGCGGCCGCGTGGCTCGGCGGATTGCGTCGCCGCGAGGGCCAGGGAATACCCTGGGGCGCGCTGCTGTCTGCCCTGCCGATTGTCCTGGTCCTGGTGGTCGTGCTGATCCTGACCAAGAGCCGGTCGGCGTATATCGGCCTGGGGGCGGGGCTGGCCGTCGTCATCTGGCAGCTCATCCGCGAGATTCCGCCGCGGCGGATCGCCTGGGCGGCCGGGATCGGCGGGCTGGTCGTCGCCGGGCTCATCGCCGTCGGCCTGGCGACGGGGCGGCTCGATCGCGAGGTCCTCACCCAGTCGACCCTGTCGCTCCGCTATCGGTGGGAATACTGGCAGGCGACCTGGAAGATCATCACCGGAGGCGCCCGCGAGCCCCTCGAAGCCGCGAAGGCCGCCGTGATGCGTCCGGGCGTCGGCCCGGGAAACTTCCGCGCGGCGTATCTGTTCTACAAGCTGCCCCAGGCCAGCGAGGAGATCCTCGACCCGCATGACATGTTCCTCGAGGTCTGGTCCATCGCCGGCTTCTGGGCGTTCCTGGCGCTGTGCGTGGCGCTGGGGGTCGGCCTCTGGAACATCCTCGCGCGGTCGCGTGGCCAGGAGCCGGGCGACCCGGCGGAGAAGACCGGGTCGCAAGCTCCCAGGGATTCGGCGAAACGTGCTTCACGGGACATCGACGAAGACGACGCTCCACCGCAGGGAACGTCGTGGCTGATCGCCGCGGCCGGGGCGGGCTGGCCACTGGTGATTGCGCTCGGCATGATGAACCTGTTCGAGAGCGACATGTTCGCCCGGTGGCTGATCCTGGGAGCCGGCTGGCTCGTCGCCGCGCTCGCGATCCTGCCGCTCTGGTCGAGCCGGACGCTGGCGCCGGTCGCGCTGGGCGGGGCGGTCGTGGCGGTCGCGGTGAACCTGCTCGCGGCGGGAGGGATCGGGATTCCGACCGTGGCGCTGGCCTTCTGGGCGACGCTGGCCCTCGGCCTGAACCTGCGCGAGGACCGATCTTGCGGCCGGCTCCGCGAGGTGGACAGCCGGATTCCGCCCATCGTGCTATCGGCCGCCTGGGCCGCGCTCGTCGGGGTGTTCTTCGGCCAGAACCTGCCTTTCTGGCGCGCCGAGGCCGCGCTGGCCGCGGCCGAGGAAGCCATGCGGCCCGCCGCGCCCGACTTCGAGCGCGCCGAGAACGCCTATTTGCAGGCGACCCGGGCCGACCGCTACTACGCTCGGCCCTGGGTGACGTACGCGAGGTTCGCCGAATACGCCTGGCTGTATCGCAACAAGGGGGCGAAGGACCAGCGGTGGAAGAAGGTCCCGGAGCTGCTGGAGAAGGCCGTCTCGCTGCCGCGCAGCCCGAATTCGTGGGTGCTTCACAAGCAGCGGGCCGAGACGATCCGCGGGCTGATGGCGCGGCTCGGCGACGATCTCCAGCCCGATGAGGCCGTCCGCCTGGGCGCCGAGATCGTCAAGGAGTGGCGGTTAGCGTCGACGCTCTACCCGACCAACGCCCTGCTCCACGCCCGGCTGGCCGAGGCCAGCGCGGGCGTCTCGATGTTCGGCGACACCGTCAAGGAGGCCCAGGAGGCCCTGCGGCTCGACGACCTGATGCCCCACGCCGACCGCAAGCTTCCAATGGCCGAGCGCGCGCGGCTCGAAAACCTGATCGCCGACGCGAGGCAGCGCGAGAAGCCGGAAGAGCCCCAGAAGCCCTGACGACCGCGGCCGCCGCGACGACAGAATCCCTCGGGCTCGTCAGTACCCCCGCGGCTCGGGCCGGATGTCGTCGACCTCGGGCCGGGTGGTGGCACGGAGCCGCTTGGCGACCTGGCCGGCCTGGCGGAAGGCGCGGAGGGCGTTGCCGCCGAGGATCTTGTGGATGTCGGCCTCGGAGTATCCGCGGCGCAGGAGCTCGTCCGTCAGCCTCGGGTAGCACGCGACGTCCTCCAGACCGATCGGCGACTGCGAGATCCCGTCGAAGTCCGAGCCGATGCCGACGTGGTCCACGCCGGCCACCTTGACGATGTGGTCGATGTGGTCGGCGACGTCGCGATAGCTTCCCCGCGAGAACCTGGCGTCGTCGGACTTCCGCCAGGCGTCGAGCGCCTTCATCCGCTCGGCGCGATCAGGGTACTTCGCCCGCATCTGCTGGAGGACGGCTCGCGTCTTCTTGCCGGCCTCCGGGACGATGAAGCCCGAGTAAAAATTCACCATTACCACGCCGCCATTCTTCCTCACGGCCCTGAGGATGTCGTCGGGCACGTTGCGCGGCGACGGGCAGAGGGCGTACGCGCTCGAGTGGCTGGCGATCAGCGGTGCCTGCGACACCCGCAGGGCGTCGGCCATCGTGGCCGGCGAGACGTGCGAGATATCCACCAGCATCCCCAGCCGGTTCATCTCGCGGACGACCCGCTCGCCGAAGGGGCTCAGGCCGTCGTGCCGGGGCGAGTCGGTCGCCGCGTCGGCCCAGTCGAGCGTCGTGTTGTGGGTGAGCGTCATGTACCGCGCGCCCAGCGCATGAAAGGCGCGGAGCTGCGCCAGGCTGTCCTCGATCGCCACGCCCCCCTCGATGCCGATCAGCGAGGCGATCTTGCCCGAGCGCGCGATCCGCTCGACGTCGTCCGCCGTGTAGGCCATCTCGAAGGCGTCGGGATAGCGCTCGACCATCCGCTTGACCAGGTCGATCTGCTCGGTCACCGTCCGCGCCGGGTTGGCATGCTCGCTGGGGATGTACACCGACCAGAACTGCGCCTTGACGCCCCCCTCGCGCAGCCGGGGGATGTCGGTCTGGCCCGAGTCCAGCCGACGGGACAGGTCGAGGCGCCTCAGCCCGAAATCGCCCTCGGTCCGCAGCCGCCAGGGCAGGTCGTTGTGCCCGTCGAACAGCATGCCCGCCGCGTGGACCTTCCGGGCGCGGTCGGAGATCATCGGCAGCCGTTCGTTGCCCTCGGATTTCGATTCGCCCCCCGCCGGCGCCGGTGCCGGTGCCGGCGCCTGTGCCGGTGCCGGTGCTGGCGTCTGTGCCTGGGCCATCGCGGCGGCGCCCAGTATCAGCAGTCCCGCCCAGGCCCCTCCGATCGTCCGCTTGCTCGACATCGCGATCACGCCTCCTCCCGACGTTCGTTCTCCGGATGAGGTTTTATTGTGGTGCGGTCCCGCCCGCTCCACAATGGCCCGGCGCCGGGATCGTGGTGGCGGCGGTGTTGCCGACCCATTACAATCGTCGAAGGCAGGGGCGAGCACGTGGGATCGGGCGATGAGGAGAGTCGGGTGCTCGCGGCCAGGGCCGTGGATTCGAGGGCGCGATGGACGCACAGCACCCGACAATCGGACGCGCATCGGCCGAAGAGGAGGCCGAGGTCCCGCGTGAGGTCTGGGACGCCCTGGCGGCCGCGCAGGCCCGGCCGTTTGTCCCGATCCTGCCCAACCTGCTCGCCGCGGCCGTCGGATTCCTTGTGCTGATGGTCACTCCGTGGGTCTGCCTGAAGATCCAGGAGTGGGCCCTGGAGGACGAGGTCGTCTCGGACAAGGTAGCCATCTGGCTGGCCGGGATGTCGTGGGAGGACAACGCCGCCCTCGCGCTGATCGGGGCGCTGGTGTTCCTCGCGCTCGGAGCGATCCTCCAGGCGTGGGACCATTATCGACCGGTCCACCCGCGGTGGCCGGTCTGGCTGGCCTTCCCGGTCGCGGTGGCGATCATCGTCACCGAGACCCTGCTGCGAGGCGGGACGGTCTTCTCGGGCGGAATCCTGGGCCTCGCGGTCGCCGTCGCGTTCGTTATCCACTGGCTGGTCGTGATCGGCCTGCGCGAGGAGCTGGATTGACCGATCGCGGCGATCGGTCGGGACTCGCGAAACGTGCCGGTCTCGCCGGCTGCCCTGGCCGGGTTGCCTTTTTGGTGCGCCAAACCCTCTGGCATCGGCCGGGGCCGGTCGGTTAGACTGGTCGTCCTCGATCCGGCGGCTCGCGCCGGATGCCGCATCGATCAGACGTGTTGCGGGCGATCGCCCAGGTGCGTCGCCCGACAGGATGGAGCCAGTCGCTCCGAGGTGCCCCGTGCCATTCCGCCCCCGCAAGAAGAAGTCCCGCCAGGCCAAGTTCCATCGGTGCTCGTGGTGCGGCGCGCAGGTCCGCCGCCGCTCCGCCCGCTGCAAGCGCTGCTCCGAGAAGCAGAAGCACAAGTAAGTGAGCCGAGGGCCGGCATCGGCCCCGGATGCGTCCATCGCTCCCGGATCGGGACTCCGCGATCAACGGCAGATAGGCGCGGCCGCTGGCGCCTGGGTTACCGTGCGCTATTCGAGCGCATTGCAGATAGGTGGCTTACAGAGGGGCCGGCCAAGAGTCTCCCCTGGACGGGCATCCGAGCCCCCGTCAGGGGGCGATCGGAAGTAGCCGGGGGGCGACAGCCCCCCGGGCCAGACCGCAGCGATACATTACGGAATCCTCTCGATCGCCCCTCCCGGCCGCGACCCCGCCACGCGGGGTC
>DAIDHB010000095.1 GCA_027452145.1 Planctomycetales bacterium
AGGCTCCTGAGTAACGGGGGTAAGGGGGAACTTTGCGCCGAAAGCACGGCGGGGACGGCCGAAGGCACCGAATACAGCAAAGCATGGTTATCATATTGCTGTTTGCCGCTCCCCAAGGTCGGATGAAATATCCGGGCTAACTTCAAAAGCACAGGCACTTTTCCGTTCCGCTGTGCGTCCATGGTCGCTCGCACACACGACGATTCCACCGACGCTGGCGGAAGAATTCCGGCCCGTTTCTTGGGGCCTTTCTTTTGGGACCCCTGTCCTTTTCGGGGCCTCCTTTTGGGGCCTTCCTGGTCTCTCGAGCCCGTTGACAGGGGAACAGGAGGGCTCGAAGATAGCGCCCCGGCTGGCGGCTTGACGGTGAGTCCAGGCACCCGACTTCGGGTGGGTTCGGACAGGCGTGCCTCCGGCATCTGCTCCCGTCCTGGGGTCGGGGTTTTTCACCATGGCGAAGGCGAAGGGACCGAATGTCCCGATCTCGGAGCGGCGCGGCGTCTTCGGGGGCGGCAGCGGTGATTCCTGGTTCATGACCTTGGTCCAGATGCCGGGCCGGACCGGGCCGATTGACCTCGACGAGCTGGTGGATCGCCTGCTCGAGCGCCGAGTTATCGGCTCGGCCCGGCGCGATGTGGGCGCGGAGCTGCACGCGGGGCGGGTTGCGACCCCCTCCGGAAAGTGGGCGCTGCTCGTCGCCCTGCCGGGCCAGCCGTGGGCCTACCTGCTACCGGGTTTCGAGTCCTACGCATTGCCGGACGAGATCGCCCGGCAGGCCGGCCTCCGGGTGATTGGCACGGGCCACCAGGATACGGCCAACGCCACCTCGTTCGGGTGTCGTGAAGGCGAGGAGAACCTCGTGACATTCGCGACCTCTGGCCAGATCGACGAGGTGGTCGCGGTCTATGATGATCCCGACGACTGGGAGACGAAGACCCTGTTCGCCGGAAGCCGCCTGCCCGGGGACTGGATCGGGTCATACCGGTCGGAGGCCGATGCCTTGCAGGCGCTTGTGAAGGAATTTGACGCCTACCTCCCCTCCATGAAGGCCGCGAATGTCAAGGGGGTCGTCAAGGTTCATGGCTTCGATCGCCAGCGGTTCAAGCCCGAGGACTATCTCCGGATCGACCTGATCGGCTTCGGCGACGCGAGGCTGGAGCCTTCGGACGCGGACAAACGGCTTCGCCAGGCGATCGCGGCCGGCGATGTCGAGGCGGCCCGCGCCGCGGTTGCGGCCGGGGCCGACCTGCATCGACCACTCCTGGGCCATGACGAGACCGCGCTCCACGTGGCCCTGAAGTCGAACGCACCGTCGCGGCGCGCGATGGTCGCGGCCCTGCTGGAGCTGGGCGCCGAGGCGCACCCACCCGGCCACGAGCAGCCGGTTTACCTGGTGCTCGATCGCAGCTCCGACTACGAGGACGAGCTGGTCGACCTGCTCGAGCTGTTGACAGCCCGGGGCGCGGAGATAACCGGCCGGGGTCTCCGGCCGGGGACCCAGAGCCGTTCGCCCCTGCACGTCGCCACGGGGAATCGCTGGCGGGCCGTGGCGAAGTTCCTGATCGCGCACGGCGCGGACGTGCGCGCGACCAACTCCAACGGGTTGACTCCGCGCCAGGTGGCGGAGGCCGACGCCCAGCGCATGAGGGAGTTCATCGGCGAGGCGAAGGCGGCCGAATATGACGAGATCCTCGCCTTCCTCAAAAACGCCGAGGCCGGCCGCGCCGAGCTCGACTGGCGCGCCGACGCCGACGAGTCGAGCCGCCGCGAACGCCGGCGCCGAGAGGACACACGTCGAGAGTTCAGGGAGCGCGGCGACCCAATCCAGGAGATGATGAAGGCCGCGGGTCTGTTCAAACGGAGGGGGCAGGAGCCGACCGGCGAATAAGCCACGGGTAATGAGGTTGCGTACGCCGGTGTACACGGTATGCCCGAGCCATTGCCGGATCGGGGCCGTCAGCGCCAGCCGGCACTCGACGCCGGACAGTGCCCCGCCCCCGCTGATCGGCATGGGGGTCGTCGGGACGCCCGCGATCGGGGTATCGCCCTGGCCGTCCATGACCACGCCTGTACCGCCGATGGAGACCGGCATCCCGGCCAACGGCTGTCCGTCCTCGCCCGCGCCCTGACTTATACATCAGCGCAAGCAGGATCAGTAGGCCGACTTCAAGGGCGAAGTCACACCCGGCGACTCACGTCGCCGGTTCGCCCAGGACAGGCCAGGTAATGTTTGGCAAGGAGTGTCGGAATTACTGCTTCTCGGGACCGTGTCCTGCCACTCGGGACCGTATCCCTGCCACTCCGAGCCGATTCGGGGTCAAACAACGGCGCCAGTAGAGCCGCCGAGCGCTGCGTCGCCCTGATTTCGATCCACCACGGGCCGTTCGACCGCCTCATCCCTCACCGACGCCGACGCGAGCGACCTCCCGCCTTGCATCAACCCTCGGACCGGGAAGCGGAGACGCCTTTCATTCACCCGGTCCCGCCCGCCGCTCCCGCCGGCGACTCCCGACCGGATCACGGATCGCTGACGACCGTTCTCGCCGCCAGGGCGGAGGCGGGCCGGGGCATGCGGCTTCCCCGGCCTCGCACTTGTGAGGTCGGCATCCGGCCCCGCCGGGGTTCCGGGTCGCTCGGACCTCAGTCGGTGCCGATTGCGCGGACTGGACTGGACTGGACTGAACCGGACCGGCCGACGAGTCGCCAGAACGGGCCGCAGCGACGGACGGCTGCACGCCGGCCCTGATCTCAGCCCGACCGGCCAGGGCCTCGACTTCACCATGACGGTGGGGCACAATCGCGGCCGATGAGGGCACCACCATGGCCATCGGTTCGCGCGATCGACGACAGGAGGGACTGCCATGAAGCCGGAGAGGCGAATCCCTTCGTCAACCTTTCTCCTGCTCGGTTTGACCATCACGGCTGTCTCCGCCAGTTCGGCCGGGGCGCAGGGATATCCGCCGGAACTGGCCGCGGGGAAGATGTCGGTCGCTGCGGGCCTCGAGGTCCGGCTCGTCGCGGCCGAGCCGATGATCCGCCAGCCGGTGGCGATCGAGTTCGACGACCGCGGGCGGCTCTGGGTCATCCAGTATCTCCAGTACCCCAACCCGGCCGGGCTGAAGCGCGTCGCCGTCGATCGGTACTCGCGGACGGTCTACGACCGCATCCCCGAGCCGCCCCCGCGCGGGCCAAAAGGCGGCGATCGGATCACCATCCTGGAAGACGACGACGGCGACGGCCGGGCCGATCGGGCCCATGACTTCGTGAACGGGCTGAACCTGGCAAGCGGGCTGACGTTCGGCTCCGAGGGCGTTTATGTCCTCCAGGCCCCTTACCTCCTCTTCTATCCGGACCGCGACCGGGACGACCGCCCCGACGGCGACCCCGAGGTGCTCCTGACCGGCTTCGGGATGGAGGACGCCCACTCGGTGGCCAACTCATTGACCTGGGGACCCGACGGCTGGCTCTACGGCCTCCAGGGGAGCACGGTGACGGCCCGAATCCGCGGGATCGAGTTCCAGCAGGGCGTCTGGCGCTACCACCCGCGGACGAGGCGATTCGAGCTGTTCTGCGAGGGCGGGGGGAACATGTGGGGCCTCGACTTCGACCGCCATGGCCAGCTCTTTACTAGCACGAACGTCGGCGGGTTCGTCATGCTTCACGGGGTCCAGGGC
>DAIDHB010000096.1 GCA_027452145.1 Planctomycetales bacterium
GAGGTGGCATGAGGGGGCTCCTTCCGGTGGCTCTGAAGGTCGTTTCCAACCACCAGGGTGCCGGGAGGCCCTCCCATGCTCAAGACGCTACAACTCGTTCATCGGGCACAGGTTATCACTATCTTCGCGGCATTCGGCTCAGTGCGATTAGAGGCATGAGAATCTCCGGTTGAAGCCTTCCGTTCCTCGCCATCCTAGCTGCCTAAGGTCAGGACGACCAACTCGTGGTCTCTGGCTCCTTCCCATTTCTAGTGATGCCCGTTGTCGGATCGGGGAGTGTCGAAGAGATGGCCGGTTTTTGACAATGCGAGATACGTTGGATGGCTGCTACCCTGTCCGAGAATGTCCGAGAACCCACTGGAAACGGCGCCAAAACACCGTAAAATCTAGACGACCCACGCGCTAGAAAGGCTCGCGGACAGTTGCCGTAAGTCATTGGCGGTGTGGGGTTAAGGCGAGGTACGTGAGCGGCAAGGAATCGAGCATTCTCCGGCCTGTCACGCCGGAGGTTGCGGGTTCGAGCCCCGTCATCCTCGCTAATCTTCTCGCCCTCCCTGCCCTTCGCTTCGCTTCTCTCCGCTTCCCCCCGGCGTCGGCGAGCCGATCCCGAAGATTCCAGGCCGGGTTCCTCTGGGCTCGAATTCGGCAGCAACTCCTCGTCGTTCTCCAGCCGTCGTCGACATCGACTGGAAGCGCATTCGTCGGGCCCCGGTCTTCGCCGCGGGCCCGGTATCTGGTTTACCCCAGTTCACCAGCGGCCGACGAGGAACCAAATTCCCGGAGCCGTAAATTCTTTCGCGGCGGCGGCGCTTCCACCTCCTTCCCGATGGACTTGGTGCGCGGGTGGACTTGATGCACGGTCGAGAATCCCATAATAATTCTGTCTGTGTTTCGGGCGGCGCGCAGCGGCGCATGCTGTTGACGGCGGGAGAACCAGGCCCGGTCTGATCGACGCGATTCGGTCGGCCGGCCACGGAGGTGCCAGGCGCAAGATGTACGTACCCACGAAATTGTTCTTCACGAAGGGCGTCGGGACGCACCGCGAAAAGTTGACCAGCTTCGAGCTGGCACTGCGTGACGCCCGGATCGCCTGCTACAACCTCGTCCGCGTCTCGAGCATCTTCCCGCCCAATTGCAAGGAAATCTCGGTCGACGAGGGCCTCAAGCAGCTCCAGCCCGGACAGATCGTCCACGTGGTCATGAGCGAGAGCGCGACGGCCGAGCCGAACCGGCTTGTCGCCGCCAGCGTCGGCGTGGCGATCCCCCGCGACCGGAGCCTCTTCGGTTACCTATCCGAGCACCACGCCTACGGCCAGACGGCCAAGACCGCCGCGGATTATGCCGAGGATCTCGCCGCCGAGATGCTCGCGACGATCCTCGGGGTCGAGTTCAACCCAAATAGCTCCTGGGACGAGAAGCGAGAGATCTGGAAGATCGCCGACGTCTTCTACAAGACCAAGGAGATCACCCAGACCGCCGTCGGCCACAAGGACGGGCTTTGGACCACCGTCGTGGCCGCCGCCATCCTCCTCCCCTGAACGATCCCGCCCCTCCGCTCACGCTCGCCGCCGGCCGGCAGCCGTCGGGACGGCGGCGAGCGACAACCCCCCACGTCCTGGCGCCTGCACAATGAATGAAGATTTTCTGAAGACGATCAGCCAGCATCGGATCGCGCCGCCGGCGGTCACTGGCTCCGAGACGGTCGCCGACCTGGTCGACGGCGCCTTCTCCAGCTACAATGCCGGCCGGCTCCGCGAGGTGTGCCGCGTCTTCACCCAGAAGCTCCTCCAGCCCGATTGCACGGTCGGGCTGACGCTCTCTGGGGCGCTCACGCCCGCCGGGCTGGGGATGAGCTGCCTGATCCCGCTGATCCGGGCCGGCTTCGTCGACTGGATCGTCTCGACCGGGGCGAACCTGTACCACGACACGCATTACGCGCTCGACCTGCCCCTGCACCAGAGCCGCCCCAACCTCGACGACTACGAGCTCCGGCAGCACGACATCATCCGGATCTACGACATCGTCTTCGACTACTCGACGCTGCTCGACACGGATGCCTTCTACCGCGAGTTGATCGCCGACGAGGCCTTTGCGCGGCCGATGGGGACCGCTGAGTTCCACCACGAGGTCGGGCGCTACCTCCACGGACGGGCCCAGGCCCTCGGCCGGCCCGCGCAGAGCCTCCTGGCCGCCGCCTACGAGGCGGACGTGCCGATCTTCACCTCCAGCCCGGCGGACAGCTCGATCGGGATGAACCTCGCGGCCGTGAGCCTCAAGGGCGGCCGGATGCAGATCGACACCCTGCGCGACGTGAACGAGACGGCCGCGATCGTGTATGCCGCCAAGCGCGAGGGGGGCAAGTCGGGCGTGCTGATCCTCGGCGGCGGCAGCCCCAAGAACTTCATCCTCCAGACCGAGCCCCAGATCCAGGAGGTCCTCGGCCTGGCCGAGAGCGGTCACGACTACTTCCTCCAGGTTACCGACGCCCGGCCCGACACTGGCGGCCTCTCGGGAGCCACCGCCAGCGAGGCCATGACCTGGGGCAAGGTCGACCCCGACAAGCTGCCCGATTCGGTCACCTGCTACACCGATTCGACCCTCGCCCTGCCGCTCCTGACCGCCTACGCCCTGGCGCGGCACGAACCCAGGCCGCTCCGTCGGCTCTACCGCCGCCGGGAACAGGATTACGGGCGACTCCGATCGGCCTACGAGGAGCGCATCGCCGGCGGCTCGGATCGGCCCACCGAACGCGGCGGCCGGGCAAGTTGACGGCCGAGGACCTTGCGTCGTCCCGGAGGACCAGTCATGTCCGGCTCTCCGCGCACGCGCGTCATACGCGTCGATCCGGATCGTCCCGACCCTTCGGCCCTCGATGAGGCGGCCGAGATCCTGACGCGAAAGGGACTCGTCGCATTCGCGACCGAGACCGTCTACGGCCTCGGCGCCATCGCGACCGAGCCGGACGCCGTCGCGCGGATCTTCGCCGCCAAGGGACGGCCCGCGATCAATCCGCTGATCGTCCACGTGGCGGGAATTGACCAGGCGCGCGTGTGCGTCTCCGGCTGGCCGGACGAGGCCAGCGTCCTGGCATCGCGGTTCTGGCCTGGCCCGCTGACGATGGTGCTGCCGCGGTCAACCCTCATCCCCGACGTCGTGACGGCCGGCCGATCGACGGTCGGCCTGCGGTGCCCGGCGGAAAAGGTGGCGCTCGGCCTGATCGAACGGTGCGGCCGGCCGCTCGCCGCCCCGAGCGCGAACCGATCGAACCGGATCTCGCCGACCCGGGCCGAGCACGTCCTCGCCGACCTCGACGGCCGGGTCGACCTGATCCTCGACAGCGGGCCGACGGCGCTAGGCCTCGAGTCGACGGTGCTCGACCTGTCGGGTGCGTCTCCCCACCTGCTGCGGCCGGGTCCGATCGCGATCGCCGAGATCGAGGCGGCGTTGGGGGGCAGTCGCGTGACCGCTCTGTCGGCGGGCGCCGCGGCGGAGCGCCCGCTGAGCCCCGGCCAACTGGCTATCCACTACGCGCCTCGGACCCCGGCCTATCGGATCGATTCCACCGGCGAGCTGGCCGGATTGCCCGCCTCGCTCGACCCCCTGGCGTTGATCCTCGTCGGGCCGGCCGAAGCTCCGGACACCGACCGCGCCAGAGCCTGCTTCGTCCTGGAATCGCCCGCGACCGCCTCGCGCCGGCTGTATGACGTTCTGCACCATTGCGACGCGATGCAACCGGCCGGGATCGTCGTGGTCATGCCTCCCGACCGGCCGGAGTGGCTGGCTGTCCGCGATCGGCTGATCCGGGCCACACGACCGCTCGCCGATCGCGGGACGACGGACGACCTATTCAAATAGCCGGCGCTGGGGGTCGAACAGGGGAAATTCCTCCTGGACCGGCGGTGGCGCGGGGAGCCCGAGATGCAGGTAGGCGGCCGCGGTGGCCTGTCGGCCGCGGGGCGTCCGGACGACGTATTCCCGCCGCAACAGATAGGGCTCGACCTCGTCCTTGAGGGTGTCGACGGCCACGCTCATCGTTGCCGAGAGGGCTTCGACGCCGGTCGGGCCGCCGTTGAATACCCGGATCAGGGTCTCCAGATAGCGACGATCCTGCCGGTCGAGCCCCTCAGCGTCGACCTCCTGCATGTCGAGTGCGTCGCGGGCGACCGACAGGCTGATGTGCCCGTCGGCGCGGGCGAGCGAGTAGTCGCGAACCCATCGCAGGCGGGCGTTTGCGATCCGCGGCGTCCCCCGGCTGCGGGCGGCCAGCTCCCAGGCGGCCTCCTGGACGATCGTGGCACGCAGCTTCGCCGCGTTGGTGGTGATGATCATCGCCAGGTCGTCGGTGTCGTAGAACTCCAGGTGCTCGTGGATGCCGAAGCGCTCACGGAGCGGGGCCGAGAGCATCCCGCTCCGCGTCGTGGCGCCGATGATCGTGAACTTCTTGAGCGGCAGGTTGATCGTCCGGGCCGACATCCCCTCGCCGAGGACGACGTCCACCCGGAAGTCCTCCATGACCGGGTAGATGAACTCCTCGACGGCGCTCGGCAGGCGGTGGATCTCGTCGATGAAGAGGATGGAGCCCTCGGCCGCGTTGGTCAGGTAGGGCATCACGTCCATCTTCTTGTCGAGCGCCGCCCCGCTGGTGATGTTCAGCTCGACCCCCAGCTCGTTGTGCAGCACGGTGGCAAACGTCGTCTTGCCCAGCCCCGGCGGGCCGTCGAACAGGATATGGGGCAGGGGCTCGCCTCGTTTGCGGGCGGCCTCGAGGCTGATCGCCAGCCGCTCGGCGACCCCGCGCTGGCCGACGATCTCCTGGAGCCGCTGGGGACGCAGCTTCTCGTCGGGGTCGACGGGCAGCTCGGCACGCGCCGCGTCCGGAGACGGGCCGCCCCTTTCGGGCCCGTTGTCATCGCGATCCGGTGTCCCTCGAATGATCGCCTCGCGCATCGGTCGGTCCCTCAAGACTGGCTCGGTGCCCGGCCCGCACCGTCGGGGTTCATCGGCTCTGCTGGTAGATCGCTTCGATCATATCGGCCACGGACTTGAACTTCTTCTTCCCGGCGAGGGCGCGGTCGATCGCCGCCCGGGCCTGGCTCTCGGAATGGCCGACCGACAGCAAGGCGGCATAAGTGTCGCGGATCACGTCGGGCTCGGCGTTCTCGGGTGCGCCGTTGGCCTGGGCGGCCGTGGCCGTCGAGGTCGAGTCCTGGCCGACGATCAGCGCGTACTTGCCGACCTTGCGGCGGAGCTTGGCGACGATCCGCTCGGCCGTGGCCTCGCCGATGCCCGGGAAGGTCGCGAGCAGCTTCACGTCCTGATCCTGGATCATCCGCGCCAGCTCGCGCACCGGCCGCACCATCGCCCGCAGCGCCTTCCGCACGCCGACGCCGTCGACCGAGCAGAAGACGTCGAAGAACTCGCGATCGATCGGCGAGAGGAAGCCGATCAGCCGCGGGATCATCCGGCCCACCATCCCCCCGCCCTCGATGTAGAACAGCGTGTGCAGTTCCATCGGCTCGCCGAGCCGGGACTGGATCGTCCGGCGCGTGTGCTCCGGGATCAGCACCTCGATCTCGAACGGGTCGACTCGCAAGGTCACCGCCTCGTCGGCGACTGCCTCGACGATGCCCCGGATCTTCGTCAGCATCGCTACGACCGTCCTTTCCCGCAGGCCGATGGCTTCTGATACTTTGTTCAGGTATTTTGCCCGATTCCCATCGCCATTGCAAGGGAGATGGGGATTGCCCGACAGGGGTCGAGACGAGTATACCTTCCTCGCGATGCGGAGAGGCCGTCGTCCCGACTTCGCGATGACGCCGCCCCCCGCATCAAGTCGCTCTCGGATCGCCCCCGAGGCGGGGCCGCGGACAGGCTGGACGATTCCGACCACCCCCTCGATGCGGGCCGCTTCTGCCTCCGAGAGCCTCCGGACGCCGCGCCCACTCCCGACCCGACGCGCGGGCGGTGCGCCGCTCCTCGGAATTCGACGAGGCCGACGTCGAACCCGAGGTCATCGCGAAAAAATCGTGAAAACCCTCGGGATTTCGTCGGTAGTCATCACTGTAATTTACACATCCCGAATTATCAATATCATAACTTAACGGCCATCGAGTTCGCCGATCGTCCCGAATCCTCCCGAAAATACGAGAAAAAAAGGCGATTCGCACCAAAGGATCTCTTCCAAAAGCATGAAGAACTGGTATGAATTGACGAAGGGACCGGTTGACTCATGCCGGTCGGACTCAAGCGTAGATGTCTTGGAGTGAGGTGAGACCGATGGCGGTGAAGAAAGCCTCGACACCGAAGACCAGCAGCACGCCGAAGGCCGCAAGCACCAAGAAGGCCGCGGCAACCAAGAAGACCACGACCACCAAGAAGGCGCCTGCCGCCAAGAAGGCGCCCGCCGCCAAGAAGGCACCTGCCAAGAAGGCGCCTGCGAAGAAGGCCGTCGCCAGCAAGACTGGCACGGTGAAGCTGTCCGATGCCCAGACCCGCGTCCTGGGCGCCGTCCAGCAGGCTCCCGAGGCGGGCTACGCGGCCGGCAAGGGAGAGGCCAAGATCCTGGAGTCGCTCCTCAAGAAGAAGCTGATCAAGCGGGGCAAGAAGGTCGACGGCGCCGCCCGCTACCTGGCCACCAAGGCTGGCGCGAAGCACGTCCCCGCGGCCGCCGCCCCGAGCATCCCCAGCCCCCCCGCCGCGCCGGAGGCAACCGTCACTCCGTCGGTCGTCGCCCCGGCCTGATCGAGGTGGACCGCACGGTACGCCCGCCGTCCCCCGGGTTCGCCCCTCGGCGCCTCCGGGGGACGGCGGTCACTTCTTCCCCGGCCGAACCTCCTCCGATCGATCGCAACGTCCTCCGTCGGCTCCTTTCCTCTCGCTCGCGGCTCAGGTCGACTTGGCGGATCCGCCAGTGCCGGATAAGATCCCGCCCGGCGTTCAGTCCCTCTCGGCCGCGAACCGCGGCTGATCGACCACTCGACCGACGGGATGGATCCCGACCTCGGTCATCTCCCCGGGTGGTACGGAAAGGGCAGACGCGACAAATTCCACGTCCTTGCCAGGAGCGGGTCACTCAGACATGGATGTCGAGTCGCCTCGAAAATCTCGACGCCAGGGTCGTCTGAGGCCGCTGGTCACCGCGCTCGTGATCGCTTGCGCTGGCTGCTCGACGTACATCGGCACCACGCCGAGGAGCTTCCTGCGCCACGCCAAATCCAACCCCGATCCAAATCTGCGATACATCGCCTACGCCAGGCTCGGCGAGTCCGAGCGGTATGACGACGACGAGGAAAAGTCGGAGGCGATCCGGACGCTCGTCACCAAGCTCGAGGAAGGCCGCGAGCCCATGGCGACGCGGATGGTGATCATCCGGAGCCTGGGACGGCTCGGGGATCCCCGGGCGCGCAACGCTGTCGCGAAGGTGGTGAACAACGCGAACGCCGAGCCGATGCTGCGCGTCGAGGCCTATCGGGCTCTCGGCCGGGTCGGATCGTCGGAGGACGCCATGACCCTGGTGCGGATCATGAACACCGACCAGCTCGAGGATTGCCGGATCGCCGCGATCGAGGGGATCGCGGCGCTTAAATCGCGCGATCCTCGGATCTACGACGTCCTGATCGAGGGGATGGAGAACGAGGACCCCGCCATCCGGCTTCAGTCCTATCGCGCCCTCAAGTACATCACCGAAAAGGACCCGGGCAATCGCCCCGAGGACTGGCGTCGGGCGCTCAAGCCCGAGCTCCAGCAGGCCGCGAAGCCGGCCGTCGCAGCCGGGAACGCACCAGCCCAGTCGCCCGGCCCGCGCTGAGATGCGGCGGCACGTCCGTTGCGATTGTTCGATGGCGTGCGACCTCATGCGCCGAGGCTGCCGGCCTGTCGTCCCGGCCGCGCCCGGGGTTAAGATGCTGGTTTGCTCCGCATCGGGGACGAACCGCGAGCGGGCCGCAAGTGTCGAAAAGGGGCGCGCCGTACGCCCCGGCGGCCTGCGCCTCGATCACCTGATTCAGCCGTTAATGTGAATCCATGGATCGCCATACCCTGGAACTCCTTGAGTTCGACAAGATCCGATCGCTCATCGCGGCGCGCGCGGCGTGCTCGCTGGGGAAGGCCGGCGCCTCGGGCCTCGAGCCGGGCGTCGACCCGGGGGCCATCCACGACCGGCAGTCGCTCACGACCGAGATGGTCGAGGCGATCCGCGCCGGCGTCCGGCCCTCCTTCGGCGGACTGCACGACATCCGCGGGCTGGTCCGGCGCACGCAGGTCGGCAGCCCGCTCGAGGCCGAGGAGCTCGCGGAGACCGCCGAGACCCTCCGGGCGATCGGCGAGCTCGACCGCTGGCTGAACCGGATCGGCGACCAGTTCCCCCGGCTGGGCTCGCTCCGACGCGGGGTCGGCGAGTTCTCGGGCCTGGTCTCGGCCATCGACGGCTGTCTGGACAGCCGCGCACGGGTCCTCGACACCGCCAGCCGGCGTCTTTCGGCGCTCCGGCGCGAGATCGCCCAGGTCGAGGAGCGTATCCAGGAAACCTTGCGGGGCATGCTCCGCTCGGCCGAGGTCCGGCGCGGCCTGCGCTTCCCCAACTTCACCATGGTGGGACATCACTACGTGCTCCCGGTGTCGAAGGACCACCGCGGCGAGATCGAGGGCGCGGTGCTCCGCACCAGCGCCAGCAACGAGACCGTCTACATCGAGCCCCGGGCGATCGGCGAACGGTCGGCCCAGCTCTCATTCCTGCGGGCGCGCGAGGCCAAGGAGGTCCGCCGCATCCTCCGATGGCTCAGCGCCCAGGTGGGCCAGGTGGCCGACAGCCTGCTCGCCACGCTCGAGATCATGGCGGAGCTCGACCTCCTCCATGCGCAGGCCCGGCTGGCGATCGACTATCAGATGACGGCACCCCGGATCAACAACGAGGGGCGCCTGGTGCTCCGCGGTGCGCGACATCCCCTGCTCGAGGCCCTTTTTCGCGAGGATCCCGCGATCGTCCGACCCAACGGCGAGGTGGAGGATTCGGCCCGCGAAACACCGGCGGCCGAGACGCCACCCGTTGCCCCGCCGCCCGCGAAGGCCGAGCCCCGGTCCGTCGTGCCCATCGACGTGAATCTGGGGCTGCGCTTCCATCTCCTGGTCATCACCGGCCCGAATACCGGCGGCAAGACCGTGGCGCTCAAGACCGTCGGGCTGCTCGCGATGATGGCCCAGTCCGGGCTGCACGTCCCGGCCGACGAGGGCTCGGATTTCCCCGTCTTCGACGACATCCTCGCCGACATCGGCGACGAGCAAAGCCTTGAGCAGTCCCTCTCGACCTTTTCGTCGCATATCCGTCGGATTGGCGAAATCCTCGGAAAGGCAACCGAGCGGTCGCTGGTCCTGCTCGACGAGATGGGAGCCGGGACGGATCCGGCCGACGGGGCCGCGCTCGGGCGATCGATCCTCGACGAGCTCACGGCGATCGGCAGCCGCGCGATCGTCACCACGCACATCGGCGACCTGAAGACCTACGCCCTCTCGACACCGGGAGCCGAGAACGCCGCCGTCGAGTTCGACGACGAAACCCTCCAGCCGAAGTACCGCCTCCACATCGGCGATATCGGACAGTCCAACGCGCTCAAGATCGCCCGCCACCTCAAGCTGGCCGAACACCTGATCGCCCGCGCCGAGGGATACCGGGCGGAGCGGCGGAGCGGCGAGATCCCCGAGCTCGAGATCCTCCAGCAGATGCGGAAGGAGGCCGAGACGGCCCGAGAGCAGGCCCTGCGCGCCCAGGCCGAGGCCGAGCGCACGCGCGAGGCCCTCGCCCGCCGGCTCGCCGACCTCCAGGACGAGACCCGCCAGCTCGAGACGATCGCCGAGGCCCGGGCCAGGCTCCAGCCCGGCGATCGCGTCGTCGTCCCGCGGCTTGGCTACGATCGTCCGGGCCGGCTGGTCAAGGTCGATCCTCGCAAGAAGACCGCGACCGTCGCCATCGGCCACGTCACCTGGGACGTCTCCATCGACGAAGTCATCCCGCAGGTGCTCCGCTCGGCGGCCCCACGTACCGCGCCTGCCCCGGCCGGAAAGCCCGTGCAGGGACGGCCAGTCGTCCCGCTGGATGACTTCCAGGAGGTGTGAAGTCCGGGACCGGAATGAGCACCCGGTTACCGTCCATGGACGGTCGATCGGGTCATGAAGTTCACGACGACGTCGGCACCTTGAGGAACACCGCGCCCAGCGGGGGCACCCGCAATGACAGGTGAAACGGCCGGCCGGCGTGCTCGCCGGGGATCGCCCACGCTCCCCCGTGATTGCCGACGTTCGAGCCGCCGTAGAATTCGGCATCCGTGTTGAGCAGCTCGCGGTAGTATCCGCCCGACGGGACGCCGATCCGGTAATTCTCGCGGACGACCGGGGTGAAGTTGCACACGACCACGACGGCGTCCCGCGGGTCGCGCGCCCGCCGCAGGAAGGCCACGGTGCTGTTCTCCCAGTCGTGCAGCTCGAGCCACTCATACCCCTGCCAATCGAAGTCGACCTGGTGCAAGGCCGGCTGATCGCGGTAGAGCGCATTGAGGTCGCGAATGAGCTGGAGGATTCCCTGGTGATCGCGCCACTGGAGCAGGTGCCAGTCGAGGCTGGTGTCGTGGCCCCACTCGCGCCACTGGGCGATCTCGCTCCCCATGAAAAGCAGCTTCTTCCCGGGGTGGCCGTACATGTAACCATACAGCAGCCGGAGATTGGCGAACTTCTGCCAGAGGTCGCCCGGCATCTTGTCCAGCAGCGATCCCTTGCCGTGGACGACCTCGTCGTGCGACAGCGGCAGGATGAAGTTCTCGGTGAAGGCGTAGATCATGCTGAAGGTCAGCGCCCCGTGCTCGTACTTGCGATAAACGGGGTCCTTCGCCATGTAGCGGAGGGTGTCGTTCATCCAGCCCATGTTCCACTTGAGGCTGAAACCCAGGCCGCCGAGGTACGTCGGCCGCGAGACCCCCGACCAGCTCGTCGATTCCTCGGCCACCGTCAGGATCCCGGGGTGCTCGCGGTGGCAAAGCTCGTTGAGCCGCTTGAGGAAGTCGATCGCCTCGAGGTTCTCGTTGCCGCCGTGGACATTGGGAATCCACTCCCCCGCTTTCCGCGAGTAGTCGAGATACAGCATCGAGGCCACCGCATCGACCCGCAGGCCGTCGAGGTGGTAGCGGTCCAGCCAGAAGAGCGCGTTGCCGAGCAGGAAGTTGCGCACCTCGGGCCGGCCGTAGTTGAAGATCTTGGTGCCCCAGTCGCGGTGCTCGCCAAGCCTCGGGTCGGAGTGCTCGTAAAGGTGGGTACCGTCGAAATAACCCAGGCCGTGGACGTCGCTAGGGAAGTGGGCTGGCACCCAGTCAAGGATCACTCCGTAGCCGCGCGCATGGAGGTAATCGACGAAATACGCGAAGTCGTCGGGCGTCCCGTGCCGCGAGGTGGGCGCGAAGTAGCCGACCGGCTGATACCCCCAGCTCCCGTCGAACGGATGCTCCGTGATCGGCAGGAGCTCGATGTGGGTGAAGTTGGTGTGCTCCAGATGAGCCGCCAGTTGCTCGGCCAGCTCGCGATAGCTGAGGAACCCGCCGCCGTCCTCGCCTTTCCGCTTCCACGAGCCCAGGTGGACCTCATAGATCGCCACCGGCCGGTCGAGCCCCTGCTTTTCGGCCCGGTGCGTCATCCATTCGTCGTCTTTCCAGCGAAAGCGGCCGATATCCCAGACGATGGACTCAGTCCTCGGGCGTAGCTCCGCCGCGAAACCATAGGGGTCGGATTTCTCGACGAGATAGCCATTCTGCTGGCTCTTGATCTCGTACTTGTAGACCTCGCCCTGCCCGAGGTCCGGGATGAAGATCTCCCAGATGCCGCTCGACCCTCGGCTGCGCATCGGGTGGCGACGGCCGTCCCAGTGGTTGAAGTTCCCGACGACGCTCACCCGCTGCGCATTCGGGGCCCAGACGGCGAAATGAACGCCCCGGAACCCCTCGTGCTCGCGGATATGGGCCCCCAGACGCTCGTAGTTGCGGTAATGGGTGCCTTCCGAGAGCAGGTGCAGGTCGAAATCCGTCAGCACCGGCCCGAGCGCATACGGGTCGACGAACTCCCAGGAATGGCCCTCGTGGTTCTCGACGCGCAGGCGATAGGGGAAGGCCGCCGTCCGGCCGGTGAAGACCGCCGTGAACAGCCCGTCGGGATGGATTCGTTCCATCGGCACCGGCTTGCCCGGCTCGCCCCCGGCCAGGTCGACGACCCAGGCCGCCCGTCCCTCGGGCAGGAACGCCCGCACGATCCACGACCGACTCGCATTCCCCTCGCCGGGCGCCTCGTGCAGCCCCAGGATCGAGAACGGGTTCCAGTGCCCCGCATGGACGATCAACTCGACGTCGTTCGCCGAGGTCGTCGGCATCGCCTTCGTCTTCACTGCCATGGTCTTCGACTCGCTGTGATGCCACCACCGAAGCAAAACCTGGCCCCCGCCGCGTCAATTCACCTCCAGCATCCGCTGAAGGGCCACGCGGGACCAGTGGGCCGTCTCCGGATCCACCCGGATGCGGTTCACCGGCGTATTCCGTGCCAGGTTCTCCAGGCACCACGCGAGGTGCGGCAGGTCGATCCGATACATGGTGGCGCACATGCAGACCATCGGCGACAGGAAGTGGATGGCCTGATCGGGGTGCTCGTGTGCGAGGCGGTTCACGAGATGGAGCTCGGTGCCGATGCCCCAGATCGAGCCGGCGGGGGCCTGCTCGACGGTCTTGATGATGAACTCGGTCGAGCCGACGAGGTCTGCGGCGTCGACAACCTTCATCGTGCATTCGGGGTGGACGAGGATACGGCTGCCGGGGAAGCGCTGGCGAAACTGTGCGACATGCTCGGGCCGGAACATCTGGTGGACCGAGCAGTGGCCGCGCCAGAGGAGAACCCGGCTCGACCGGATCGCATCGGCCGTGTTGCCGCCCAGGGGCAGCCGGGGATCCCAGACGGGCATCTGCTCGAGCGGCACACCCATCTTGCGGGCCGTGTTGCGGCCGAGGTGCTGATCGGGGAAGAACAGCACGCGACCGCGCCGGGCGAACGCCCAATCGAGCACGGCGCGGGCGTTGGAGCTGGTGCAGACGATCCCGCCATGCCGGCCGCAGAACGCCTTCAGGTCGGCCGAGGAATTGATGTAGGTGACCGGGGTGATATCCTCAGTGTCGATCAGCTCCGAGAGATCCTGCCAGGCCGCCTCGACCGATTCCAGATCGGCCATGTCGGCCATGCTGCAACCGGCGGCGAGGTCGGGCAAATACACAGCGACCTCGTCGCGCGACAGGACGTCGGCGGTCTCGGCCATGAAGTGAACGCCGCAGAAGACGATCGACCGGCAGGACTGGCTCTGGGCGGCGAGCTGGCTGAGCTTGTAGCTATCGCCCCGGAGGTCGGCGAACTGGATCACCTCGTCCTGCTGGTAGTGGTGGCCGAGGATCAACAGGGCATCGCCCAGCTCCTCCTTGATCTCCCGGATGCGCGTGCGCAATTCGTCGTCCGAACGATCGCGGTAGGGCTCGAAGGGCAGGGGGGTGGTGCCGGTGGCGGGCCCGAGCGTGGCCGTGGTAGACATCGCGGTGAGAGATCTTCCTGTGAAGACGGCCGGAAAGCCTTCGTCCGGGTCGCTCGCCATGCGACGCCTGCGCCCCGGAAATCGTCCGGCCGTCGAGTCCGGTGCAATTGTCACTGTACGGGAGCCTGCCCATATTATACCGTTGAATCGGGATCGGCGGAATCGCCCCGATAGGGCTGCGGAGCGGCGGACGATGAACGGAACGGTCTTGATCGTGGACGACAGCTCGGCCGATCGGGCGTTGTTGAGGACGATCCTGTCCCGCGCCGGGTACGCCGTCCACGAGGTCGCTCGCGGCCAGGAGGCCATCCACCAGGCCCGCCAGCTCCGGCCGCATGTCGTCATCCTGGACGTCAATCTCCCCGACATGAGCGGATTCGACGTCTGCCGGGCGGTGCGGTCGGAGCGCGAGATCTCGAACGTGCCGGTGCTGATGCTGACCGTGCGGCACGACGACCGGGACGTCGTGGCCGGCCTGGACGCCGGGGCCGACGACTATGTCGCGAAGGACTCGGCGAGCGAGATCATCCTGGGCCGGGTGAAGCGGCTGATCGAATTCCGCCAGATCTCGGGGCTGGCGATGCTCAATCAGCAGCTTGCGCAGGTCGGCCGCCTGCTGACGGGGATCGTGCACGAGATCCGGGGCCCCCTGTCGGTGATCCGCGGTAATGCCGAACTCCTGAAGATGGACGCCGGGGCCGAGGGCGAACCGGCCCAGTGGATCGACTCGATCATCCGGAGCACGCGGCTGCTCCAGGTCCGGCTCGATCACCTGATGGCGGCCGTCCGCGACTCGTCCGGCGAGATGCGGCTCATCGACCCGGCGGCCGTGGTGCGGGAGGCGGTGGACCTGTTCGTGAAGGGGATGCCGCCCGGGGACAGGGCCGTCCCGGTCGACCAGGAATGCGAACGGCCGCTCCCGCCGGTGCGAGGTGACGCCGGCAGGCTGATGCAGGTCCTGCTCAACGTGCTGGGCAACGCCCGCGAGTCGATCGCGCGGGGCGGGCAGAAGGGCCGCATCCTCGTGCGGACCGGCATCTCGCGCGATGACGAGGGTTCGTGGGTCACGATCGAGGTTCTCGACCAGGGGACGGGAATCCCCGAAGCCTTCCTGGAGCGGATCTTCGAGCCGTTCTTCACCACGCGCGAGGAAGGCACCGGGTACGGGCTTTACCTGGCCGCCCAGATCGTCAGGGAGCAGTCCGGGCGGATCACGGCACATAACAATCCCGACGGCGGCGCCACCTTCACGATCTGGCTTCCCGAAGCGGAGGCCACCGAAGGCCAGGGACAGGCCGGCGGCGGGGAAATCTCGGGAGAAGCCGGTTGAATCGGCCGTCGAGCCATCCTCGGACCCAGGCGCGGCTCCGGCGTCCCGGCCGATGGATCGCCCCGGCCATGGTCAGCGTGATCTGGCTGACGCTCCTGGCGGTGGCGATCTCTCGGCTCCGGCAACTTGAGGGCCTGATGCTGGCGCTGGCGGGCTTCTGCGCCGCGGGGCTCACCTTCTTCGCCTGGCAGCGTGCGGAGTTCACCCGCTGGTATCGGCCCATCCGGGACCTGGCGCTGGCCCTCCGGTCCGCCCGCAAGTCGGGCCTGTCGCATCCCTCCCGCGAGTTCCCCTCGGCCCTCGGCTTCCTCGCCGTCGAGGTCACCGCACTCTACGAGGCCGCCCAGCAGGCGGCCGCCGCCGCGGCCCGCGGCTCCTCGGCCAATCCCCAGCCGGCCGCCCAGGAAGCCCTGATGACCCGAAGCGGGCTCTTCGCCTCCCCGACGAGCGACGGGACCTCCGTCGCGAGCCACCAGCTCTCCGGCGATTACTCGACGACCGACATGGTCAACCGGCTCGCCCCCGAGACCTGGCGATGGATCGAGTCCAGCCCGGCCGAACAGGAATTCCTGGGCTGGAATCTCTCGGAGCTCCGCGAGAAGTCGTTCCTCGAAATCGTCCATCCCGACGACCGCGGGCTCGCGCACGAGACGTTCCTCCAGGCCCTCGAGCGCGGCGAGGCGCTGGGACTCGTGCTCCGCATCCGAAACGCACGGGGGAAGCTGAAGTCGATCGAGATCAACGCCGGCGCTCGCTACGGGACGAACCAGCGCGCGATGCACCTACGCTGCCACGTCGCCGACATCACCCCGAAGGTCCGCGCCGAGCGGGCGCTGCGGATCCGCACCCGCGAGCTGACCCTGGCCAACGAACGGCTCCGGCTGGTCAATCGCGAGCTCCAGGCCCTCGAGACCGAGCTCCACGAGAAGAATCGCTGGCTGGCCCAGGCCAACGACGAGCTGATTCGCAAGAATCAGGAGCTCGACGAGTTCGCCCACGTCGTCTCGCACGACCTTCAGGAGCCCCTGCGGACGCTCATCGCATTCTCCGACTTCCTCCTCAAGGACTACGGCGACCAGCTCGATGGCGAGGGGCAGGAATTTGTCCGCTACCTGGTCGACGCCTCCCGGCGGATGAGGGCGATGATCCTGGGGATGCTCACCCTCTCGCGGGCCGGCAAGGTTATCGGCGAATTCCACCCGGTCAACCTGGACGACCTGGCCTCGACGATCCGGACCGATCTCGGTGAGTTGATCCGGGACAAGGACGCCGAGGTCCGGATCGCCTCGCCGTTGCCCGTCGTCTGGGGCGACCGCGACCGTCTGGGCCAGCTACTGGCAAATCTCATCACAAATGGCCTAAAATACAATTCGAGCGATCGGCCCGTGGTCGAGGTGCGGCAGGTCGCCGCGCCGTCGCGGTCCGAATCCTCCGGCCAGCTCGTCGACCCTGAGCGCGAGGCCGTCATCGCCGTGCAGGACAACGGGATCGGCATCGATCCCGAGTTCCATGCCTCGATCTTCCAGCTCTTCCGTCGCCTGCACACGCGCGAGGAATACGAGGGCACCGGCGCCGGCCTGGCCATCTGTAGCAAGATCGTGCGGGCCCACGGCGGATCGATCTGGGTCGAGAGCGAACCCGGGCGGGGTGCAACCTTCTTCTTCCGCCTGAATCGCCCGCCCCGGTCCCCGAGCAACGTGCCGGCCCAGGCCGAACCCGAAGAACAAAGGACCCAGGTCCCCGCCGATGAGCACGGCAGCCGGTGAACTCCACATCCTGCTGATCGAGGACAGCCGCGCCGATGCGAGGATCATCGAGCGGGCCCTCCGCGAGGGCGCGGTCCCGCACCGGCTCACCGTCGTCACCGACGGCCGGCAAGCCCTCGATTACCTCCACGGCCTGCTCGACGACGGCGCCGCGCCGGACCGAACGCCCGACCTGATCCTCCTGGACCTCAACCTGCCCGGCATCGACGGCCACCAGGTGCTCGCCCGGATCAAGAACGACAGCCGGCTGCGGGTCCTGCCGGTCGTCGTCCTGACGACCTCGTGCCGCGACGAGGATGTGATCCAGACCTACCAGGCCGGCGCGAACACCTACATCGCCAAGCCGGCCGAATTCGCGCACTATCTCGTGCTCGTCTCGACGCTCCGGGCCTACTGGTTGGAGACGGCGCTCCGGGCCCCGCGGCTCCCGGCCCGAACCCGGAGTCAACCCGGCGCCCCCGGCCCGTAATGCGGGAATCCTAGCGGTTCCCCTTCAAGCTAAGCCCCACGAACTCGCTCACCTGTCGCGCGATGGCGATCTCGGTCGGCAGCCGCTCCATCGAGCTGGCCCCATAGAAGCCATCCACGCCCGGCACCCGGTCCAGGATCGACTGCGCATCGGCCGGATCCGCGATCGGGCCGCCGTGGCAGAGGACCAGCAGGTCGGACCTTACCGCCTTGCCCGCCTCGGCGATCGCGGCAACCTCGCCCACGCAGTCATCGAGCGTCTTCGCGGTCTTCGCGCCGATGGTCCCCTTGGTGGTCAGGCCCATGTGCGCCACGACGACGTCGGCGCCGGCCTCCGCCAGCAGCCTCGATTGCTCGGGATCAAAGGCATACGGCGTCGTGAGCATGTCGAGCCGGTGCGCCGCGGCGATCAGGTCGATCTCCAGGCCGAAGCCCATGCCGGTCTCCTCGAGGTTGGCGCGGAACATCCCGTCGATCAGGCCGACCGTGGGGAAATTCTGGATGCCGGCAAAGCCCATGTCCTTCAGCTCGCGGAGGAAATGGTCGCGAAGCATGAACGGATCCGACGCGCACACGCCCGCCAGCACGGGCGTCTGGCGCACGGCCGTGAGGACCTCGCGTGCCATCTCCTTGACGATCGCGTTGGCGTTGCCATAAGGCATCAACCCGGCCATCGACCCGCGGCCCGCCATGCGGAACCGGCCCGAGTTGTAAATAACGATCAGGTCGATGCCGCCAGCCTCCTCGCACTTGGCGCTGATGCCGGTCCCAGCCCCGCCGCCGATGATCGGCCGGCCCGAGGCGACCTTCTTCCGAAGACGCTCCACGATCGCCGCGCGTGATTCCGCCATTACCGAGATTCCTCGTGGGTTGGGCTTGCCGCCTTCGGGTCCAGCTCGAGATAGGCCGCGACCAGGGCCTGGGCGAAGGCGGGGTCGTTGATGTTCCAGGGCAATCGCCGGATCGAGCGGCCGGGTCGTGGTTCGATCGCCGATTCCAGCTCGTCGATGAGCGCCGCGTCGGCCTCGGGGTCGAAAAACGCCCCTCCGGGCGCGTCGAGGGCCGAGACGCCGCCCTCGGGGACGAGCAAGGTGAACGGGGCCTCGGCCCGGTTGAGCTTCGCGGCGATCCAGCGGGCGATACGGCGGTTCTCGTCGGGCGTCGTGCGCATCAAGGTCGCCTGGGCATTGTGGACGTGAAGTTTGCGCTGCCGGAACGCGACGGGGACCGTGCCGATCGCGCCGAAGTTGACCATGTCGAGCGCCCCCAGGCTGAGCACGTAGGGCACCCTCGCCCGGAGGATCGCCTCGAACCGCGCCGGGCCGGCAGGCAGGATGCCGCCGACGACCTCGTCGGCGACCTCGGTGGTGGTAATATCCAGCACACCCTGGACCAGCCCGGCCTCGACGAGCTTTTCCATCGCGCGTCCGCCCGTCCCCGTGGCGTGGAAGACCAGGGCGTCGAATCCGCGGGCCTCGAGCGCCTCGCGGACGGCCGTGACGCAGGGCGTTGTCACGCCGAACATCGTCATCGCGACGGTCTGCTTCTCGCCGGCGGTGGGAATTGCGTGCGCGACCATCCCGGCCATCGCGTGCGCCGCGTTGCCGAGGACGCGTCGCGAGACGGCATTGATCCCTGCGACGTCGACGACCGGGTAGAGCATGAAGATGTCGCTGGAGCCGACGTAGGGCGCGACATTCCCGCTAGCGATTGTCGAGACCATCAGTTTGGGCATGCCCACCGGCAGCGCCTGCATGGCCGGCGCCAGAAGCGCCGTATTGCCGCTGCCGCCGATGCCGATCACGCCGGCGACCTTCCCGGCCCGGTGCTCGCCGACGAGGAAGCCCGTGAGGGCCTCGCTCATGGCGGTGATCGCCACGCCCCGGTCCGAGCGGCCGAGCGCCGCCGATCGGCCTGAAGCAGTCGGATGACAGCTCACGACCGCCTCGCGACTCACGTCGGGCGGCTCGACCGGCGGCTCCAGCGTCCCGACGTCCACGGTCACGACCCGGATGCCGGCCGCTCGCAGCCGCCCGGCGACGTACGCTAGCTCGTGCCCCTTCGTATCCATCGTGGCGACGGCGTAGACTGATCGACTCATCGTTCTCGCTCCGTCGCGCCGCCGGGTGCCCGCATTACGACCCGACGTCCTCTCGGGGGACCTCGATCTCCTCGGCCGGGATCCAGACGACCTTGCCCTCGCGCCAGACGACGATGGGCTGGCCGAGGCGCTTGTGGCGATCAATAGCCCGGACGGCCGCCCTGTGAATCGCCTGCTCCACCAGGTCGGTCTCGAGCATGAGCGATTTCAGTTCTTCGCTCTTTTCAACCTTCATGGTGTGAGCCTTTCTGAATCCGCTCCCACGTCAGCGAGTCCGCGACCTCGGTAACGAATTCGTATTCTCCAGCGGCGATGAGCCGCACCCGGGATGCCTCGGAATTATCGCAGAGTTTCCAGGTGCGTGCCATCGGCTGATAGAGCTCGAAGAAGTTCCTGAACCCCGCCTCATAGCGCCGGCGGATCGTCGCCTCGGGTACGTCATGCCCGCCATCTCGAACCCTCGCGGCCACCCGGGCCACGGCGAGATCCGGATGCGGTAGCCAGAGAAAGACCAGATGGAACTGATACCCGTCCCGGATCAGTCCCGCGATCCAGGGCGCAAACGATCGGCTGGCCAGCGTGGTCTCGAACGCGAAGCTCACCCGCCGCCGTGCCAGCTCCTTCACTCGCGCGAGCATGATCCGCCCCGCCGCCAGTCCGGCACGCTCGGGCTCGAAACCTGATAGCCCCCGAGCAATGACATCGGCGTTGACGAACTCATCGACACCGAGGGCGTCCCTTAGGATCGCCGACGCCGCCGTCGACTTCCCGGCGCCGTTCGGGCCGGCCAGGACGACGAGGTTCGGCGACGAGTCGGCCATTTCTTAATCCCCTTCGCCGCCATGGAGCCACCGCTCGAGCCGCGCGAGCCCCTGGGCGATGCTGACGCGCGGCTCGTAGCCGAAATCGCGGCGGGCGGCGTCGATGCGGAACCAGTGCGTCGTCGAGAGCTGCCGGGCCAGGAACCGGGTCATCGGCGGCTCGCCGCCGCGGCCCGAGAGGCGATAGAACGCCTCGAGGCTCCCCGCGCCGACCAGGGCGAGCGGCCGGCTGATCGTCCGCCGCACCGGATCCATGTGTGCGGCCTTCAACAGGGCATCGATCATATCCCACACGGCGATCGTCTCGCCCTGGGTGAGGAAATACGCCTTCCCGGCCACCGGCGAGCCGGGGATCAGCCGATCGGCGGCCAGGACGTGGCCCTCCGCGGCGTTATCGATATACACCGGGTCGATCAGGGCGTTCTTGCGGCCGATCCTGCGCAACCGGCCGCTCCGCGCCCGCGCGATGATGCGGGGCAGCAGGTTGTTGTCGCCGGGTCCCCAGATCAGGTGCGGGCGCAACGACACGGTCGCCAGGCGGTCGGAATTGGCGGCCAGGACGAGCTGCTCGGCGATTGCCTTCGTCTCGGGATACGCCGCCTCGAACCGGCCGGAATACGGCGCCGATTCGTCGGCACCGGCGAGGTCCTGGCCGTTGAACACCACGCTCGGCGAGCTGGTGTAGACCAGCCGAGGCGCCCCGGCGGCGAGGCACGCCTCGACGACGTTGCGAGTGCCGTCGACATTGGCCCGGCGATACTCGTCCTCGGGTCCCCAGAGCCCCGCCTTCGCGGCGGTGTGAAAAACGGTCTGGCATCCCTCGACCGCGCGCGAAACGGCCGATGCGTCGGCCACATCGCCCGCGACCTGTTCGATGCCCATCGTCTCCAGGTGGGAATAATGCCGCCGCGAGAGGCTGCGTACCGGGAGCCCGCGGGCGTGCAGCAGGCGAATGATGCCCGTTCCCAGGAATCCCCCGCCGCCCGTCACCAGCACGCGGCCCAGCGCCCCGCTCGCCTCGCTCACGACACCCTCCTGCCGGCCCAGTCGGCGAGCTTCTCGCGAAAGATCTTGGAATTGTGGCGGATATCCACCGGGAACGACGGATGAAAGAGCAGCGTGCGAATCCGCCGCGTGTGGGCGAACCCGGCGGCGTGCCCGAGCAACTCGCCGCGCAGCCGGTCCCGCTCCCCTTGTGTGAGCCGCCGCACCGTCTCGATGCAGATCACCGGTATCCTTTCGCCGCCGACCTCGACGCCCACCAGCGCCGAGCGGTGGACATCCGGATGCGTGTTGAAGATCGCCTCGCAGGGGATCGTGAACAGCGTCTCGTCGGCCAGGATCACGCGATGAGCCTTGCGGCCGCAGAACCAGATCCGGCCGCGATCATCGAGATAGCCCAGGTCGCCCATGCGATGCAGGACGCCCTCGCGACGGCGGTCCACGATCTTCGCCTGCGCTGTAGCCTCGGGGCGCTCGAAGTATTCGCGCGTGACGACCGGCCCGGAGACGACGATCTCGCCGATCGTGCCCGGCGGGACGAGCCATTCGTCGGACCACTCGGGGATCGGCCCGTCGTCGATGCGGATGATTCTCACCTCGATCCCCTCGACCGGCAGCCCCACGCAGACGCCGAGGCCCCGGTCGGTGGCGTGCCGCGTCTCGCCCAGGATCTCGTCGCTGCCGATCGAGGCGACCGGCAGGGCCTCGGTCGCTCCGTACACGGTATGCACCTGCGCTGGTGGCGAAAGCCGAGAAGCCATCCGCTCGATCGTTCGCGCCGGAACCGGTGCGCCGGCCGAGACCACCCGCCTGAGGCCAGGCAGCCGCTCCAGGCGATCGCCCTCGCCCCGCACGAGCTGCCGCAACAGAGCCGGCGAGCCGAACAGGTTGGTCACGCCAAATGCGTTGATGGCACCGACGATCCGCTCGGGATTGGCCCGGGCCGGCCGCGTCGGGTCCATCTCGGGGACGATGGCCGACATCCCGAGCGCCGGCGCGAACAGGGCGAACAGGGGGAACGTGCAGAGATCCACCTCGCCCGGCCGGATGCCGAACATGGCGCGGATCATGGACA
Organism: Planctomycetales bacterium; assembly: GCA_027452145.1. GTDB lineage: Bacteria > Planctomycetota > Planctomycetia > Isosphaerales > Isosphaeraceae > JAKAUH01. The sequence continues at coordinate 22,158 of DAIDHB010000096.1, forward strand.
CCTGCGCGTCGAGGATCCGGTGCGTGTACACCGCCCCCTTGGGCGGGCCGGTGCTGCCACTGGTGAACAGGATCGCGGCCGGTTCGTCGGGTGCGAGCGGTTCGAAATCGACCGGGCCGGCAGGCCGTCGCTCGTGCGCCTCGCGACCCAGCCGCACCACGGCGGCGAGCGGGACCGCGGGCAGCGAGCGGCCCAGCAGGCCGTCACCGACGACGATCCGGCGCCGGACGGTCGCGCGTCCCCAGCCGAGCACCAGCCCGGCCGCGATCGCCTTCGGGATGCCGATGAAGACCTCGGGCCGGGCCTCGCCGCAGCACTGTTTCAGGTTGCGCGGGCCGATCCCCGGGTCGATCAGCACGGGCACGATCCCGGCCTTCAGGACGCCGAACACCAGCGCAAAAAGCTCCACGCCCGGCCCGACCATCAGCACCGCGCGCGTCCGGGGCACGATGCCGATCGCCCTGAGCCCCAGGGCGATCTCGTCGCTGATTTCGTCGAGCTGACGGTAGGTCAGCCCGGCGCCCAGGGACCCGGCATTTCGTCCCCGACGCGCCGGGTCATGGACCGCCGGGGTATCCGGCTGCCGGCCGGCCGCCTCGGCGAGCCATCGGGCGATGTTCGGCGAATCCGTCCTCGCGAATGTCGGGGTCAATGCGCGACCTCCAGCGCCAGGGGATGGGCCAGCAGGAACGAGCGGACCAGCGGATTGACGGCCTCCGGCACGTCCTCCAACAGAAGGTGCCCGGCCTCGGGAAACCGATGGACCTCGGCATCCGGGAACCGTCGCACCCACTCGTCCAGCACCGGCTCGTCGAAGACAAAGTCGAGCAGGCCCCAGGCGATCATCATCGGAACGCCCCGGAGCAGCGGCAGCCGCCCCTCGAGCCACGAGATCAGGGCGAACGACCGATCGCCGGGCCGGAGCGGGATGTCCTGGACGAACCGGTGAATGGCGATCCGGTGCTCCCAGGAATCATAGGGGGCCGCGTAGGCTGCGCGGATATCCCCGGGCAGCCGCCGCGTCTTGCAGCCGATCCAGCTCGTCCCGCGGACGAACAGGTTCATCCCCCGCGCCAGCCAGGCGCCGACGGGCGAGTCGCGAAACAGCGACAGGGCCGACGGAAACGACTTCCCGGCCGGCTTTTGGAATGCCGCCGTGTTGGTGACGACCAGCCGTGCGATCCGCTCGGGATACCGGGCCGCGTAGGTCATCCCGATGATCCCGCCCCAGTCGTGCAGCACCAGGGTCAAATCGCGGTCGAGGCCCAGCCCGTCGAGCAGCGCCTCCAGGTCGTCCACTCGCGAGTTGAGCGTGTAGTTGTATCGCGAGTCATCCGGCTTGTCCGAGAGCCCGCATCCGATGTGATCGGGGACGATCACCCGGTACTCCTCGCGCAGGTCGTCGACCAGGTGCCGGTAGTAGAACGACCAGGTCGGATTGCCGTGGAGCATCACCACCGGCTCGCCCGCGCCCTCGTCGAGGTAATGCAGCCGCAGCCCGTCGCGGTCGAAGTCGCGACCCGGGTGATCGGCCAGGAATTGCTGCAAGATTCGGTTCATCGTCGGGTCGCTCCGTTGGGCGGACTACCAGTCGAGTCCGAGCATCATGCAGTTGAGCCCGCTGCCGATCCCCAGGAAGGCGACCCGGTCGCCCCGCTCGAGGAAACCGCGGTCCTCGGCCAGGCCCGCGGTCAGCGGCAGCGAGACCGTGCCCATGTTGCCCAGGTACGGGAACGTGGGGAAATCCTTCGTCTCGGGGATGCCCAGCAGGCGGAGGATCGTGTCGCGGTGCGACGTGCCCACCTGGTGGCAGATCACCTTGTCGACGGCGTCGGCCGACCAGCCCAGTTCCTGCAAAAAGGCCCGCCAGGTCTTCGTGCCCAGCTCGACGCCGTTGGACAGCACGGCCGCCGCGTCCGTCGCGGTGAATTGCTGGTAGGACCGCGACCCGTTCGAGCCGACCGCGTCGATGCCCCAGCGGCACAGGTCGTGGAACTCGGGCGCCGTGCGCCAGACGCCGCCCTTGAGCTTCCGCGCCTCGCCGCCGCCGAACGATCCATCCGTCAGCAGCACAGCCGCGGCACCGGACCCGCCCGTGAGCGTCGCGAGCGACGTCTTGAAGAACTCCATCGTCGGGTTCTGAAGCAACTGGCCGATCACGATCTCGTTGATCTCGCGCGACGCCTCGCAGGCGACCACCATCCCGGCCCGCGCCTGGCCCCACTCGATCCGGTTGGCGATCTCGAGCACCCCGTTGAGCAGCCCCAGGCAGGCGTTGCTCACGTCGTACACCGCGGCCTCCGGGCCGACGCCCAGCGACGCCGCAACCCGGCAGGCCGTCGCCGGCTCGAAGTACTCGCGGCAGACGGCGCCGTAGATCAAAACGTCGAGCTGGTCGGCACGCAAATCGGCCGCCTCGAGCGCCCGACGCCCGGCCGCGATCGCACCGTCCGACAGGCGATGCCCGTCCTCCCACCACCGCCGCTCGGCGATCCCGGTCAGGGCCTCGAGCTGCCCCTCGCCCAGGTGGAGCGCCGAGTACACCCCGGCAAGCTGCCGCTCCAGCTCCAGCGACGTCACCACCACCGGCGCGATCTCGTAGCCGATGGCGTCAATGTAAACCTTGCTATAATTCATGATGCGATGGAATGCTCAGTCGATCGATCCGGAGGCGGGATGGACCACGAATTCGGTTTTCAGCGGACGGAGGGCTGCATCTGGCGAGAGTCGGCCCAGAGGGTTTCCAGCTCCTCGCGCCGCGTCCCGGATAACTGGAGCGCCAGGTCGGTGACCGAGACGATCGGCCGGCCGTCGGCGATGATCAGGGCATCGGCGATCGCGTAAGGCTCGGGCCGATAGCCTCGCTCCTTGATCGCGACCTCGTAGGTCACCCGGCGGGTCGATTCGGTGATCTGGCCGCGACATTTCAGGCGGTTGGCCACGCCGGGGACGGGCTCGAAGGCCGCCTTCTCCCTCGAGCCGACCCAGCCCAGCCGCATCATCAGGATCCGCAGCGAATGCAGGCAGCACTCGTACATCAGAGTCCCCGGCATGACCCGGTCGTCTACGAAGTGGCACACCATGTACCAGTCGCCCGGCCGCACGTCGGCCTCGGCCCGAATCAGGCCGAGCCCGGCCGGACCGCCCGAGGGGTCGAGCACCTCGACGCGCCGGAGCATCGCCATCAGTCCGCCGGGAAGTCCGACAACTTCCGCTAGCCGCAGGCGATCGAACGGGGCGCCGAAGACCGCGCCCAGCTCGCCCCGGCGCAGCGCCTCCACCGCCGCCTCGTCAAGGCGCGACGGCGACGACGACGCCGGCACCAGGTCGTCCGGCCGATCGATCGCGAACGACGCGGCCCGTCGCGAGTCGAGCCGAGCAGGCGTGATCCCCTTGCCGGAGGCGAGTTCCTCGGCCGTGAAGAAGCCGGCACAGCCGTCCCGCATCGTGATCAACGGCTCGCCCGCCACGGTGGCATCGTACTCGAAGCGGAACAGGATCGTCGTCCCCTGGCGGAAGAACTTCGTGATCCGGATATCATAGCGCAGGACGTCGCCGACCACGGGCAGCCGTCGGTGGAAGGTGACAGTGGCATCCAGCAGGCGGTAGACGGACTGGCCCTGCGTCAGAAAATCGACGCCCAGGTATCCGCTCAGCACGAGATCGGCCTGGCCGGCCTCCATCGCGACGCAGGGCGCCACGCGGCCGCCCTCCACGTACCAGGCGCCCGGCCGCACGTCGTGCTCGGTGACGATCCGCCCCTCGGCCATCGAGCGCGGCCGACCCTCCAGCGCGGTGATCCGGTCGACGAACATCAACGGCTCGTCGGGCAGCCGGACCCGCGTCGGCAGCCGGTCGACCTCGGCGAACTCGGGCCCAAACACCGCGGCGACCGAGCCAACGGCCAGCTCGAGACATTGCCGGCGATCGTGGAGCACGGGCGAGGCGTCCAGGAGCACCGTAAAGTCGTCATCCACCGGCTCCCTCGAGTCGATCTCTTCGTCCTGTGCCGATGATACCGAGCCAGCCCGGGCGATCAGGTCGAGCTGTTTCGCGATCTGCCGGCCGATGAGGTCGGCGGCGTCCTCCGCCAGTTTCAGATACGCGCGATGGGCCTCGATCCGGGCCTGTTCGGCGGCGGCCACCCGTCCGGCGAGGCCGGGCAGAACCACCGCTGGGAGGTCGTCCCCGGCCTGCGCCATGGCGGACTGATCCTCGGCTTCGATCCGATGAGTTCCGTTGAGCTGGAGCATGCTGGGCACCGTGGCCTTCGCCGGCGCCTTCCGGCGCGAGGGCAGGGGGGTTACATGGAATTCGCCGGGCCCGATCGCGACGCGCACGACCGGCCGCGGCCGCGCATCGGTTCCGGGCGCCTCCGCGTCGGGCGGCCCATAGATCGTAGAGAGGTCGACCGGCCGTCGCGCAGCGACCGAGGCGGCGAGCACATCCAGGACCGCCCCGTACGCGTCCCGGTCCGGCCGGCACGCCGAAACGGCCGTGTGCGGCCGCTCCCCGAGGATGCGGCCGATCAGCCGCGTGCAGGAACTTCCGGGGCCTGCCTCGATGAATAGCCCGACGCCATCGGCGTAGGCGGCCTCAACGGTCCCCGCGAAGTCGATCGGACGGGTCGCCTGGGCCGCAATCGCGTCGGCCGCCGTCGATCGGTCCAGCGCATAACGGCTGGCGGTCACACCGCTGTAAAACGCGATGCCCTCGGGCGCGGCGGTCGCGACGTCGTGCAGCTCGCGGTACTCGGATTTCACGGACCGCCCGATCTCGCAATGGACCGTGCCGACCGCCGGCAGCTCCAGCCACGGACATCCGATCCGGCGCACCAGCTCGACGACCTCGCCGCGCTCGCCGCCGATCACCGTCTCATCCCGGGTGTTGCGAATCAGCGAATAGACCCTGGTCAATCGGGAGGCCTCGATCGCCGTGCGCACGTCCTCGATCGCTCGCGGTACGATTCCCGCGGCCCAGTCCGCAGCACGGTCGGCAGGCAGGCCCCACGCTCGCCTCGCGGCCTCGCAGGTCCCCGAGAGCTCCGTGGCGAAGAGGCGCGAGGAGAGCAGCCGTCCCGCCAGCTCGTCGCGGTCGCTCCACGCCCGAAGCGCCACGAGAGCGGCCGATTCGCCCATGCTGTAGCCGATCGCCGTGTCCGGAACGATCCCGAGCGATCGCAAGATATCCGTCACCTGGCTGCCGACGGCCACCTGGCCCAGGATCGGGGTTCGATGATCGGCGAAGCGCGGCAGGTCGCCGCCGCCCCACCAGACCTCCGGCGGGAGCTGATCGTGCAGGCGACGGCTCTCGCGCTCCTGCCGGCGCACGACCTCGGGCCAAAGCAGCCCCAGCTCTCGCCCCATGCCTGCGAAGAAGTTACCGAGCCCCGGATAGACGAACGCCACGCCGCGCGGCTGGCCCGGTTGCGGCAGGTAAACAGTGCCTCCCTCGCACCGGCTTGCATCGGTCCGGCCCGCGCGAATGGCCGACCGGGCGGCGTCCAGCAGGCGTTCGAGAGCGTCAATCCCGTCGGCGACGACCGCGAGGCCTATCGGCTGCCGATGGTCGCCCGGATGGAGTCGCCACCATCGACGCGCCAGGTCGTGGACCCTCAATCCCGAAGCGTCGCGAGCCAGGGCTGCGAGCTCGTCGATCCGCTCCCGCAGGGAGTCGGGCGAATGCCCCTCGATTGCGAACAGGCCGGAGCGGCGAAGCCGATCCACCGAGACCAGGCGCTCGCTCGCCTGCAATTCTGGACGCGCTCCTCGGGGTCTTTCCGCAACCTCGACCCGCGTCAAGCGCCGCGCCTGGTTCGTGTTGACGACATCGAGTCGCAACGGCGGATCGCCCGGTGCCCTTAGGAAGAGCTGCGCCGGCACATGCACACCCTGGGGCCAGACTCCATCCGGCCTGACCTCATCGTGGAGGCAAGCCACGATCCGGACAACCTCGAGCAGCCCGGTTGCCGCTCCGGCCGGCCCCGGAATCGAGCTCGGAGCGCCCGCGGTCGAGTCGACCCGGTGAATGACGGCGAGGATCCGCCGATCCTCACGGATCGCGTCATCGAGCCGGCGAAGGACCAGGCAGACCGCGGCATCCTCGCCATCGTCGGGGGAGCCGCCGAGATGCTGCCGCGCGAGCGCCGCGCGGGGATCGCCGGCCAGGTCGATCGCCCCGACGATCGCGGCGTCGACCTCGCCCCGGCGAAGCCAGTCGACCGCGATCGCCGCCGCCTGGAGGCCCGAGGTCTCGTCGCACGACACCGAGAGACTGGGCCCGCCAATGCGGAGCTCGCGGGCGACCCGGCTGGCGACCACCCCGCCCAGCGAGCCCATCGTCCGGTCCGCGGAGAGCGCCGGGCCCGCGGCCTCGCGCAGCTCGCCGGCCCACGAGGCCAACTCGTCGTGGGATAGTCCCAGGTCCAGCTCGTCATTCCAGCGCCGGGCGCTGTCCGCGATCGACCACCGCAGGTAGAAGTTCGTCGTGTTCAGGTCGAGCCCCGTCCCGATCACCACGGCCGTCCTCGGACCGAGCCCCGCGTCCCAGCCCGCGCCCTGGATCGCGTCGCCGGCCACTCGCAGCATCAGCGACTGCTGGGGCAGCATCGCCGCAAGCTCCCGGGGCGGGATGCGGAACTCGCCCGCCTCGAATTCCAGCGTCCGGAGCCGCCGGCCGCCGCTCGAAACGGGCTCGCCCAGGACAAGGTCGCCCAGCACATCGGAACCGCGCCCCTGCCCGAGCTGAATCCCCAGGCCGACGATGGCGATCGGACAGCCTTCCCCAGCCGAGGAAGGAGCCGAACCATGCGGCCGCTCGGTCACCGGCACCACCGCCGAGTTCACCCTCGATGGCACCCATTCTTCGACCAGGACGTGGGCATTCACGCCGCCGAAGCCGAATCCGCTGATCGCCGCACGGCGAGGCCGGCCGGGTCCGCGTGCCGGCCAGGGCTCCGAGGCGCCCAGCACCCGGAACGGCGTCTCTCCGGATTCCAGGCCGACACACGGACGGTCGATATTCGCCGTCGGGGGGAAGGTCTGGTGCCTCATCGCCATCAGGACCTTGATCAGCCCGGCCGCGCCGGCGGCTGTCAGCGGGTGTCCGATGTTCCCCTTCACCGAGCCGATCACGCACTCCCCGGGCCGACCTTCCCCGTGCTCCCACAGCGCCGTCAGGCTCGCGATCTCGACAGCATCGCCCCGCGGCGTCCCGGTGGCGTGGCATTCGATCAGGTCGACATCGCGCGGGTCCCAGCCCGCCTGTTCATAGGCCCCCCGCATCGCCCGGAGCTGCCCGTCGCGATCGGGAGCCATCAGGTCGCCCTGACCGTCGTTCGACAGGCCGATCCCGGCGATCACGCCGTGAATGCGATGGCCGTCTCGCACCGCGTCGGCCAGCCGCATCAGCACGAACATGCCGGCGCCCTCGCCGACGATCAATCCGTCGGCACCGGCATCCAGCGGCGCCGCGCGGCCCTTCGGCGACAGGGCCCGAAGCTGGCAGAAACCCATCTGCGTGTAGAGCGAGTCGGGCCGCGAGACGCCGCCGGCGATCATCGCGTCGGCCCGCCCGGCGATCAGCTCGTCCGAGGCCAGCTTCAGGGCATACAGCGACGATCCGCAGGCCGCGTCGAGCGCGTAAGCGACGCCCCCCAGGCCGAACGCCTCGGCGACGATCGCGGCCGACATCCCGGCCAGATGGAGGTCGGCCGGATGAAACCGTCGTTCCTCTCGCGCGGCAAGCCCGAGCGCCCGCTCGAACTCGTTTCCGAGCAAATCCAGCGACACCGACGAGGCGGCCTGGGTTGGCAACAGGATGTTGCCGAGAATCACGCCCGTCCGGCCTCGGTCGAGCGAGCCTGTGGCCGCGTCGTTCCACGCCTGCGACGCCGCGCACAGGGTCAGGTGGAACATCGGGTCGAGCTGCTCGATAAAATCAGGGTCGAGCCGCGTGCCCCGTGGGTCGAACCGCACGGGATCGACGAACCCGCCGCGCGTGGTGTAGACCCGGTCCGGCTCGGCGATCCGGGTGTCGAGCACCTCGCCGGAATCGACAGGCCAGCGATCGCGCGGGACCTCGCGAGTGAGGTCCCGACCGGCAAGGACGTTCGCCCACAGCCGGTCGGGACAGTCCGAGCCGGCGAAGATCCCGCCCATCCCGACGATCGCGATGGCTCTACGGCTCGATGGAAGATCGAAAGCCATCGCTCAGCTCGCGTTCACGGGGATGGAGTCAACCAGGCGATTGCGGCGGAATGCCCGGGCGAGCGAGGCATCCACCACACACTCGTACGACTCGATGCTGGCCACGACCTCGCCGCGGGCGTCCAGAATCTGGATATCGGCCACCGCCCGCGACGGGCTCGCCTCACGAATCTCGGCCGCGACCCGGACCTGCCGGCCGCCGAAGTCGGGCCGGTACTGACGGTAGCGCCCGACCGCCGTCGGCAACGAGCTGGCGCCAAGCTGCTCGTGTGTCCAGAGCACCACGAGCTGGAAGGCGCAGTCGATCGCCAGCGGGTCGGTAATCCACCGCGAGCGCAGCGGCCGGTCGACCCACCGCGACGGCGACGGTGCGGTGAGCACCTGCCCGGTGATCCCGCGCTCGCCCGCTCCCTCCACCGCCTGAATTCCCTGCATCGCCGGGCCGTGGAACAGGGTCTTCGTGTAGATGCGGTCGACCTCCCAGCCGCAAGGCGGAAGTTGAAGCCCTTCGGCGCGGCGAGGCGGCGCGGGATGCCGCGCCGCCAGCAGGACATTCGCCCGGCAGTGCAACGACTCGCGCCCTTCCGGCGTGACGCTGCGCAGCTCGACGGGCACGCGATAGGTATCGCCCTCCCGCAGGCACTTGCCCGCGCCGACCTCGAGCGTCACCCCGTCTCGCTCGCCGTCGCCCAGCACCAGCCCCTTGAACAACCGCAGGTCGTCGACGCCGCACACCACGAGGCCGGGGTTGCGCTGGAGCGCTCCCTCGGCGCACCACTCGAGCAGAATCGCCATCGGCACGACCGGCCGGCCGTCGATTACGTGGTCAGCCAGTACGGGCATGGACGACACATCCACCCGTCGACGATGGACCGTCTCGAGCCTCTGGGCGGCCGGCGCGACGGGCGTCGGCGCCTCCGCGACGCGATGCTCCGCCGGGACCGCGATCGGCGCCGCCGGCAAATCCCCGGCCAGAACGACGACCTCCACCGGACCGGGCCCGGAATGCTCGGCGCGGATCTCATCGACCACGAGCTGTGCCCCCAGCTCGGTCGGAATCAGTCCCAGCCCTTCCTTCTCGAAGACCGTCCGGAGCGCCGAGTCCACCATGCCGCCGGCCCAGGGGCCCCAGTTGAACGATACGACCCGGCAATCCGGCCAGCGGACCGCCGCGCGCTGGGCCCACTTGTTGAGGTACTCGTTGGCCGCCGCGTAAGCCACCTGGCCGGCACGCCCGTACCGCGCCGTTGACGACGAGAACAGCCCGAGGAAGGTCAGCTCCTCGGGATCGATCGCGTCGAAGAGGTTCTGAAGGCCCGCGACCTTCGTCCGGTAGACCAGCGCGAACTGCTCGTCGGTCTGGTCGAGGATGCGACGATCGGCCAGCACGCCGGCGCCGTGGATCAGCGCCCGCACGGGACCCCACTCGGCGCGGGCACGAGCGATCAACTCCGCCACAGCGGCGCGGTCGCGGACGTCCACCGAGCGATATTCGACCCGAGAGCCGGCCGCCGCCATCCGCGCCAGGTTCGCGCGAACCTCGCGGGCCGCCAGGATGCGTCGGGCCGTCTCGCCGATGACCTGAGGCGACCGGCCACGCTCGGGCCCCGTCGAGAGGTAGCGCCGGAGCGCCGCCTCGTCGCGACAGGCGAGCAGTTCCGCATCCTCCTCGGCCGCCGGCGCCGCGCTCCGGCCCAGAAGCAGCAGGCGGACCCGGAATTCCCGCGCCAGCGCGACGGCCACCTCGGCCGTGATCCCCCGCGCGCCACCGCTGATCACGACCAGATCATCCGGGCCGAGCCGGGCCCTGCCGGCATCCGAACGACGCGGCCGGACCGCCGGGACGACTTCGACCGCCAGGCGCCTCTCGCCATCAAGGCCGACCTCGTCGGGCCCGCAGATCACGAACTCGTCCGCGATCGCCGACGCGGCCTGACGGACCGGTCCGAGGCCGCTTCCCAGGTCAAGCGCCTTGCACGCCACGGACGGCCACTCTCGCGCCGCCGTCTTCGCCAGGCCGGCCATCGCCCCCGAGGCCACGTCCACTTCGGGCCGCAGCCCCTCGATCCCGAACCGGCCGTCCAGCCGCGAGACCGTCACCAACGACGCGCACCCGGCCCTCGCGGCCCGCTCGAGCGCCGGGCCAACCGCGCGAATCCAGCGGAAGCCCTCGCTCGCCAGGTCCGCCGATCCGGCCCTCGCCAGCACGATCAGGCCGCAGAAGGCCTCGTCCGCCAGGATGTCCGGCGTGTCGTGGCCCCGGATCACGCGCGAGCGAAAACCCCTCGCCTCCAGCTCCGACCGCAGCGCACCGGTCAATTCGGTTCCGTCGTCGAGGATTCCGACCATGCCGCCCGCGGGCAGACCGAGCGTTTCGCGTGCATCGTGCCGCGGCAATGTCCGGATCCGCGGCACAAGGAGCCGGAGCGCGACCCCGTCATCGGCGGAGACCTCTCCCCGTGCGGCACACCCACCATCGTTCGCCCCCGGAATACACCGGCCGGATTCCTCCACCTGCGACCCGGAGAGGAACACGACGATGTCGCCCAGCGTTTGCAAGGCTCCGGCCTGATCGGGGCCGATCGCCTGTGTTTCGGGCAGGCGATCCTGCACCGCCGAGAGGATCTCGACCCGTTTGATCGAGTCGATGCCCAGATCGTCGTCCAGCCGCATCCCCAGCTCGAGCATCTCGACGGGATAGCCTGTTTTCTCCGCCACGGCCTCCAGCAGCACGCGGGCGACGGCCGCCTCCCCGGCGGCATCACGGCCGTCGGGAATCGACGCCGCGACTTCCGGCGCGATTCGCGCTTCGTCGAACCGCGACTGCCTCGCCCCGATATCGCCGTTTGATGGCTCCCCGCCCCGCGACAACCGGACGGTCGCCGCGACGTCGCCGAGCGTCCGGAGCGTCCCGATCACGTCCGGCCCGAGGTTGGTGCTCCACGGCAGCCGTTCCTGGAGCGCCGAGAGGATCTCGACCCGCTTGATCGAGTCGATCCCCAGGTCGTCGTCGAGCTTCATCTCCAGCTCGAGCATCTCGACGGGATAGCCTGTTTTCTCCGCGACCGTGGCGAGCAGCGTGCGCGCCACCTCATCGTCGCCCTCGCTCTTCGCCGCAACAACCGCGGTCCCGACCGTGACCTTGACCTCGGCCTCGCTCGCACCCTGGAGATACTCGCCGATCGCCCCCAGCGTCCGGAACGACGCGAGCCGCTCGGGTGACGGCGAGGGCAGCCCGGGATACCGTTCCTGGAGCGCCGAGAGGATCTCGACCCGCTTGATCGAGTCGATCCCCAGGTCGTCGTCGAGTCGCATGTCAAGCCCGAGGACTTCCGCCGGATATCCGGTCTTCTCGGAGACGACCTCCAGCAACGCGGCGACCGCCTGTCCGCTGGTGGCAGAGCCAGCGCTCGGGGCGGCCACGGCGCGAACCTCCGCCTGCGCGACGACCTCGGGAGTTCGGCGCTCCGCTGGTGCGGCCGGCGGAGATCCATGCCCATTCGCCGCCGCCGAATCGGGACGGGGCCGGACCGGCGAAGGCGCCGCGTGAGGTTCCTCCGCCCCGTTCCTCAAAACGGCCGATTTCCCGGCCGCCACCGGTGCGCCCACCCGAGCGTGCGCCGGCTCCGGCCTCCCATTCACGGGCTGGATTCCCGCACTCGACCCATCGGCCTCGACAAAGGCACGACTCTCACGGGTCAGCTCCTGGCGCTGCTCGAGAAGGCGCGCGAACGTCTGCTGGACCTTCTCCTGCCCCTGGAGGAACAGGCGATGCAGCTCGGCGGTGTGTTCAGCCAGGCGCTGGAGTGCCTCGAGGTTCTCCTGGCCCTCGCGGATCGCCCGATGCAGCTCGTCGGGCCGGACCTTCGCCGTTGCGTCGAGCCGGTCTGTCACTCGAGAGCCCGGCGGGCCCGCGGGCTCCGCGATCGCCATCGTGCCGGCGGGAGCGTGCCCGTTATTCCGAGGTGGACAAAGCGGCCCCTGGACAGGATTCGTCATTCGATCGTTCCCGGCGTGATATCGTGGCGGGAGGGCGAGAGCACTGGCACCGCTGTCTTCCTCCGACTCCCCGGCGGGCAGACGGGCCGCGATCGCGGGCGGAACGCCGGCGCGCCGCGGGGTAGGCAAGACCGACTCGAGCTCGACCGCCCGCGGCCGCGGCTTCTCTGCGTCGCGCACCGTCGGACGCAAATTGGCACCCGAGATGGACACTGTCGGCCCCGGCCTCCGGGGCGCCACGGGTTCCGCAGCCCCCCCAGCATCCCAGCGGCTCAGGTCAACAGCATACCCCAGCGCGGCGAGCGTTGCGAGCGCGCAGGCCAGGTCCACAGCGTTGCCGCGTGCCCCGCTCGACGCGTCCACCGAGAACGCGGCGTGGGCGCGCCCTTCGAGCGTAGCACGGACGAGGCCCGTGAGCCGCGCGCCGGGGCCGACCTCGAGGAACGTGCGGGCGCCGGCCCGGTACATCGCCTCGACCTGTTCGACGAATCGGACCGGACGGGCGAGCTGTTCGGCCAGCAGGTCGCGGGCCAGCTCGGGCTCGGCCGGATAGGCCTCCGCGGTCGAGTTGGCGAAGACCGGGATGGCGGCAGGACGCAGGTCGGCGGCCGCAAGCTCGCGGCGAAATGGCACCCGCGCCGACTCGACGAACCGGCTGTGAAAGGCCGCCGACACGGGGAGCACCCGCGTCCCGATTCCGCGCTCCGTCAGGACCTTTCCGGCCCGCTCGATCTCGGGCGACGGTCCCGACAGCACGCACTGCGCCGGGGCGTTCCGGTTGGCGATCACCAGGTCGAGCCGATGTTCGCGGAGCGCGGCCTCGACCCGATCCGCCGCGGCGAATGCCGCCAGCATCCCGCCCGTCCCGGCCGCGGCACAATCTCCCATGAGGGCGCCCCGGACTCGCGCCAGCCGCCAGAATGTCGCATCGTCGATCCGGCCGGCGGCGCGGAGGGCCGTCAGCTCGCCAAAGCTGTGGCCGCCGACCAGATCCGGCCTCACGCCGAAGTCATCGAGGACTCCCAGCAGACCCAGGCTGATCGCCCCGATCGCGGGCTGGGCAAATCTCGTGTCGCGCAGCGCCGCCTCGTGCGCGTCGCGCGCCCGGTCGTCGAACGCCGACGGCGGATAGATCCGATCGGACAGCCGACGAGAATCGGCGGCGTTCAGCTCGCGATCCGCCGCGCCGAGCGCGGACTGCATCCTGGGGAACTGGCAGGCCAGTTCCCGGAGCATGCCGACATACTGGGAACCCTGGCCGGGGAAGAGCAGGGCCAGGCTCCCCGGCGTTGAGCCCGACCCGGCGAAAACGCGGGCCTCCCCGCCCTCCGGCCGCGATCGCTCATACCTCCGGCCGTTCGCCCCATCTGCCGCCGTCGCCTCAACCCGATCACGCGCCTCCGCAATCAACGCCGACAGGTCGCGACCGCCCCGCTCGACGACGACGAGCAGCCGATACCGGCCCTCAACCCGGAAGTCCGCCCGCGTCCTCGCGCAGATCGTCCGCACCTCCGGCCATCGGACCGGGTCCGGCAGGGCGTCGAGCTGGCGGACAAGCGCCTGCGGATCGTCGGCCGAGAACGCCAGGATCTGAACGTCCCCGTCCCAGTCGGCGGCCAGCTTCTCGGGCTCGGCCTCCTCGAGGACGCAGTGGAAGTTGCTGCCGCCGAAGCCGAACGCGCTGACCGCCGCCCGCCGCGGCGCGTCGGCCGAGGCCGGCCATGGGCGAGCCGCGTCATTCAGGTAGAACGGCGAGTCCTCCCGCGCGAGCGCCTCGGCCGGGCGGCGGACCTTCAGGGTCGGCGGGAGGACCTTGTGATGCAGCGCCAGCGCGGCCTTGATCAGCCCCGCCGCCCCGGCCGCCGCCTTGGTGTGTCCCACCTGCGACTTCACCGAACCGATCGCGCACCACGGGCCGCCCTCGCGCCCGCCCCGATAGACCTCGCCCAGGGCCTCCAGCTCGGTCGCATCCCCGACCCGCGTCCCGGTCCCGTGCGCCTCGACCAGACCCACCGTCGCCGGCGAGACCCCCGCCAGCCGATAGGCCTCGCGCAGCGCCCTCGCCTGGCCCGCCGCGCTCGGCGCATACACCGCCTGGCCGCGGCCGTCGCTCGACGTCCCCATCGACCGGATCACCGCGTAAACCCGGTCGCCGTCCCGCCTCGCGTCGTCCAGCCGCTTCAGCACCAGCACCCCGAGCCCCTCGCCGAGGATCGTCCCGTCGGCCCCCGCGTCGAACGGCCTCGCCTCGCCCGTCGGCGACAACGCCGGCGTCTTGCTGAAGCACATATACATAAATATATCATTGAACGTATCCAGCCCGCCGGTGACGACCATGTCGGAGCGGCCGGAGGCCAGCTCGAGCAGCGCGAGGTTGACGGCGGCGAGCGAGCTGGCGCAGGCGGCGTCGACGACGCAGTTGGTGCCGCGCAGGTCGAGGCGGTTGGCGATCCGGCCGGCGGCGACGTTGCCGAGCAGGCCAGGGAACGAGTTCTCCTGCCAGCCGACGTACGAGTCCGAGATCCGCCGGACGACCTCGTCGGCCGTGCTCTGGTCGACCCCCGAGTCGCGCAGCGCCCGGCGCCAGATCGGGTGGCCGAGCCGCGCGCCCAGGGGGATGACCAGCTCGAGCGTCCCGGTGACGCCGAGGATCACGCCGACGCGGTCCCGATCGAGGGCCTTTCCGGCCTCGCCGTACCCGGCATCCTCGAGGGCACGGCGCGCGACCATCAGGCCCAGGAGCTGCGTCGTGTCGATCGCCTCGATGGCGTTCGGGGTGATGCCGTACTCCATCGGCGGGAACTCGACCGGGTCGAGGAACCCGCCGCGCCGGGCGTAGGTCCGATCGGGCGCCTTCGGGTCGGCGTCGAAGTAATCGTCGGCCGCCCAGTGGCTCTCGGGCACGTCGCCGATCGCGTCGACGGCCCGGCGGATACTGGTCCAGTAGCGGGCCAGGCCATCCGCACCGGGGAACAGGCAGCCCATGCCGACGATGGCCACCGGGGTGGGAACGGGCGAGGGATCGGACCGATTCAAAGTCTCTGCCCTTTCGAGGGTGCCAGTTCGGGTTCACAGGGTCGAGCGACGGCCCGATGCCGCCCGCGGCGCGGGCCGGCGGGCTCGGTTCGCCCGTCGAGGCTCGGCGGGATTCTCCGTCCCGATGGCGATCGGATCCCGCCGATCGCCCCTTCGGTGGAGAGCGTGACGCGGATTCGATTGCGAGGGATCTATGTTAGGCGCCGGAGCATCGGTTCTCAATCTCGGATAGCTCGAGCGGCCTCAGTCCCGGCACGCCCGGCGGCAGCGGCACCCCCTGTGCCGCCAGCACCCGCGCGCGGATCAGGACGGCCGCTCCGTACAGGATGTTCGCCGTCACGCAGGCCGCCTGGCGATTCTCGAACGGCTCGAGGAATGACCCGCGCACCCAGTCGTTGAACGCCGCCATCGCCGGGCCGCACCACACCTGGTAGTCCACCGTGCGCGACGCGTCGCCCCCGTTGGCCCACTGCGACGACATGCCGAGATACCAGCGAAACACCAGCGCCATCTTGAGCTTCGGCTCACGCTCGGCCCGTTCGATCCGCCCCGGGTCGCGCTCGTGGAAATAGGCCCGCGTCTGCTCCCAGACATCCTCGATGGTCGCCCGGAAGATCGTCCTCTCCAGATTGGACCGCTCCGCCGCCGGGATCGCCTCCAGCGCGTCATACGTCCGATAAAGCTCATACAACCGCGCCGCCCGCATGGCGAATAGCGTGCCTCGCTTCAAGACCTGGACCTTGACCCCCATCTCGAACATGTCGGCCGCGGGGGCCATGGTTACATCCGCCTGCTGAGCCTGCGCGAGCATCCGCCGCACGGCGTCCGAGGTCCCCGCCTCGACGCACGACTGGTTCACCGAGCCGGTGACGAGGTAGGCCGCTCCCATCGCCAGCGCCGCCGCGGCCGCCCACGGCGTCGAGATGCCCCCCGCCGCCCCCACTCGGATCGGTCGCTCGTACTGATGCTCCGCCTGCATCCGATCCCGGAGCGCCAGCATGGTCGGCAGGAGCACGATCGCCGGCTGATTGTCGGTATGGCCCCCCGAGTCGGCCTCCGCCGTGATGTCCTGGGCCACCGGAATCCGCGATGCCCACCCGGCCTGCTCGGGACTGATCTCGCCCGCGGCCACCAGCTCGCGGAGCAGCTTCTCCGGCGGCGGCGCCATGAACTTCGACGCCACCTCGACCCGCGATACCTTCGCGATGATCCGATTCGGCGCGACGATCCGCCCCGACTCGTCCCGCCGGATCCCCGCCACGCGGTAGCGGACGACCGGCAGCGTCAGGTTCAGGAAGGCCGACGCCTCCACCAGGCGCACCCCGCGCCGCAGGTACAGGTCCACCGTCGCCGATTCCAGGCCCGGCTCGCTGGGGCTGTGGATCAGGTTCATCGCGAACGGGATCGAATCGCCGAGGCTCCGCTGCAACCGGTCGATCGCCCGCTCCACCGCGGATGGCGACAACCCCGCGGCCCCGAACGACCCGAGAGACCCGGCCCGGCCCATCGCCTCGACCAGCTCGACCGACCCGATCCCATTCGCCATCGCGCCCGACAGGCACGCATGGCGAAGCCCGTGGTCCGCCCGGAAACCGGCTTCTCCGAGGTTCTCCATCGAGCAGGCCGGCACCAGCCCGACTCGCTCGACGCCCCCATCACTCCGCCCGGCCCCGATCGGTCGTATCCTCAGCCCCGCCGATTCCTTCACCACCTCGTGGGTCTCGCCGATTCGCCCGAGGGCCCGCTCCCAGGAGTCGATCTGACCCGAGTCGCCTACCACTGAGGATGCTCCGCAAACCGCCCATAGCCCCGGGCTTCCGCTCTTCGGAACGCGGCAAATGCCCGAAACCCCGTTGAGGTTATTTCATAATCGGCCGCATGCTGGCAAGAGCCTCGCCGCAAAAGCCGCATCCCTCCGACTCGCCAATCCGGCGCCGCCGCGATCCCCTGCTCCTTCACGCAGGCCCGATATCCGGCAGACCGCTCACGCACATGATCTCAGGCGACCATGCCGTCAAACGGGGCTCGTTCCCGCCCGGACGGCGGGTCAGTCGCGCCTTCGGGGTCGGGACCGGCCGATCGGCACCCAGGCGAGGTCCATCGACATCCGGCCGATCGTGCCGTCGAAGGCGTACTCGTAGACATCCGGCTTGCGGTCCGCGGCGCGCTTGAGGAAGTCGGGGATCGTCCAGAGGCAGGCCTCGAGGAGCTCCAGTTCCCAGGCCGCCGGCTCGCGGAAACGCCGGCCGGTCTCCATGCGGAAGGCCAGGGGATAGGCGTTAGGGCCGGCGATCTCGAACCCCTGCTCCCGCACCAGGGCGACGCTGCCGGGATCGGCCCCGCGAGCGTCCTCGAAGTGGACGCCGATCGTCTGGAGCCGGTCGGCGATGAGCTCGTACTTCACGCGCTGCATCAGCCGACGCCCCTCGAGATCGTCGTAGAGCATCAGGCCCTGGGTGTCGATCACCTTCCCGAGGATCACGGCATACCAGGGCCCGCCGCCGAGCTGCTGGCACGCGACCCGGATGGTCTCGGCCTCGCTGGCAATCCGCCACGGCGACTGGCGGTAAAAGCTCGCCGCCGCCCGGTAGAAGTCGCGGGTCTGCTCGCGGCTCACCGTTCCCATGGCGGCGACTCGATTCTCGACCGCCGGTGTTGCGACCGGCAATCAAGCGGGTCGACAGCCGCCGGCCGGCGCGCAGCAGGTCGCGCGGCGGATGCGGGGCCGGTGGTCTCTCTCACCCGGCGCCGACGCACATCGGCGCTCAGCCCTCCGCACCCGGCACCGGAGCACCCGCCGGAACGCGGAAATGCGGCGGCGGGATCATCGGCACCGGCTCGGCGGCGACCCCCTCGGTGAGGAGGAAAGGCGCGAGCGGCCGATGCCTCTGCTGCGAGATCGCCCCGAGGCCCGCCTCCGTCATCAGCTCGCGCAATCGGCGAGCCGACGCGTGATGCACCTGCCCCTCCACGGCCGCGACGCAGACGTCGAAGATGAACCAGCCCCAGAGGCTGTCGCGATATCCGTCGACGATCATCAGCCGCCCGCCCGGCCGCAGCACCCGGCGCATCTCCCGCACGGCCCTGTCCTGGCGCGGGTAGTGGTGGAAGCTGTTGGAGCAGGTGACAACGTCGAACGAGCCCTCGGGGAACGGCAGCCGCTCGCTGTCCCCCTGCACCGGCAAAACATGAGCGTGGTGCAGCCGCCAGCGAGGTTTCCCCTGCTGGAGCATCTCGGAGACCAGGTCGACGCCGTACGCCTCGACCCGCGGCAACGCCGCCCGGACCCGCGACAGGAACACCCCCGTCCCGCACCCCACGTCCAGCAGCCGGGCAGGCCGGTCGCCGACCGCCTCCCCGATCCGGCGAATGAGCGCCCGGTGCGAGGGTCCGAAGATGACCCATTGCAGGATGTTGCGGTCGTAGCTCCTGCTCCAGCGGACGAACTCCTCGGTCGCCTGATCCTTGTCGTAACCCATGATGGCATCGCCTCCTTGCTGCCCGCTCACCGACCGGCCCCGCCTCTCCGGGCCCGGGGGTCGTACTCGCCGGATCCTTCCATCCTGTGGTCTAACCAATTCCCGGCCATCGGGCAATCCGGGTTTTCGGCGAACGGCGAGCGCAAGCGCAATCGCAATCGCAAGCAATCGCCTCCCCGCCGTCACGACCCGCGATAAGCCCGGTCGAGCAGGTCGATCGGATGCACGACCTCCATCGCGCGCCCTCGCTCCTTGACCTTCCGCGCGATCTGGAGGATGCACCCGACGTTCCCCGTCACCACCATCTCGGCCCCGGTGGCCTCGATGTGGTCCATCTTCCTCCGGCCGAGGCGTTCCGACATCTCCGGTTGCGTCAGGTTATAGGTCCCCGCGGCTCCGCAGCAGATCTCGCTCTCCTCCAGCGGCACGAGCTTCAGCCCCGGGATCAGGCCCAGTAGCGCCCTTGGCTGGCTCCGGACCTGCTGCGCGTGGCAGAGGTGGCAGGCATCGTGATAGGTCGCGGTCGCCTCGATCGGATGCTTCGGTGGGATCGGACCGAGCGCCGCCAGGAACTCGGACACGTCCTTGACCCGCGCGACGAACCGCGCGGCCCGATCGTGCTCCGCGGCCGGGAGGACGTGCGCATAGTCCTTCAGCATCGCCCCGCAGCCCGCCGCATTCACGATGATCGCATCGATCCCCTCTGCTGCGAAGACCTCGATGTTGCGCCGGACCAGCTCCAAAGCCGGTCCTTCCATTCCGGAGTGATAGTGGATCGCCCCGCAGCAGACCTGCTCGCGGGGGACGACCACCTCGCAGCCGTTCTGCTGGAGGACCCGCGCGGTCGCCGCGTTTGTTTCGGGGAACATCGCATCGGTAACGCACCCGGTGAACAGCGCCACCCGCGCCCGCTTCGGACCGATCGGAGGCAGGACCTCGGGCAGGCGGGGCGGCCGGCGGCCCAGCCGCGGCAGCATCGCCTGCATCCGCCGCAGGGTCGGCGGCAGCAACCGGGTCAGACCGGTCCGCTCGGCCAGGTCGACCAGCCCGAGCCGCTGCAAGATCCGCGCGGGCGCCAGCGCCGCCCGAACTCGACCCGCGTAAGGGAACAAATGCCGCAGGATCAGCCGCTGGAGCAGGCTCAGTCCCTCGCCCGTCCGCGCCGAATTCTGCATCGCGATCTTGAACGGCTCGATCATCCGGCCATACTGCACGCCCGACGGACACGCCGACTCGCAGGCCCGGCAATCGAGGCACAGCTCCAGATGCTCGCGCACGCCCGGCCCCATCTCCAGCCGGCCGTCGGCCACCGCCCGCATCAGGTAGATCCGGCCCCGCGGGCTGTCGTTCTCGTTCGATGTCTCGACGTAGGTCGGGCAGCTCGCCGTGCACAACCCGCAATGCACGCATTCCTGGTATCTGCGGTACGGGATCTTGTCCGAGAGCCATTCGAGATCGATCGGGCCGGCGGAGGCCGGGGTGTCGGCCGCCGTGTCGCCGGTCGGAGCGTGCGCCGTCGTGGTCTGCATCAGGTCCTGGCCTCGGTCAACGGAGGGGGGGGTGAGATCAGCTCGGGCGGGTTCCGCTGTCCAGTCGTTCCTGTCTATTAGAACATCCGTCGTCCCGTCGGGCCAGCCTGCGGCACGCGCCCTTTGCGACGGCCCCCGACGTGCTTCCAGCTCACCCGCCTTGTAGCTTTCGCCTCGATTCACCGATCCGGTTTGTAAGAAGCGGACATTTCGGGCCAGCACCGTTCCCGGGGAATCCGCCTCACCCGATTCTCAGGAAAAAAAATTCCAACCTCCGAGATCCCCTCAAAATCAGCACTTCCGGCAAACTCGCCCAGGGCTATTTCGAGAATCGCCCGGCCACGACAGAAAGCCGGCACGGCAGGTGCTATCTACCGGGTCATTCCCCTCAGTCTTTTCCTATCTGCCCCCAGACGAGCCCGATCCCGGCCAGCCACGGCGGCCTCGCGTCGAGCCGTCCCGCGTCCGGTGATCCATTCATGGTCCGCCTCGCTCGTGATCAGGATGATCACGACGACCTAACTAGTCGGCGAGAACAGGAGGTCCGCGGTGAACGTAACCAGAGCCTTGGCCTTGGGTGTGCTGATCACGATGATCCCTGGCACCGCGGCTCTGGCCGATCCGCTTGGCCCCGCGCCGACGACCGACGCATTCCTGAACCTCGGCACCTCCCCTTATACCGGCTCCGACCTGATCGCCTCGGGCTCGCCCCAGGCCTGGTACAACAGCCCGGCGGTGGTTCGGCTCTTCGGCGGCGTGCCGACCGCACAGCAGCAGCAGAGCTTCGACCAGGCGGTCCTCCAACGCGTCCAGCAGACCTTCCAGCTCAGCGGTATCAACGTCAACCTCACCGAGAACCCCAGCGCCCCCGCGGCGCACACGCTCAGCCTCGTCTCCAACGCCTCCAGCGCGCCGTTCCCCGGCGCCATCGGCACCACCGAGCTCGGCGGCAACGGCCTGAGCTTCATCGACCCGATGGCACAGGCCGCCAGCTCGGTCAACCAGCTCGAATGGATCGTCGCCCACAATATCTCGCACGAGCTGATGCTCGCGTTCGGCGTGAGCGAGAACTACGACACCACAGGCAACTACATCGACGCCCGCAACGCCAACATGGCGATGCTCCTCAATCCCAACGCCTCCTTCAGCACGAACGCCGCCCAGGCCATCAAGTCGCAGCTCCCCTCATCCGATCCCTTCACCCCGATCCTCCAGCCGGGCGCCCAGTCGGTCGACCTCGTCCCGGCCCCCGAGCCTGCCACCGTCGCCCTCTGGGGTTTCCTGGCCGCCGCCGGCCTGGTCGTCGCCCGCCGCCGCGCCGCTGCCCGCTGAGCGCTGCTTCCGTCGAGCGCTCGCGCGATCGGCCGGCTCAGCGATCGGGATTGGAACCCACGCCCGCCTTCAACTCGGCGGGCGATTGACTCGATGGGCTCCCCTACCGACGACCAGGCTACCGGAAAACGACCGCTTGAATCTCGACGGACGATCCGCTCGAATGGGCCGGGTGTCCGCCGAGCTCGCCACGGTCGCCGACCGGGCCTCGCCGGCCATCGCCTCCGGAGATGTCCATCGTGAAGTACGGCGTACCGATCGCGCTACTGTCCCTCGCCATCACGGCCTCGCCCGTCTTCGCCGACGAGAAGGCCGGCGGGCTCCCCGGGCTCGACGTCCGGGTCGCTTTCCCCGACCTGCGGTTCGACCGACCCGTCGCGATGGCCGAGCCCGGCGACGGCAGCAACCGCCTGTTCGTCGTCGAGCAGCACCAGGCCAAGATCTGGTCGTTCCCCAACGACCGAAATGCTCGCTCGAAGGACCTGTTCCTCCAGCTCCCCGACCCGATCAATCGGGGTAACGAGGAGGGCCTGCTGGGCCTGGCGTTCCACCCCAACTTCAAGCAGAACCGCCAGTTCTTCGTCTACTACTCGGCCAATGACAACGGCTCGCGCCGCTCGGTCGTCTCGCGATTCGTCGCCTCTCCCTCCGACCCCCACCGCGCCGACCCGTCCAGCGAGCAGCGGATCTGGGTCTCCGCCGAGGATCCGTACGAGAATCACAACGGCGGCACGATCGCCTTCGGCAAGGACGGGTATCTCTACATCACGCTCGGCGACGGCGGCGCGGCCGACGACCCGCTGAATTCCGGCCAGAATCCCCGCGACTGGTTCGCCTCGATCCTGCGGATCGACGTCGACCACCCCGAGGGCGGCCGCGCCTACGGCATTCCAGCCGACAACCCGGCTCGCCGGGCAGGCGGACACGCCCACTGGGCGCCCGAGGTCTACTGCATCGGCCTGCGGAATGTCTGGAAGTTCAGCTTCGACCGCCAGACCGGCGACCTCTGGGCCGGCGACGTCGGCCAGAACCTCTGGGAGATGGTCCACCGGATCGAGAATGGCGGCAACTACGGCTGGAGCCTCCGCGAGGGCTTCCACCCCTTCATGCCCCAGCGCCGCCGACGCGCCGACGCCGCCGGACCCATCAAGCCCCCGCTCGCCGAGTACCCCCACGCCCCGACGGCCAGGCGACCCGACAGCGGCCTCAGCATCACCGGCGGCTACGTCTACCGCGGCACGAAGATCCCAGCGCTCCAGGGTGTCTACGTCTACGGCGACTACGACACCGGCCGAATCTGGGGCCTGCGCTACGCCGATGGAAAGGTCGTCGCCAACGGCGAGATCGTCGACGTCCGCAAGCACCCGAAGCTCAACATCGCCTCCTTCGGCGAGGACGCCCAGGGCGAGCTCTACATCCTCGCCTTCGACGGCCGCATCTACGAGTTCGTCCCGCCGTCGGGCCGATGAAACCTCGGTGCCAGGAACCTCCGCGACGGCATTCGGTCCAAAAGAGGAACCACGAAAAACACGAAATCTCACGAAATAGACGCGATCGAGCAACCGCCCGAGGTGGGACGCTCGTCAGGTCGCATTTTTTCGTGTAATTTCGTGTTTTTCGTGGTTAAGTCCGAAATCCATTCGCCATACCGTCCTTCCCTCGTGTTGTTCCGTGGCTCATTCCGGAAATCCAAGCGCCGTCCGGAACTCATCCCAAAGGTCCTCGGGATCCTCGAGGCCCACCGAGATCCGGACCAGTCCGGGCGTGATCCCCTGTCGCGCCCGGGCCGCCTCGTCCAGTGCGCGATGGCTGGTCGTCACCGGGTGGCTGAGCGTCGTCTGGACATCGCCCAGGCTCGGCGCGAATGGGATCGACTCCGCCAGGCCGCGGATGAGCGCGTCCGCACGCTCGCGCGAGCCCACGTCGATCGTGATCATCGACCCGCCCGAATTCCCCAGCACCCGCGCGGCCAGGGCCCGGTCCGGGTGCGACTCCAGCCCCGGATAATGCACCCGGACGACCCCCGGATGCGCCTCCAGCCGCCGGGCCAGAGCCATCGCGGTTGACGAGGCGCGTTCCATCCGCAATGCCAGGGTCGCCAGCCCGCGCATCGCCAGCCAGCTCTCGAACGGGTTGCCGGTCTGCCCGAGCGTCGACGCCAGCACCCGGGCCGGCTCGACCAGCCGCCGCTCACCCAGGATGGCGCCCAGCGTCACGTCGCTGTGCCCCGCGATCATCTTCGTCACCGAGTGAACGACGAGCCCGGCCCCCAGCTCGACGGGCCGGCAGATAAGCGGCGCGAACGTGTTGTCCACGATGAGGGGGATTGCCGCCTCCCGCGCGACCCCGGCCAGCCCCGGCAGGTCGGCGACGCGGAGCAGGGGGTTCGAGATCGTCTCGGCCAGGATCGCACGGGTGTTCGGAGTCATCGCCGCACGGGCCGAGCCGGCATCGGCCGGGTCGAATGTCGCGTGGTCGATGCCCCACCGCGACATCTGCCGCTCCACCAGCGCAGCGGTCCGGCCGTACATCCCCTCGGCGATCAGCACGCGATCCCCCTGGCCGAGAATCGACAGGAGCGCCGCGGCGATCGCGCCCATCCCCGAGGCACAGATCCAGCCCGCCTCGGCCTGTTCCAGTCGCGTGAGCTTCTCGGCAAGCTGCGCGGCATTCGGATGGCCGTCGCGCGCGTAGATGTACCCGGTCGCCGAGCCGTCCGATAGCCCGTCGACGTGCGACAGGTCGTCCGGGCAATAAACAACGCTCAGGTCGAGCGGCGGGACGAGCGGCCGGCTGCTCGAGCGGGCCGGCCGGGGCGCGCGGGCGCACAGGGTCGCGGGGTCGGGGTCGGTGGGTTCAGTCGCCATCGACGAGGCTCCGAGCAAGGGCAAGGGCCGGTGCGTGTTCGGTGGGAAGTTCGGCCGGCCACTTCGCCTCGATGCCATGCGAAGAGACCCGACGCGACGCGACGCGACGCGGCCGCCGATCAGGTCGAGCTCACGGCCTTGCGGTGGAACCGCGCGCCGACGCCCAGCAGGCTGATGATCTCGCCGATCTTGCGCAAGGCCGCCCAGTTGTTGCCGGCCGTCCGGGCGTCGGCCTGCTGGCGTCGCAGCGTCGCCAGCAAGGTCCAGTCGATCGACCAGGCCTGTTCGATCGCCTGCTCCTGCGCGGCGCGGGTCAATTCGTCCAGCCGGATGATAAGATCCTCGCTGATCGGGCAATCGGCGGAGCGGTAGAGGTGCTCCTCGACGGGTGCCGCGGCCGCACGCCTGCGGGACGTGAGCATCCCCAGCAGCCGCCTGGTCCACCCCTCGCCGGTCCCTCCATCCTTCTTGTGGGGCCGATCCGCCTGCCGGTCGACCTCGCCCGACTCGGGGTCGACCCACTCGCCGATCCGGACGATCACGACGGTGATATTGTCCAGGCCACCCCGGAGGTTGGCCAGGTTCATCAGGTCCCGGCAAGCTTCCCTGGGGTGGAGGTTCCCCGCGAACGCCCCCAGCTCGTGGTCCTCGACCGGCCCCGAGAGGCCGTCCGAGCAGAGCAGGAACACATCCCCCGGCTCGACCGGCAGCGGACCCTCGATGTCGACCTCGATCTCGGCCTCGGGCCCCAGGCTGCGGGTGATGACATTCTTCGGCACCGAGAGCTTCGCCTGCTCGGATGTCAGGTGATTGCGCCGCACCAGCTCCCACACCAGGCTGTGGTCGAACGAAAGCTGATCGATCCGCGTCCCTCGGATGCGGTACACCCGCGAATCGCCGACGTGCGCGATCAGCGCGCCCTCGGGGAGCAGCAACAGGGCCGACGAGGTCGTGCCCATCCCCTGGAAATCGCGATTCGCCGTCGCCCGGCTGTGGATCAGGGCGCTGACGTCGCGGAACGTCTTGGTGATCGCCTCGCTCGCGCTGCCCGCCTTCGTCTTCATGTAAGTGTGCGGGATCAGGTCGCAGGCCATCTTGCTGGCCAGCTCGCCCACCGCGTGCGCACCCATACCGTCAGCGACCAGGAAGACGTGCCCTCGCTGGCGCCATGCCTCGGCGTGCGGGGCCCGGACGATCGAGTAGCTGTCCTGGTTATTCGAACGACGCATCCCCGTGTCGGTCGCGGCTGCGTCGATGATCACGTCATCCCAGTTCACAATCCGGCCCTGCTCTCATTCCCCGGCCGCGGCCTTGATCTCGCGTCGACCGCCTGTCACCGCTCGTCGGCCGCCATGCGTTGTCCCATGATCCGGCTCGTCCCCGCGCGACTCAAGGGCATTCCCTCGGAAAATCCCGCGACAGAAGCATCTGCGCCCGTCATCCGGTCCGATTATCGGACCATCCGCCTCTGACCATCATTCTAACGCACGGCTCGTCCGAGAGGGCTACCCCGCGCGGACGACGCCGGCCCATCTCACCCACAATCCCCTCGATCGACCGCTCGGCCACCTCCCCCGGACGAGCACGACGACCCGCGACCGGCCGAAATGCGAAGACTGGACTCGCGAACTCCAGCCTCCCTCCCTAATACTAGGACGTTCGTCAGCCTGTGACCCGGATGCGTCCCCTTACCGAAATCCCGGCGGCGCCCCCAATGACCGACTCCGACCCGCTCGACCGCTTCCGCTTCACCCGAACGACCCTCGCCAACGGACTCGACGTCATCGTCCGACATCAGCAAGGCCCCCCACTCGTCGCCGTAAATCTCTGGTATCACGTCGGTTCCAAGAACGAGGAACGCACCCAGCGCGGCTATACCCACCTCTTCGAACACCTCATGTTCGAAGGCTCCCTCCATTATCCCGGTGATTTCTTCAAACACCTCCAGCCCCTCGGCGCCAACATCAATGGCTCCACGTCCTCGGACCGAACGAACTATTTCGTCGATCTGCCGACGCCCCACACCGAGCTCGCCCTTGCCATGGAATCCGACCGCATGGCCAACCTCCTGGGCGCACTCGACGACCACAAGCTCACCATTCAGAAAGGCGTCGTCACCAACGAATACCGTCAGAATTACGCCAACCGACCCTACGGAATGGCCGGCAGCCTCATTGCTGAGGCCCTCTACCCCCCACAACACCCCTATAGCTGGCTCACGATCGGAAACATGGAGGACGTTGCCCGCGCATCAATGGATGATGTTACGGCGTTTTTCCGGCGGTTCTACGTCCCCAGCAACGCCAGCCTCGCCCTGGTCGGCGATCTCGACGAGGATGGCGGGCTCGCGCTGGCCGAGAAGTATTTCGGCGGCATCCCGGGCGGGACGCCCGCGCTGCGGCCGATCGCCGACGGGCCCCGGCTGGTCGAGGATCGGTCGATCGTGCTCCGCGACCGCGTCGAGCTTGATCGGATGTACCTGACCTGGCCGACGGTCCCGCACTTCCACCTGGACGACGCCGCGCTCATCCTCCTGGGCGACATCCTGGGCCGCGGCCGGGCCAGCCGGCTCTACAAGCGGCTGGTCATCGAAGAGCAGGTGGCGCAGGACGTCAACGCGCACCAGTCCGGTCGCGAGCTGGCCGGCTCCTTCGGCGTGGTCGTCACCCTCCGCCCCGGACAGTCGATCGACCGGGCTCGAGAGCTGGTCGACGCCGAGCTGACCGCGCTGGCGGCCGGCGAGGCCACGGGCGAGGAGCTGGTCCGCGTGCAAAACATGCGCGCCGCCGGCTTCTACTTCGCCCTCGAGCACATCGGCGGATTCGGCGGCGTCGCCGACCGGCTCAACGCCTACAACACCTTCCGCGGCGACCCCGCCCTGATCGCGACCGACCTGAAGCGCTTCCGCGACACGACCCTCGACGAGATCGGCGAGGCCGTCCGCCGGCATCTTGCCGGACGGCCGCGGGTCGACCTCTCGGTCGTCGGCGGCAAGAGCCCAGGTGCCGGCGTCGCCGCCGCGACCGACCGCGCGCACCCGCCCCGGCCCGGCGATCTCGACCGCTTCGCCGTGCCCATGCCGCAGGTCTCTCAGCTCGGCAACGGCATGCCGCTGTGGTTCTTCCCGCGTCCCGAGCTCCCCACCGTGGCCGGCTCGATCGTGATCCCGGGCGGCGGCGTGCTCCACCCGCCGGGGCAGGGGGGACTGGCCCAGTTGACCGCCGACATGCTCGACGAGGGGACAAAGAACCGATCGGCCGCCCAGCTCGCGCTGGAAGTCGAGGCGATGGGCGCGTCGATCTCGGCGAGTTGCGGCTGGGACGGCATCTACATCGGCTTCCGCTGCCTCAGCTCCGACCTCCCGCAAACGCTCGACATCGCGGCCGACATCCTCCTGAACCCGTCCTTCCCCGACAAGGAATTTCGCCGCGTCCACGGCCAGACCCTCGCCGCACTCAGGTCCGAACGCGACAGCGCCGACGCGCGCGCCTACCGGGCGCTTCTCCGCCAGCTTTATGATTCAGAGCACCCCTATCACCTCCCGCTCGCCGGCACCGAGGCGACCGTGGCCGGGCTCTCGGCGGTCGACCTCCGCGCCTTCCACTCGCGCGGCCTGCTCGGGCGCCGGGCGTCGGTCATCGTCGCGGGGGACGTCGATCCGTCGGCCCTCGCCGCCGAGCTCGATCGCCGCCTGTCCGCCTGGAACAACGCGAACGGCGACCTGCCCCAGTTGGCCGATCCCGGCCACCTCGACCACCCGTTGATCCTCCTGCTCGACCGCCCGGGCGCGCCGCAGGCGGTGATCCG
Organism: Planctomycetales bacterium; assembly: GCA_027452145.1. Classification (GTDB taxonomy): domain Bacteria; phylum Planctomycetota; class Planctomycetia; order Isosphaerales; family Isosphaeraceae; genus JAKAUH01. The sequence goes on from DAIDHB010000096.1 coordinate 50,414, forward strand.
CGCGGGGCACCGCGGCATCCACCGCCTCGACCCGGCGTTCGACCCGATCGTCCTGTTCAACCAGGTCCTCGGCGGCCAGTTCACCTCGCGGCTCAATGAGAAGCTGCGCGAGGAGCGCGGGTTCACCTACGGGGTCCGCAGCCAGTTCGAATGCCGACGCTCGGCCGGCCCGTTCTCGATCGGCTCTTCGGTGCAGAGCGACCGCCTCGCCGAGGCGATCGAGGACATCCGCGCCGAGGTCAGCGACATCCTCACCGCGCGGCCGCCCACGCCCGAGGAGCTGGACAAGGCCCGCCGTTCGCTGATCGAGGGCCAGCCCCGCTACCTCGAAACGCCCTCGGCTCTGGTCAGCCGCTTTGGCAGCCTGCTCGTCCACGGCCTGCCGCCCGAGCACGAAGCCGGCTTCGCCGACCGCCTCGCCCGGGTCGACCGCGACGCCGTCCTCGAGGCCGCCCGGGCACGAGTCCATCCGGATTCGCTGGTCATCGTGGTCGTCGCCGACGCCGCCCAGGTCCGCGCAGGTCTCGAGTCCCTCGCCTGGGCTGAGACCCGGCTGATCGAGGATTGACGACCCGAACGGGCTCGACTTGCCCGCAACGACCTCCTCGGCTATTCCCATCTGGCGGTCGGCGCTCGCGTGTTGGCCCGGTCCTATCCGAGATGCGGAGTCAGGCGATGATCGACGGACTCTCTGCGACGAGGGACGGTCGCATACCCCGCGGCCGTCGGGGCTTTACCCTGGTGGAGCTGCTGGTCGCGCTCGCGATCCTGGCGCTGCTGGTCGCCCTGGTGCTCCCGGCGATCCAGGCGGCCCGCGAGGCGGCTCGCAGGACCTTCTGTGCGAACAATCTCCGGCAACTGGGGCTGGCCCTCAACCAGTACGCCGATTTGCATCAATCGTTCCCGCCCGGTTCCACCGCGCGGGGCTACTCGCATCTGGCGAGCCTGAGCCCCTTCCTCGAGCAATCGGCCCTCTTCAATCAGCTCAACCTCGGCCTGCACGCGCCAGTCGCCTGCCTCCCCGGCGGTCCGAACTGGACCGCCGCCACCACACCGGTCTCCGCGTTCCTCTGCCCGTCCGACTCCGCGCCGTCCGTCGGCAACCTGGGTGTCACGAACTACGCCGGAAACGGCGGCTACGGCAACCAGGCGTTCGGCTTCAACGGCCTGTTCTTCGACCGCTCGGGCCCGGCGAGTCCCGTCTCCTTCGCCGCAATCGCGGACGGCACCTCACAGACCGAGGCGATGACCGAGTGGGTCGTCGGCGCCCACCTGTCCGCGACCCGGGACCAGGCCATCGCGCTGTTCGACACGAGCCAGCTTCTCGTCCTGCCCTGGCAATTCGGCGAGTTCGTCAGTCTCTGCCAGGGTCTCGACACGGCGACCGCCACGGTCCACGGGCGCAAGCGGTGCGGCTGGATCTACGGGGAGTTCGGCGACTCGCTGCTCAACCACGACCTGCCGCCGCGCGGACACATCTGCCTGAACGGCGGCAGCATCAACTACGGTTCCTGGCCGGCCGACAGCCGCCACCCGGCGGGCGTGAACGTCCTCTTCCTCGACGGCCACGCGCGGCTCGTCGCGGCCTCGGTCGCCCTGACACCCTGGCGTGCGATCGCCACCCGTCAAGGCGGCGAGTTGCTCGGCGAATCGAGCTTCTGACGCCCGCCCGTCCGCTCCCGAGGTGTTCCGCGATCGACGGGCGCCTCCGCGGCTCGCTCGTCGTTCGATCGCTTCAGGTCTCGTCGGCGTCCCCGAGGTCCTCGTCGAATTCCAGCTCGAGCAGGATGTCCAATCCCCCGGAATCGACGACCTCGACGCCGTCGATCACGAGGGCACAGCCGTGCTCCTCGTGGCCGTAAACGGATTCGAGCGAGATCCCGATGCGATCCCCCGACTCCGGCAGGATGATGCTCTCGATGCGGAAATAGTCGAGAGGAACTTCGGAGTTCGACGAGTCCTCGGGGAACAGCACGCGCTCCCTCGGGCCGCCAACGCTCAGGTCCTCGGCGGCCTCGGCGTGCAGGGCACGCAGGGCCCGCTCGACGTTCGCGGCCAGCTCCTGCTGCGACTTGACCAGGCGGTCGAATAGACGCTTCTGGTGTTTGGTCGGCCGCCGGACCCCACCGCAATGGAAACGGAACCGACCGGGCGGCAGCGGGCTCTCCTCCTCGTCATCACCGGCCTCGTCCTCCTCGGCGCCCGCGGTCAGATCCGCGGCGAAGCCCGCGGGATCGGCGAGCATCCGCTCCATCTCGTCGAGCTGGTTCCGCATGACGGCCGCGATCTCGGGATTCGTCCCCTTCAATTGCTCCATCGCCCGCCGCTGATCGTCGAAGACCTGCTGCCCCTGGGGCGACTGGGCGAGGCCCTTCAGGCGATCCGCGTCGGGCGGCCCGCCCCCGAGCCGGCCGGCCAAATTCGCCAGGACGCTGGCGATCTGCCCGCCCACCACGGGGTTGATCGCCTTGAACGCCTCGAGCGGCTCGCCGATTCCCGACGACTCGAGCAGATTCACGGGCAGCTCCGGCTGCCATTCGGCTGCCGCCCGGACGGCCGGATCGTCGAGCGCGTCCGAGTCGCCGGCCACGCGTGCCAGCGTGCTCCGAGCCGACGTAACAAGCATCTCGAACACCTTCGCCGCGCCGACCGGCGAGGCCTCAGCGGATTTCAGGAACAGGCCGGGTATCCCCAGCCTCAGCCTCCGGAACTTCTCTCCAAAGCGGCCCTCCAGGTCCGCGACAAGCTCGCCCCAGCTCGATTGACCCGCCGCGGCCCGCGCGCGGGCCTCCTCGATCGCCGCCACGAATGCCTGCTCCGCCGACACATGCTCGCGACTGTACCGGAATCCGTGGTACGCCCGGGCCAGCTCGTCGAATCGCCGGCCGATCCCGATCAACGAGGGCAGGTCCGCCTCGAACACAGTGGATCCGCCCGCCCGATGGAAGCTCTCGTACGGCTGCGCTGACGACATGGCTGGATCTCCTTCCGTCTCTCACCCTGCCGATTCCCTCGATCGGCTGGATTCGCCGACGCGGCCCCGCGATTCTACCCGTTCGCCAGCTCAGCCGCCGGCAGGTCGGAGTTCCTCCAGAAAAATATCGAGCCGTCCGGTCTTTTTCGGGGACAGCTTGCCCGAGACGCCGCATATACTCTTAATCAGTTAGGCCGCTGGCCCTCCAGATGGGCCTGTTGATCGTCTGCGCGCGTAGGTTTCCAGACCGTTTCGAGCGGCCTGGCCACCGGATCGCAACACGCACTGACTCGGACCGACGACCTCGAGAGGGACCGCGCGACCAGGAAGGGACGCCGTCCGTCGACCAGGACCTGGAATCCGTCGCCCGCGCTCGAACGGCGGGGAGCGGCGGCTTCGTCCTCGAGACGCTCGGCGGCCAGTACGAACCGCTCGATCGACTATCGAATCTTGTGAAGACCGGCGCGACCATCGCGTTGCCGCGGGCGCCCGGAAAGGGGATTTCATGCGCGCACGCTGGCGACTGGCGGCTGTGCTGACCGTCTGCCTGGCCCTTGCGGCCGGCGTGGCCGTCGGGCTGGGCTGGCCGCGGATGAACCGCTCGTCGGGGAGCAGTCCTCCCACCCTGCTCGAGCGCGAGGTTCACCCAAACCTCATCTGGTTCGCCGATCCGAATGCGCCTGATCGCACAAACGACACGCGCGTGTACGTCGACCGCCGCACGATCGACGACGCCGTCGGGAGCCTCAATCCCTACTCCGACATGATCAAGGACCCGACCTCGCTCAGCGAGCTCCGCGACGCCCTGCGCCTGCGCGAGTCCCGCGAGATGGTCTCGCTGCGCATCCGGTTTGACCGGCTGAACCTGGGATCGGCCCCGACGCCCGAGCAGGCGATGCAGGCGATCCCGCTGTTCCGGTCGATCGCGTATTCCTGCATGCGCGACGGCTCCTTCGACGAGGCCGCGCGCTGGCTCGAATCCGGTCTCGAGCTGAGCCGGATGAAGGAGTTCCCCCCCAATATCCGCACCGAGTTCCAGGCCCTGCTCGGGATCAACGCCCTGCGCCGGGGCGAGATCGAGAATTGCATCGAATGCGCCGGACCGTCGAGCTGCATCCTGCCGATCGCCGCCGAGGCCGTCCACCGCCGCAAGGATGGCTCGCGCGAGGCCATCCGCCGGTTCGCCGAGTGCCTGGAGGCCGAGCCCGGCGACCTGCGGATCCGTTGGCTGCTCAACGTGGCCCACATGACGCTCGGCCAGTATCCCGACAGCGTCCCGCGCGAGTTCCTCGTGCCGCTGGCCGGCTACCGATCGAAGCTTGCCGTCAGCCCGTTCGAGAACGTCGCCAGCCGCGTCGGACTCACCACCCGCGGCCCGAACCTCGCGGGCGGCAGCATCCTCGACGACTTCAACGGCGACGGCCTGGTCGACGTCTTCGCCACCTCGATCGACTTCGACCGCGGGGCCTCGCTGTTCCTCAACTCGGGCAACGGCGCCTTCCGCGACCACTCGGCCTCGGCCGGGCTGGACCTCCAGATCTATGCGCTCAACGCCGTCCGCGCCGACTTCGACAACGATGGTGACCTCGACGTCCTGCTACTCCGCGGGGCATGGGACGTCCCGGCTCCCCTGAGCCTCCTGCGCAACCGGGGCGACGGCACCTTCGACGACGTCACCCGCGCCAGCGGCCTGGCCGAGCCGACCTCCAGCGAGTCCGCCGCCTGGGGTGACTACGACAACGACGGTTGGCTCGACCTGTTCGTCTGCGGCGAGTTCCACAGCAAGGATCCCGACCCCGCCGCGCGCAAGCTCGTCAGGACCGGGCGATGTCGCCTCTATCACAACGAGCGCAACGGCACCTTCAAGGACGTCGCCGCCGCCGCCGGAGTCACCGACGAGCGCGTGGCCAAGGGATCGGCCTGGGGCGACTACGACGGCGACGGCCGGCTGGATCTCTTCGTCTCCAACATGCGGCAGGACTGCCGGCTCTATCACAACGAGGGCGACGGCACCTTCAAGGACGTCGCACGCGAGCTGGGCGTCACCGGTGGCCCGGCCAGCTTCTCCTGCTGGTTCTGGGACTACGACAACGACGGCCGGCTCGACCTGTTCGTCAACGACTACAACGGCGCGCTCGCCGACGTCGTCGCCCACTACCTCGGCCACGACGTCCCCGCGGCCGGACATCCCCACCTCTATCGCAACATGGGACCCTCGGGCTTCCGCGACGTCAGCAAGGACGTCGGACTCGATTGGACCATCACGGCGATGGGCGCCAACTTCGGCGATATCGACAACGACGGCTATCTCGACGCCTATTTCGGGACCGGCCGGATGACCTTCTCCGAGCTGGTGCCCAATGTCATGCTCAAGAACGTCGAGGGCCGCCGCTTCGAGGACGTCACCGAGTCCTCCCGCACCGGCCACCTCCAGAAGGGCCATGGCGTCTCGTTCGCCGACTGGGACAACGACGGCGACCTCGACCTGTTCGCCGTGATGGGAGGCGCCTTCCCTGGCGACCGCGCCTCGAACGTCCTCTTCCAGAACCCCGGCCACGGCGGCCACTGGCTCAAGGTCAAGCTGATCGGCACGCGCACGAATCGCTCGGCCCTGGGTGCCCGCATCCAGGCCGAGCTGAAGTCGCCGGACGGCAAGGTCCGCTCCATCTACCGGACAATCGGCAACAACGGCAGTTTCGGCGGCAATCCGCTCACCGAAACCATCGGCCTCGGCAATGCGACGTCCGTCGCCCGCCTGGTCATCACCTGGCCCACGAGCGGCACTCGCCAGGAGTTCCTCGACGTCGCCTCCGACCGCCTCATCGCCATCACCGAGGGCAAGGGCACCTTCGAGGTAATCCCCCAGCCCGTCCTCAAGCCCCCGGCCGCCACACACTAAATCGGCACCCGCAAGGGGAAAAGTCGCGCAGGCGTCCCCCTCCTGTCGACACCGTCGCCCCTGGTCCATACCCACCCTGCGCCATCACGCGACATCGCGACGTTCGATCCAGGCGTCCGCGCTTCCTGGCCAGGGGCCGCCGTACTCAAAGGGCCCGGACAGATAGGCCCGGCCATCGCCCGCAACAACACGGATACCTGCGACCTCGCCGCGCCCAGCGACGTTAGCCTGGAAGCACCGCCACTGAGCCGGCCAAAACACAGATTACCACCCCAAGGAACCCAGATAGAAACTGATTCCCAGGCATTACGGAGTCAGTTTGATTAAAAACCGATCCAAACACACTATAATAGTTCTAAACGCTGCATTCCAGCCCTCACATCTGGCAAGATTTATATTTCTTTTGATGCTCGTCCGCTGCTTTTTGTCGTCGTTTTTTCTCTATATTCTTGACTCCAACTTCGAGGCGGGGTTAGGTTCATGCATCGTGCGTGATAAAGGACATCGGCATCTGCGATGTCGGTCTGAGTCCGATGGAGGATTGAATGAGGCGCGTTGTCGGCGTTTGTGTGCTCGCGTTGCTGGGGGCCTTTTTCGTGAACCGTGAAGCCGTTGCCGGTAACATCACGGTCTACACCGACCGGTCGTCGTTCGACACGGCCATGAATGTGCCGCTCAGCGTCGAGGATTTCACCAGCGGGACCCACTACCCGATCACCACGGGGGTACTCAACTCGAAGACGAACTTCACGCCGGCAAACGGAACCCCCATCAAGCCGGGGGATATCCTGCCTGGCGTCACCTACTCGACGCCGATCCCCCCATCACCGTTCAATAAAGATAATTTTTTCAACATTGATTCAGATGGAGGCAAGTATTTCCAGGGAGGATTCCTGGATAGCAGCATCGGCGGCGTCCCCACGGGCGGGGCTCTAACGACCGCCTTCGACAACCCGATCGCTGGATTCGGCTTCGATACCAGCCCCGAGATGGGAACCACTCTCACGATATCGATCACGTTCAAGTCGGGGCCGGACTATACCAATAATTCGCTGTCCATCAACACCTCCGGACTGACCTTCTTCGGATTCGTCAGCGACGCGACGGACATCGTGTCGGCGACGATGTACGGCAACGACTCGGAGCATTCGTTCGCCATCGACAATTTCACCTTCCCGGTCTCGGCGGCGTCCGTGCCCGAGCCCTCGTCGATCGTCGGGGCGAGCCTGGCAGTTCTCATCGGCGCCGCCGGCACATGGCGCCGCCGCGCCCGGCGAGCACGCTCACGATAGTTTTTTTCCGACCGAGGTCGCGAGCCGGCGATCGAGCGCCGACCGTCGACCAGATGTCGCCCGACAACGACCGGATCCGGGGCATGGCCCCTGACCAGGGAAAGTCAGGAGTCATGTCCCCGGACCTCCTCGCCCGTGATGCCCCGGATCTCGATCCCGCCGAGGATTCCATCGACGAGGACGGGGTCGAGGGTGCTACGAGCCCCGGATACCTGGCGGGCTACCTTGCCGGGGCGAACGGGTCATCCGGCATCGCCATGTCCTGGATCAACACCCGGAAATCGTCCCGATCGCGCAGCGCGCGGAAATCCGGATCGGTCTTCAGATCTTCCATGCCCTTGTATCCGCCCTCGACGGCCTGTCGAAGCCATTTCATGGCCTCGTCCGCCTCGAGACGGGCCGACTCGGCGGAGACGCCCGACTCGCGAGTCCCTGCCAGCGTGGCCAGGAGCGCATGCGAGCGGCCCTGGTCGAACTGATCGTCGTTCTCCACGGATGGCAGGGCATTGCGGAGGGCAATCGACCGTCGCAGCGACTTCGCCCCGTCGGCCGCGCGACCGGCCCGGACCAGGGCCTTGCCGAGTCCCGCGAGATCATCCGCCAGCCATCCCGAGTAGAGGGTGACGTCCGGGTGGTCGCGAGCCAGAGGCTCGTAGATCGCGCGGGCCTCCTCCAGCTTCGCGATCGCGCCAGCGATGTCCCCGGTCTCCATCCGCACGCGACCGAGATTCTCCAGGCAGTTGGCCAGGTCCGCCTGGTGTTCCGGGACGTTCGGGCGAGCCTCCGCCACGCGATGAATGGAAACCAGGGCCCGTTCCAATGCCTCGCGGGCCTCTCCTGGTCGTTTCATCATCATGAGCGTCCAGCCGAGGTTGCCGTCGGCTTTTCCCAGATCGCTCGCGAAGCCGATGACAGCCGGATAGGCCCGGACCAGTTGCTCCTGAGTGGACCGCGCGTGCTCGAATTCCTCGATCGCCCGCGGCAACCGGCCCATCATGGCGCAGACCGTACCGACGTTGAAGTCAGCGGCGGCCAGGTCGCGGCGAAACTCCTCGACCTCCGCATGTGCGTCCGAGATCTGCTTTTTCAGCTCACGCGACCTGAGCAACGATTCCAGAGCGCCGGCCAGGTCGCCTTTCTGCGTCAGGAGCATGCCCGCGTCGTTGAAGCACCAGGACAGGAGTCGCTGGTAGTTCACCACCTCGGGATGAGCCGCCGCGAGCGGCTCGACGAGCGCTCTCGCCCGCTCATAGTTGGTCCGGGCCTCCTGCGTCTTGCCGGTACGAAAGTACGCCACGGCCGACCAGTATTCGAGGCGAGCCAGCTCGCCCTGGATCGCGTCCGCCCGCGAATCCTCGGCCAGCAGCCGCGAGAGGACCGTTCGTGCCTCTTCCACGGCCGCCATCGCCTCGTCCGTCCGGTCCATCTTCTCGAGCAGGATCGTGACGTCGACCAGGCTCCGCGCCAGGTCCGCCCGCGTTTCGGAGTCGGCTGAGGGTTCACTCGCCAGCGCGCGCCGCACGTCCAGCGCCTTGCGGTGCATGCCTAGGGCCTCGGGCACCTTGCCGATCTTCTCGGTGAGCTCGCCGACCTCCGCGTACGCGTTGCCCAGCGCGCGTCGCGACGCGGGATCGGACCCGCCGCCCAGCAGGACCTCGAGCTTGCGGTAGAAATCCACCGCGCCGCCCAGCAGCCGGCCGCGCAGCTCCCGGAACTGTTCCTCCTTGAGCAGCAGGTCCTCGCTGACACCCGTGTGGAACGTCCGGATCGCCGCGATCGCCAGGTCGAAACGAGCCTGGGCCGCATCCCGGGCGACGACCAGCGCCCGATTCGCGTTGGCCAGCTCCTGCTTCGCCGCAGTCTCGCGGTGCAGCGAGTCGAACAGGTCCGCATTTGCCTTCGTCTGCACGACCAGGACGGCCGCCAGGCCGACGATCCCCGCGAGCAGAGTGGCCGCCACCGACGTGACCAACGTCCGATGGCGGCGCATCGATCGCCGGGCCCGACGGAGGAACGGCTCACGCCAGGCCGAGACCGGCTCGTCGGCCATCCACCGCTCGATGTCGTCAGCCAGGGCCCTCGGCGTGGGATAGCGGTCGGCTGGCCGTAGCGCCATCGCCTTCAGGCAGATCGCCTCGAGCGCCGCGTCCAGGAACGGCCGGAGCTGGCTCGGCCGGGGGAATTCTCCCTCACGGACGCGCTTCAGGATCGCGCCGAGGTCGTCTTCCTCGAACGGCGGCACCCCCGTGACGAGACAGTAAAGGGTCGCGCCGAGGCTGTAGACGTCGCTCCACGGCCCCATCTTATCGATCTCGCCGGCCGCGGCCTCGGGGCTCATGTAGGCCGGCGTCCCCAGCGCGCTGCCCGGCTGGGTCTCCGACGAGCTGCCCGCCCCGCTGGGAACTAGGGTGCGCTCGCCCGACGCCGGATCCGACCGGCCCAGCGTCTTCGCCAGCCCCCAGTCGACGACCAGCGTCTCGCCGTGGCGGCCGACGATCACATTGCCCGGCTTGATGTCCCGATGGAGAACACCCCGACTGTGCGCATAGTGGATCGCGTTGCAGATGTCGACGAACCGCCTCAGCAGCTTCCGCAGCCCCAGCGATCGCTCGCCCTCATCGGCCTTTGCGGCGGCCTTATCATGGAACCGCCCGATCGCCTCCTTGAGGCTCTCACCCTCCACGAACCGCATGGCATAGAACGGACGACCGTCGGAGTGCGTCCCAAGCCCGTAGACCGGCACGATCCCCGGGTGCTCCAGGCTGCCGGTGATCTCGGCTTCGAGCAGGAACCGTCGGCGACAGACCGGGTCGTCGGCGTGCCTGTCGAGGATCTGCTTGAGGGCGACCTCGCGGTGCAACTCCTCATCGAGGGCAACAAACACGGCCCCGAGGCCCCCTTGCGCATGCGGCCGGAGCACGCGAAACCGCTGCCCCTCGCTGGTGGACTCGCCAACCGCGTAGCTCAGCGTGCCCTCGTCCCTCGGCGTATCGTCGAGCAGGCCGACCCCTTGCAAGGTCGACTCGACGTCAGAGTCGCCCAGCGACCTGATGGCCTCGCGGGCTGACCGACCGGTGGCCATAGCGGCGAGGCTCTTCTCCACTCGCCCGTCGTGCTTCGCCACGTGGAGCACCACCAGCGCCTCGACCGCCGATCGCTGGGCCGAATCGAGATACCCGAGGTCGACGAGGTGATCGGCGATCGGTCGGCACTTTTCCCGGGCCCACGCGTGAAAGGCCGCCAGCAGCTCCGTCTGTCCGATCAGACCCGTCTGAAGGGCGAGCAGCCCGAATAACAGGTCGCCATCGAGGTTCTCTCTCGCCATGGAATTCGGCTCCTCGCGGATCGTCAGGTCTCGACGACAATCTCGCCCAGCCCGGCCATCTGACCCGGATCCTCAGCGGTGACCGCGATTATCGCTGTCATGATCGTCGACGGCACCCAGATTCCCGCTCCACTGCCGAGATTCCGTCCTCCAAGGACGCACCGACCCGATCTGCGCAAGCATGGACGCAAACACGCACGAGCGCCGGATACGGAGCCCGAAGCACCGTTACTCCATGACCATCGAGGTCCGAATTGAGCCACGAGCCTCATGTCGCGGAGCGACACCCATACCGATGAAAGGGCCACATCGCGTGCGTGCACCCACGAATGGTTCTCGCATTATCAGCGCAATTCAATCGACGCGGCTTCTTCGTCATGATGCTGCCGGTTTGCATGCCCAGCCGCCACCGCTCCAGGTGGAAACGCGACGAACAAACCCGACGCCGACGGGTTCCGCGATCCTCGGTCGGACCTCTCACCCGCTCGGGGTGGAGAATCGACGAACGAACCCGAGGGGCGCGCCGACGCCAGCAAGCATGCGACAGCCGCTCGCGCCGATGGAAGGGGATGGATTGGCGGTGCCGATCGGGCCAGTGATTCCGATCAGCGAACCGCCGGGTTGAACTGGCGGAAGGGGATCTTCTTGTAGAGGACGAGCTGGGCCAGGATCAGCCCGCGCTGGCCGATCTGCTGGGGCATCATGAAGGCGTAGTCGCCCTTGCGGACCTGGTTGATGTTGCCCCGGGTGACCTGGGTGATCGTGAAGCCGTCGGGCCCGAGGGCGCCGATCGTCGCGATGTTGTTTCCCGGCAGGCCGACCTGGAGTGGAGTCCGGTTCACCGCGATGCCGACCACATGCAATCGCGACGGAATTCCGAGCACGCCAGAGTTGACGGGATACGCCCAGCCATACAGGAGGTTCTGCCCGCCGTAGTCCCAGGGGCTCATGTACCGGTTGAAACCGGGGTCGATCGTCGTCACCAGCGCGTTGTTGGGCAATACGCTGTTGTACGTGGGGGAGACCAGGTTGCGATCGTTCCCCTCGAAGACGTCGATGTGATCGGTCTGGAGGGTGTTGTTCCCGATGTCCTGCCCCACGGCCTCGACGACCGACTGGTTGGTCAGGGCGTCGAGGGCCATCGGCCATCGGATGAGGAACTCGCCGAGGTCGTCGACCGCGACGGGATACTGCTGGCCGCTGTGGTTCTGGATCACGATCCAGCGCGAGGTGACGTTGATCACCTCGCCCCAGGCGCCTTGCGGCGGCAGGTGCGGGAGGCCGACCGGCTGGCCGACGACCTGCTCAAAGGAAAGCGGCTGGCCGGCCTGCTGCGGGAAGGCCAGCGCCCCGCCCGGCCCGGACGCGACCGCGGCCAGGACCGCCAGGCCCGTTGCAATCGACGCCGCCAGACGGGCACCCAACCGGGGCGATCGGCGCATCTCCCACCTCCGCACTTACCAGCTTCGGCCATGCCGCCGCGAATGGAAGGCCACGCGAAGGGAATCGCCCGGCCGGTCGGGTCTCGACCGGCCGGATCGAGTCCCGGTCGCCACCTTCACGATAACCCGCCGGACGATCCCGGACAACGCCGTCCTGGCCACTTCTGTCGGACGCGGACCACCGGACGCGGCTTCCGAGGAGCGACGAACCTCCGGCCGCGGCCGCTTTGCCCTTTGCCCGGCATTTGTATTTGCCGTAAACTGGGTTCTGAGGATGCGAGGTCCCGCACTCGACGCCGATCCAGGAGTCCCCGCTTCGCCAGCAGGCGGACCGTGACCATGAGCCCCGTCGATCGTCAGACTGCCGCCGGCGAAGATACGCTCGCCCACGTCCCGGGCGCGGGCGGGTCGGCGTCGGCCGACCTGAGCGGCACGACGCTGGGCGACTTCCAGGTCGAGCGCCTGCTCGGCCGCGGCGGAATGGGCGAGGTCTACCTGGCCACCCAGCTCAGCCTCAATCGACCGGTGGCCCTCAAGGTCCTCCGCCCCGAGGTACTGGCGAAGCCGGGATACCTCGACCGCTTCATGGCGGAGGCGATCGCCGTCGCGAAGCTCAACCACCCGAGCATCGTCCACGTCTACGCCATGGACGAGATCGAGGGGATCCACTTCATCGCGATGGAGTACGTCGAGGGGACCAACCTGCGGGAGTACGTCCGCAAGCGCGGAGCGCTGGACCTCCAGCAGGCCCTGGCCATCATGAAGCAGACCGGCCAGGCAATCGGCGCCGCCGGCGAGGCCGGGCTGATCCACCGCGACGTCAAGCCCGAGAACATCCTGATCGCTCGCCGCGGGCGGGTGAAGGTCGCCGACTTCGGCCTCTGCCGCCAGATGGATGAGGATTCCGCGCACCTGACGCAGGCGGGGACCACGATGGGCACCCCGGCCTACATGAGCCCCGAGCAGGCTCAGGGCCATCCCCTTGACCATCGCAGCGACCTCTACTCGCTCGGAGCGACCTTCTATTACATGCTCGCCGGCGTCCCTCCTTTCCGCGCCGACTCGCCGGTTGCTCTGGCGCTGAAGCAGGTGCGGGAGATCCCCAGCAGCCTGCTGATCCACCGGCCCGACCTGCCGCTCGAAATCGACCGGCTGGTGATGAAGCTCATGGCCAAGAACCCCGCCGACCGCTTCCAGTCGGCGGCCGAGATGCTGGCCGAGCTGGCGAGGATCCGCGAGACGATCCAGATCCCGCCATCCGCGTCCGGCGAGCCGGCGGACGGGCCCTATGCCCGCACCGAGGAATTCCCGGCCCCCGCACAATCGGCGAACGCGCCGACGCCCGCGACCGCAACCGCGCCCACGGCCGCGACCCCGCGTGTCGCCCCGGCCCGGGCCCCCGCGCCGATCGAGGAGCGCCGGGGAAAAAGCCCGCAGCCCGCCGCCGCGGGACGGGACATCCCCGTCCCGGCGGATCCCGCGGGACCGGACGACGCGGCGGAGGGCCCACGTTCCGCGTTCAGCGGCTGGATTGCCACGGCCGCGGCCGCGGTGGGATTGCTGGCGGGCGGCCTGTCGGGATGGGCGGCCCGGTCGCCAGACGTCATGGCCCTTCCCGAGGGCTCGACGCGCCATGCCCCTGGCCTCTGGATCGAGCCGCGATGGACGTCCATCCCAAGACAGGGAAGCGCCGAGGACCAGCTCCGATACGCGCAGCTCCAGGCGCCCCGAGACGAGTGGACCGCCGCCTGGATGGCGGTGCCGGGGAATTATCCTCATTCGCACGACGCGGCGTCGCGGGCCTATGCTCAGCTTGCCCGGCTATGGTACCGGCTCGACGATCGCGAGTCGCTCGCCGCGCTGGGAGCCGAGCTGTCAGCGTGGAAAGAGGCCCAGCAACGCGACCGCGACCTGGCCGGATTGATCACGCTGGCGCTCCAGCTCCGCAAGGGTGACCTGGGCGCGGTGGAGAAGGGGTATGAGAAGCTCACCGACGCCGAGGTCGCCGATATGTACGACCCGCTCCTCGTCGCGATGAACCTGGAAATCTGTTCCGACGCGCTGGCGATCGTCCAGAGGGCCGGCACCCAGCCGATCGCCAGGCCGTTGCAGCGTGCGCTGCGACTGCTGGCGCGGCAGCTCAACCACATCGAACTCGGCGACGCCCCCGTACGCGGCCGCGCCAACCTCGGCGCGGGGGCGGCCCCGCGATCCAAGAGATAGCTGATCCGACACCGTCAGCAAGATCGGGCCGGGAGACGACGGGCATGGCATTCCTGAAGCGAGCCAACGGCGAGACCGCCGGGCAGGTCATCGAGTTGAAGCCGGATCGCATCGTCATCGGCCGATCCCCCGAGCACTGCCACGTCGTGCTCGATCCCAACGGCGTCAGCCGCCGCCACGCCGAGATCTACCGCAAGGGCGAGGAGTTCTTCCTCGCCGACCTCAACTCGCGGAACATGACCAAGGTCAACAACACCAAGGTCATCCCGGGCGTCGACCACCGACTCGTCCCCGGCGACCGGATCAACATCTGCGACGTCGAGTTCCTCTTCTACCCCCGGCTCCCGTCCGAGTCGCCCTCGAAGGAGCCGGGCGACGTGATGTTCGTCAACGAGGCCGACAGCCAGGACTCGCGGCACCTCCACACGCTCGACGCCTCGCGCTCCAGCGCCATGGCCAGCATGGTCAAGCCCGAGCTCAAGCTCAAGGCAATCCTCGAGATCGCCCGCAACCTCTCCAGCGAGCTGAAGATCGACGCGGTCGCCCCGAAGATCCTCGATTCCCTGATGGAGCTCTTCCCGCAGGCCGAGCGGCTATTCCTGATCCTCGTCGAGCCCGAGACCAAGAAGCTCATCCGCAAGGCATTCCGCTACCGACCGGCGCGGCGGGCGACCTTCACGACGAACGTGCCGCCCGACGAGGTGCCGATGAGCATCAGCCGGTCGATCGTCAACCACGTGCTCGGACAGAAGAAGGCGGTCCTCAGCCAGGACGCCGGCTCCGACCAGAACCTGCCGACGAGCGCCTCGATCGCCGACCTGAAGATCCGCTCGGTCATGTGCGTCCCCCTGCTCACCCCCGACAAGGAAGCGCTCGGGATCATCCAGCTCGACACCAGCGACCGCAACAAGTTCCTCCAGGAGGACCTCGACGTCCTGGCCGCCGTCGCCTGCCAGGCGGCCATCGCCGTGCAGAACGCCGCGATGCACGAGAGCCTGCTCGAGCGCGAGCGGGTCAACCGCGACCTTCGGCTGGCCGAGCAGGTGCAGAAGCGGTTCCTGCCCCAGAACGTCCCGGCGATCCCCGGCTACGAGTTCTTCGCCCACTACGATCCCGCCTACGAGGTCGGAGGCGACTACTACGACTTCGTCACCCTGCCCGACAACCGCCTGGCGATTGCCCTCGGCGACGTCTCGGGCAAGGGGGTGGCCGCCGCGCTCATGATGGCCAAGTTCTCGGGCGATACGAGGTACTGCATCCTCACCGAGAACCAGCCGTCGCCGGCCGCCAACGAGCTGAACACGCTCCTGTTCTCCGCCGGCATCGAGGAGAAGTTCATCACGCTGAGCCTGAGCGTCCTCGACACCGAGAAGCACACCCTGAACCTCGCCTCCGCCGGACACCTCCCGGTGCTCGTCCGCCGGGCGAACGGCACAGTCGAGGAGATCGGCGAGGAGATCGCCGGCTTCCCGCTCGGCATCATCCCCGAGTCGGACTACCAGCAGACCGAGGTGAAGCTCCACCCCGGGGACGTCGTCGCCGTGTTCTCCGACGGCGTGACCGACGCCCGCAACCTCCGTGAAGAGCTCTACGAGTCGCGCGACAACCGACGCCTGGTCCGCAAGCTGGCCGAGACGACCGGCGGCCCCGAGGCCGTCGGCCGCGCCATCCTCCAGGATATCCGCGAGTTCTCCTCCGGCCACGTCCAGGTCGACGACATCACCCTCATCTGCTTCGGCCCACTGGCCCGATGAGGGGCGGTCTCTGAATGGCGGTCGTGGGATTGCCCACCGGCGAGCGCCTCGAATCGTCGGAGAATGCCCACCCGACAGGACGGCCCGGGAGCCATCCGGGAGAGACTCCGCCGTCGCCACCACTCGACAAGGATCGACCTTCGCATGTCGCTTCGCATCGCCAATATCCGCCTGGAGCTGGGCGAGCCCGAGGAGGGCCTGCCCGACAAGATCGCCTCCCGCCTGGGGATGGACGCCGGCGCGCTGGCGAGCTGGCGGATCCTCCGCAAGAGCCTCGACGCCCGCAACCACGACGATATCCACTACTCCTACTCGGCCGAGATCCAGCTCGCCGAGCGGGGAGTCGAGCCCTCGATCGTCGAGGCGTCGCCCGACATCGAGCCCTTCCAGCCCGAGGGCTTCGACTGGCCCGAGCCGGGCGGCCGGCCGCTGCGTACCCGGCCGGTCATCGTCGGCTCGGGGCCCGCGGGGCTATTCGCCGGCTATCTGCTCGCCCAATCGGGCTACCAGCCGCTGATCCTCGATCGAGGCCGGGCGGTCAAGGAGCGGGTCGCCGACGTCCGCCGGTTCGACGAGAACGGGCCGCTGGATCCCGAGAGCAACTACCTCTTCGGCGAGGGGGGCGCGGGGACGTTCAGCGACGGCAAGCTGACCTCGCGCGGCACGGGGCCCGACGTCCGCCGGGTGCTCGAGATCCTGGCCGAGTGCCACGGCAAGCCGTCGATCGTCTACGAGCACCGGCCGCACCTCGGGTCGAACCGCCTCCCGCTCGTCGTCCGCACCCTGAGGCGCAAGATCGAGGAGATGGGCGGCGAGGTCCGCTTCTCTTGCCTCGCCGAGGACCTCGACCTCGCCGACGGCCGGCTCCGCGGCCTCTGGACATCCTCCGGGTACATCGAGGCCGAGGTGGCCATCCTGGCGATCGGCCATAGCGCCCGCGACACCTACGGGATGCTCCTCCGCCGCAGGGTGCCGATCGCGGCCAAGGCGTTCCAGCTCGGCGTCCGGATCGAGCAGCCGCAGGCGTCGATCGACGAGGCCCGCTATGGTCCGTTCGCCGGCCATCCCGCCCTCGGCGCGGCGGACTACAGCGCATCGGTCCGCGCGGGTCGTCGCGACCTGTTCACGTTCTGCATGTGCGCCGGCGGCTACGTGATGCCGAGCGTCAGCGACCCGGGCTACTTCTGCACCAATGGCATGAGCGAGAGCCGGCACGACTCCCCCTTCGCCAACAGCGGCCTGGTCGTCACGATCAACCCCGAGGAGCTGGGAAGCCCACACCCCCTGGCCGGCATCCACTATCAACAGCGGTTCGAGCGGCTCGCGTACCTGGCCGGCGAGCGGACCTACGCGGCGCCGCTCCAGTGGGCCCGCGACTTCCTCGGGGGACGGACCAGTCGAGGCAACCTGCCGACGAGCTACCGCCGCGGCGGCCGCGCGATCGACCTCCGCCTCTTCCTGCCGGATCCGGTCGTCGACGCGCTCGAGCACGGCCTTCGGCTGATCGATCGCCGGTTCGGCGGCCACTTCCTCCGCGACGCGACACTCACCGGCCCCGAGTCGCGCGGCAGCTCGCCCGTCCGCGTGCTCCGCGACTCCGCGACCCGCGAGAGCCCGGGGATCGCCGGGCTCTATCCCTGCGGCGAGGGGGCGGGCTACGCCGGCGGGATCGTCAGCGCGGCGGTCGATGGCCTCCGCACCGCACGCAGTATCGTTTCGACCTATGCGAGTCTGTCCCGATCGTGAGAGTCGGCCGTCATTGGCCCGAGAAAGCCGGCGTCGTGCAGGGCGCGATCGTAATCCGCGGGCTCGTTGAGGTTCCGGACCGAGCCGAATGACAGGTCCACGTCCCGGAGATCCTCTTCATTGAGGAGGACGGCCCGCGCAGCCTCAACGAGTTCTCTCACCCGCAGCCGCGACCCGGCCAGCAGGTTCTCAATCACCGGCAGCATCGTCCGCCTTCGATACACGGCCGCCAGTGGTTGGAGATAACCGCCGATCTTCGGGACGACCAGGTCGGCGTTGCCGATCCGCTCGACGAGTCGCGCGATCCAGCGTGGTTCGAGGAACGGGACGTCCGTCGCCGTTGCAAAGACGAGCTCGACCGACTCCGGCATCGCGGCGAGACCCGCGGCCAGGCCCTGGAGCGGCCCCCGGCCCGCGATGCTGTCCCGTACGACCCGCACGTCCGGGAGCAGGTCCGGCAGTTCCTGCTCAGGCGCTCCGACCACCACGACGGGACTCGCCGCGATGCCGACCAGCCGCACAACGCGCTGAAGCAGGTACTCAGGGCCGAACGACAGCCACGCCTTCGGCCGCCCCATTCTCCGGCTCTCGCCGCCGCACAGTATCACTGCGCCGGGTGTCATGTCATGGATCTCCGCTTGCGGTCAAACCATGTTGAGGTGGACCCGACTTCGGATACAATCCCGGGAATCGCCGGGGATCGCAAGAACCGGGCTGGAGCCCGATCCGCGTTCGCTTGACTTTCGCACCACGTCGACCTGAGAGAAAGGACGCTCACCATGTGCCGGCTTCCCGCGTTTCGTCGTCGTTTCTCGGTCGCGGCCCTCGCGACGGTCCTGGCTCTCTTACTCCTGCCCGGCCTCGCCCGTGCCGAGGAAGCGAGATCTGACCTCCGGCGCTGCTTCCCGGCGAGCGGGCTCATCGCGTATGCCGAGTTCGACGGTCTGCGTGCCCATACGAAAGCCTGGGAGGCCACCGCGGCTCACGCGATGCTGGCCCGGACTCCGGCCGGGTCGATGATGACTGACCTGGCGACGCAGGTTATCGACCGGCTGGTCAAGCTGGACCCGAGCATCAAGTGGACGGGTGCCGATCTCGTGGCTCTCGAGGATCACATCGCCCACGAGGGATTCGCCATCGGGTATCGCCGGGCCGGGGACGACGATTCGATCATCGTGGTCGTGCCTGGCGCGGGACAACCGGCGAGTCGTGAGCGATTCGAACGAATCCTGGGTCTCGCCGACGCGCGGGCGGGGCGCGAGAAGAGCCCGGCTGTCTCGAAGATCCGCGGGCGTGAGATATTTCGCTGGATGTCGACGATGACGGCGATTCCCGCGGACGATCCTGTCGCCCCGGTGCGCGGGGGCGGTGTTCCGGAGTCACGTCTCTCGGCCTGGTTCGAGAAGGACGACCTGGTGCTGGTCGCGTCGTATCTCCCGATCCACGTCGTGGAACCGGGAAAGAAGCCCGACGACATGAACGGCCGGGCAGTCGCCGCCGTGCTGGACACCGTCGAGGGGAAACAGCCCAATGTCTCGACTCATGCCGGCTATGTTTCCGCGGCGGCGGAAGGGAAGGACGTGACCGGCTTCGAGGCCGACGGCCTGTTCTTCATCGAACTCGGCGAGAACCTGGGGGCTCTCAGGGAAGGACTTTCGTCGCGAGCAATGGGCGGGGCTGGCGGCATCCTTTCAGGCCCAGCCGGCCTGACGCTGCCCTCAGGTCGGTACATGCAGGACGACGTCAAGTACATTCAATCTGGCGATGACTTCCAACTGCCGTTCTCGCCGTCCGGTCCCGACATCGCCGCCATTCCACCCGCTGCTCCCGCTGTGATGAGGCAGGGGCGCCTCGACCCTCCCGCCCCGCCGCCACCCACCGTGGGCCAGGCGGCGATCCCACCTTCTACTATCATCTCGCCGAGCGACGCTCCGCCGGAGCCTGCTCCTGCGGCGCCATCGGACACGCCGTCGCCAGCCGCCGCACCATCGCCTCGTCACGCCGTCCGGCCATCTCCGTCGGCGGTCTTGCCGGAACTCATGCCCGCGGGGACCAGCTCGGTTCGCCCGGCAAGCCCCCCCGAACCGCGGCCGGCCCCCGAGGCCGTCGGCGGGAAGGCAAGCCGTCCGCCCCTGGACGATCCGATCAAGGCGCTCGGACTGGACGGCATCAAGCGCGTCGTCGGCCGGTGGGGATTCCACGGCAAGGCCCTGCTGACCGACGTCCGGGTCGAGATGCCCGCCCCGCGCAAGGGCCTCGCCGGCTGGATTGACCAGCCGGGTTTCGACCGGAATCGACTCTTGCCCATCCCCGATCGGGCGCGGAGTTTCACCGTAGACTCCCTGGACCCAGCACTGCTCTATACGCGCCTGGCGGACCTGGGAAAGACGATCGATCCGGATTCGGCTCGGGTGACGGCCGAGCTCGAGCGGATGATCCGAGGCGCGATCGGCATACGCATCCGCGAGGACCTGCTCGCCCAGGTCGGGCCAAGCTGGAGCGTCTTCCCCGCGCTTTCCGCCGAGCGCAACAACAAGGACGAGCTCGATCCCTGGGACTACGTGCTCGTGGCGGATCTCAAGGACGCCGGAGCCTTCGCGAAGACCCTCGATACTTTGGCCGGCCGGGCTTCGGACTACCTCCGCGAGCGCGAGAAGCCGAAGGGCGCCGCGGGCCAGGCCAACCTGCCGGCCGTGGTGCTCGAACGACTGCCCGCGCCGCACCGCGGCTATCGATTGACCTCGCCATCCCAGGTCGTGTTCTGGCTCAACGACGAGCTTCAGCCCACCATCCTCGTGGGGCGGTCCCACGTCGCGTTCGCATCGAACCCCGAACGGGCGGTCGAGGCGCTGGCGTTCGAAGCGGGTGAGGAGCGCCGGTGGAAGCCGGCGGGCGAGGTCGAACAGGCAATGGCCTGCCTGCCGAGGAAGCTTACCTTGCTGTCGATTGGCGATGCCCGGGAATCCAGCATTCCCGCATTGATCGTCGGCTTGCCGAGGATCGTACAGATGCTGAGCACCGGCGTGGCTGACCTCGACAGTCCCGCGGGAGAGGGCCGTGTGGACTTCCTCACCATGATCGGGATCCCCGGTCCCGGACGGTTCCGGGTGCGGATCGATCCCGCCCTGCTTCCGAAAGCTGAAGCACTCGAAGCCCATCTCTTTCCCAGCGTCCTGGCCGCGGCGGTGGATGATCGAGGCATTCGCTTCATCGCGCGGGAGGCATTTCCTTTCGGCTGCCTTCGAAATGGTGGTTACCTCAAGTCGCGCGTGAAATGGACGGATGGAGGCTGGAAACGCGACCTCAAGATGGGCGTCAACTTCCTGGGGGGACACTGAGGACCGGGATCGAGCCATCCTACGCCCGGCAGAAGCCGACTCGCCGCGACCGACAGGATTCCGCAAGTCCCCGGATCGAGAGAATCCGGAAGAACCTCTCAAGTTCCGCGCGCCGGCGTCCGATGACATGAGATAGAAGAAACCCCAGGTTCGGCAGCAAGCGGCGGATCGGCATCGATCGGGAACGGCACCCCGCCAGCACGGTCATCACACCTGTGATCCAGGGCTCTCCCCCAATCCCCACCGGGACGGAACGCCCCTGGACGTCGTGCTATTCCCGGTGATCCGCCGCGACAGCAAGACCTCCAGGTGACCGGCGCATGCGAACGGCGAATCCGGGCGAGGTACAAACCCTGCCTCGCACCGGGGCGACTCTCGCGCGCCCGTCGGGATCGAGCCATCATGATCAGCGCGATTCTCCTGAAATGCGCGATTCTCATCACCGTGATCCACGTGTTGAGGCAATTCGGCCGGCGGTTCGGGCCGCGGGCGAGCGGGATGCTGCTCGGCCTGCCCAGCACCACGGCGGTGCTCTTGCTGCTCTGCGGCCATGAGAAGGGCACCGACGCCGCGAGCGAGATGGCGGACTCCGGTCTCCTGGGCCTGATCGCAGCCGCCGCGCTGCCGGTCGGATTCGCTTCGGCTCTTGGGCGAGGACGAAACCTGCCCGCGGCGATCGCGACCGCCATCGGGGCCTATGTCTTCGCGGCCCTGGGACTGGGTTACCTCCGCCCGGTCGAGCGCGTCGACGGGCTGGTCCTCGCGGTCGCCTCGATCGCGGCGGCGACGCTGGTCGTCTCACGGGTCCGCGCCCCGGTTCATGGAACATTGCTCCGGCGGAGGTCGCGGCGGGCGTCGGCCCTGATCCGAACGGTTCTTCCGACCGCGTGCCTCGCCACGGCGGGCGTGCTGACGAGCGTTGCCAGCCCGGGGTGGTCCGGCCTGATCGGCACATTTCCCAGCATCTCATCGGCATTCCTGGCAGTGACCTACCTTGAGGACGGGCCGGTCGCCGCCATTCGGGTCGCCCGCGTGCTTCTACCGACCAGTCTGAGCACCGCCGCCTTCCTCGGGGCATTCCGCTTCGCAGCCCCCGATTCGGCCTGGGCTGGGGAATGGTTTTCGGCTACTGCGCCGCCTTCGTTGTGCTGGGGATCATCGAATCCGCCCTGGTCGTGGTGCGCCATCGCACCGGACGTCGATCTTCGCTCGCGAGGAACGCCCCGGTCAGGGAAGTCATCTGGGACTGGACGGCCCGGGTCCTCCGGCACCGAGCGTGGGCAAGGCCAGAGCCGTCGCCCCGGTCGTTGCGGAGGATTCGCGCCCGCGGGCGGCGATTCGCCCCGCGACTCGAGATTCTGCCCTGCTGACAGCCCCCCTCCGCCACCGGGCCGCGCGGTGCTCCTCCTTGCGATATATCCACCGGATCGACTACAACCTGGGATGTCGACCGCCCCGGTTCTCCGGCACGCGGGCGCAGGGATTCCGATCAGATCAAGACGAGGGAGAGCCCCCGATGATGACTGCTCAATTGACCCATTGGCTCCTGGTGGTAGCCCTGGCCCAGGCGCCCCAGGAAACAGACCTGCTGAAATATGTCCCGGCCGACGTGGACGTCGCCATCCGTACCCGAGGTCTCGAGGCCTCGAGCAAGAACCTTGTGGCCTCGATCCGGGCGATGGATCCGGAGTGGGGCAACATGGTCGAGGGCATGGTGGCCGGGCCGATGTCACAGATCCGAGACAACCACGGCGAGCACGCGGCTTCCGCGCCGTTTTTGACCTTCATCCGGCTGAGCGAGGCCCAGGGCGGCGGGCCGCCCCCCTTCGCCGTGGTCTTTCTGGCGAAGGACTACAAGCAATTCCTGAAGGAGTTCGTGGGCGGCAAGGACGTCGAGCTGAAGCCGCAGGACGGAGGCTATGACGCCTTCGAGGGCCCGGTCGGCGACGCCAGTTGGTATGCGACGAAGGGCGAGGGAATTGTCGCGCTCGGCACCTCGAAGGGCCTGATCGCCGACATCGCCAAAAAGGAAGGCAAGCGCCTGGACTCGGTGCTGAGCGGTGGGGCGGCGAGGTCGTTCTTCGTCGGGGAAATCGGGGTGTACCTCAACGCGGCCGCGCTGACATCACGCTATCAGGACCAGATCGATCAGATCCGGCAGGCCATCATCGCCGCGATGGAGCAGCAGGCCGGCAACAATGCGATGGGCGTCGAATTCGCGAAGGAATTCTACGGCGCCGCGTTCGATTACCTCAAATATGCGGACATCCTTACACTCGACCTGAACCTCGCCGACAGGGGCATTCACCTGGCCGGCTTCCTGAAGGTCAAGGCGGACAGCGATGCGGTGAAGTCGATCCCGACCCTCGCGGCCGGCGGGGCCGAGAAGCTCGGCGAACTTCCGAGGGATGCCGGCTTCTACGTGTACATGAACATGGGTGCCAGGACGTTCGATCGCCTTCAAGGGATGAGCCTTCGGATGCTCAACAAGGGAAAGCCGTCGCCCGAGCTGGAGAAGGCAACGACGGCCCTGCACGGCGTGGGACGGATCGAGTCGACGAGCGCCGCCACGATGGACAAGGGAATGAAGTCGCTCAGCGTGATCCGGGTCGACGCTCCCCAAAAGTTCATCGACGCCACCATCGCCGTCCTACGTGCCATGGGCCAGGACAATTCGAAGTTTTACAAGAGCCTGAAGATTGAGCCGGCGGCGCAGACCCATGCCGGATTTACCTTCACTCACGTCGCACTCGAGATGGACTTCGACAAGCTGGCAGAGATGGGCGGCAACAACCCTGGATCGGCCGAGGCCATGAAGGCGATGTTCGGCCAGCAGGCGATCAACAACACCTGGTACGGAACGGACGGCAAGACGATGCTCCAGGTCGTCGCGCCGAGCTGGGACGCTGCCCGGGAAATGATCGATGATTCACGCAAGCCAGGCGACCATGTCGGCCAGACCCCGGGATTCCGGTCGGCGCGAGCCGCAATGGCCGAGCAGGCCAGCTTCCTGATGCTGCTGAGCGCCCAGGGCCTCGCCCGGATGTACGCCTCGATCTTCTCGGCGATGACGAAGAACCCGGACCTCAAGGCTCCGGCCGACATGCCGAAAGATCCGGCCTACATCGGGATCTCGCTGACCCCGCGTCCGGGCGAGGGATATGAGGTCCACCTAGTCGTGCCGGCGGACGCGGGTCCGGCCATCTCGAAGGGCCTGGTGCCGGTCTTCCGGGGACTCGCGAACCCCGGCGCGAATCCCTGAGTGACGTTGATGACGCCCGGCCGGGCCAGGCTTTGGAGGAACAGCCTCATGACCGCGAATCGTCCAGAGCCCGGCCCGGTGCCGCCGCCGGGTCGTCGGAACTTCCTGAAGGGACTCGCGGCAAGCTCGGTGTTGTCTTCCCTCGGCGCGGCGGGCGGGTCCGCTCGCCCGCCGTTGTCGGGAGAGGGCCGCTCGGATCTGATCGTGAGCGAGAACGCCCGGCCGGGCGCCCTCGACTGGCAATTGACGAGGGTCCGCGCCGACGGGCCGGGTTTCAGCTCGCCCTGGATCGAGGGATACTGTTCGAAGCAGAGCGTCCGGGCCGGCGATTCGATCGACGTCATGGTCTCGACCCGGCCAACCCGCAGATTCCGCGTCGAGATCTTCCGCATGGGTTATTACGGCGGCCGCGGGGCTCGACTGGTCCGCGAGCTCGGGCCGCTGCAAGGCTCGGAGCAACCGGTTCCGTCTCCCGGCCCCCAGAACCTCCACGAGTGCCGGTGGGAACGCTCGTTCCAGGTCGAGATTCCCGCCGACTGGCCGAGCGGGGTCTACCTCGGCCGGCTTACCACGATTCCGGCGGATGACTCGGAACCCTACTGGCAGAGCTACATCGTCTTCATCGTGAAGGACGACCGGCCGGCGGACATCCTGTTCCAGTGCTCCGACAACACCTGGCAGGCGTACAACCGCTGGCCCAGCAACTATTCGCTCTACACACATCCCCGCGGCGTGCAGGGTCCGTGGGCGTCGGTCAGTTTCGACCGCCCTTACGGGCGCGAGGCCCAGCACGAGGCCGTCGTCAACGACCCGCTCTCGTTCGGCTCGGGCGAGTTCCTGCCGCTCGAGTTTCCGCTGGCCTACTGGCTCGAGCAGAACGGCTACGACGTCACGTACTGCTCGAACAACGACATGGTGAGCCCCGATCGCGGGCTGCGCTGCAAGGCGTTCATCAGCGTCGGCCACGACGAGTACTGGGACATCCGGCAGTTTCAAAGTGTGGAACGCCTCCGCGACTCCGGGGTCTGCCTGCTCTTCCTTTCCGGCAACGCCGTGTGCTGGGTGACTCCGTTCCGGCCGAGCAGCGACGGCCGGCCCGCGCGAATCATCTCCCGCGGCGGGCCTTATGGAGCCGGTAACGTCTATGCCACGGGCCGCCAGAAAGACCACGGCCCATTCCCGGAGCACGGCCCCGATGAGGGACTCCTGATGGGTGCGCGGAACGTCGAACCGGTCAACGGCGGCGGCGACTGGATCGTCCGCCGCCCCGAGCACTGGATCTTTGAGGGCACCGGCGTGAAGAAGGGCGACCGGATCCCCGGCCTGGTGGGCTGGGAGTACCACGGCGACCCGGCGAAGATCCCTGGTCTCGAGGTCGTCGCCGGCGGCACGGCGTGGGTCGGCGGACAAACACCGCAGACGTGGGCGGCGACGTGCTATCCCACGAAGGGCGGCGGCTTTGTTTTCAACGCCTCGACGATCTTCTGGGCTCAGGGGCTATCCTCGCCGCCGGGCCATACGCTTCCCTGGTCGCACTGGTCGCGCCCGCACGGCCCCGACGAGCGGGTTCAGCGTATCACGCACAACCTGCTCCGTCGGGCCATTCACCGTGAGACGTGATCGCTCGTGCCGCGTGCTGTCACAGAACGCCGGCGCCGTCTGTCATCCCGGTTGAGATTCCGATTCTGGGGTTCCTGACCGGGAGCACACGCACATGCAATCCACGGATCACGAATACAGCGGCGTCGACCTGATCGTGGTGGGAGCCGGCCTGGCGGGGCTGTTCACGGCCGCGATCGCGGCACGCTCGGGGATGAGCATCGTCGTCCTCGAACGGTCCAAACAGGCGGGCGGACGGGCAGCAACGCAGGTCGAGGTGGGAATTCACTTCAATCTCGGGCCCCACGCCCTTTACTGCCGAGGTGAGGCGCATGGCCTGCTTGGTGAGCTCGAGGTCGACTTCAGTGGAGCGTTCCCCGCGGGCGGCGGCGCCGTGCTGACGGATCGAGACCGTCGATACCCGCTGCCGCGGACCCTTCGGTCGGTCATTGCATCGCGGTTCCTGACATTCCGGGACAAGGTCCGGCTTCTGCGCCTGTTCGGCAACCTGGCACGTATCGAACCTGAGTCGCTCGACCGCGTCTCGTTCGGCGACTGGCTGAGACGTACGGTGGGCGAGGGGAATGCCAACCGATTCGTGCGGACCCTGTGCCGGGTCGCAACCTATGTCGACGATCACGAGCGGCTCTCCGCGGGCGCGGCGATCCGCCAGCTCCAATTGGCGATCGCGGGGAACGTCCTTTACCTCGACGGCGGCTGGCAGTCGCTCGTGGACGGGCTTCGCGAAAACCTCGCGAGCCGGGGCGTCGAGGTGCGAACGGGCAGCCGGGTTCGCGCGGTCCGCGATCGAGGCGAAGTCGTTTCCGTCGAGCTGGCGACCGGGGAGACGATGCGCGGCCGGGCGGCCGTGCTGGCCGTCGATCCCCGGTCCGCCGTCGAGCTGCTCGACCTGCCGCCCGAGTCACCACTCTCGGCATGGACCCGGCGGCACATTCCCGTGAAAGCGGCCTGTCTGGATGTTGCGCTGAGCCGGCTTTCGCAGCCCAGTCGTCTCGTCGCTTTCGGTCTCGAGTCACCCCTGTATTACTCGGTCCATTCGGCCTCGGCGCGGCTGGCTCCGCCGCCAGTCGCGGTGCTCCACGTGATGAGGTACCTGCATCCGGACGCCCATAACACGCCGACGGAAGTCGAAGCCGAGCTGGAGCATTACCTCGAGGCGCTCCAGCCCGGTTGGCGCGACGTTGCCCAGCAGCGACGCTATCTGCCGGGTCTTACCGTCACCCACGGACTTCCCTGTGCCGACGACGGCGGCCTCGCCGGTCGGCCGGGAGTCGGCGCGGCCGGAGCCGGCCGAATCCTGCTGGCCGGCGACTGGGTCGGACCCGTCGGGATGCTGGCCGACGCAAGTGCCGCGAGCGCGCGGGAGGCGGCCCGACGGGTGGCAGCCTTGCTGTCCGGTCCGAAGATGCCGTTGCCGAGGAGCGTCTCTCATGCGACCGCTGGATGAAACGTTCGAGGCCCACCGACCGGGCCTGGAGCGACTGGCCTATCGGATGCTCGGATCACTGGCCGATGCCGACGACGTATTGCAGGACGCCTACCTGCGCTGGTCGGGTGCCGACCGGTCGTCGGTGAGATCCCCGCGCGACTACCTGGCCGCCGTGGTGACCCGCCTGTGCATCGACCGCCGCCAGGCGATCGAGGAGCGGAAGAAGACCTACATCGGCCAGTGGCTTCCCGAGCCGCTGGTCGAGCCCGGTCGGAGCGAGCCGGCCCGTCACCTGGAGACGGCGGAGTCGGTCTCGCTGGCCCTGATGGTCGTCCTCGAGAGTCTGTCACCGTTCGAGCGGGCGGCCTACCTGCTCCGGCGGATCTTCGACTTTGGCTACGACGAGATCGCCGACGTGCTGGGGAAGACCGAGGCGGCATGCCGGCAGCTCGTGAGTCGGGCCGAGGGCCGAATCCACGAAGGTCGGCCCCGGTTCGAGCCACGCACCGAGGACGCCGAGCGGCTCACGACCGCCTTCCTCGAGGCCTGCACCACCGGCGACCTGGACGGACTGCTCGCCGTGCTGTCGACCGATGCCACGCTCTACTCCGACGGCGGCGGCAAGGCGCTCGCGGCCCTGGCGCCGATCCACGGGGCGGATCGGGTCGCGCGGTTCTTCCTGGGGATCACGAGAAAGGCCCCTGAGGACATCGAGATCCGCGCCGTTTGCGTCAACGGTCAGCCAGGATTTTTGCTTCGTCACGAGGGACAGGTCGTGCAGGTGCTGGCGTTCGACGTCGTCGATGGCCGGATCGAAACCATCTTCGCGATCCGGAATCCCGAGAAGCTGGCACGGATCGATTTCCCCGTCACATCCCCGTTCGACGCAGAACCCTGACGCTCGCCGTTGCCGGACGAGTCGGGTCTGCCCCGATCGGCAAGGCTCTCCCGACGTGCAGCACAAAAGGTAATGACGATCGACGCCGCCCGTCCGGCCGATTGACTCGGCGGGAAGGGCGGCGTCGACACGCGGAAAGGAGCATCCCGGCAGTGCCGAGGATCAGGCCTCGGCCTTGGCCTTGGCCTTCTCGGCCTTCCTGGCGGCGCGGGCGGCGCGGCGCTCGGCCTTGGCGGCCTTGGCCTCGGCGCCGGTCGCGCTGGAGAAGCGCTCCTTGAGGCGCACGGCCTTGCCCGACCGCTGCCGCAGGTAGTAGAGCTTGGCCCGGCGCACCTTGCCCGAGCGCTTGACCACGATATCGGCGATCCGGGGCGAGTGGAGCGGGAACTTCCGCTCGACGCCCTCGCCCTGGACGATCCGGCGCACGATGAACATCTCGCGCGAGCCGTCGCCCGACCGGCCGATCACCACGCCGTTGAAGATCTGGATGCGCTCCTTGTCGCCTTCGAGAATACGAACGTGGACGTCCACGGTATCGCCGATCTCGAAGGAAGGAGTCGTCGTTTTCATCGTGGATTTCTCCACGAGATCAAGGAGCCGGTTCTGCATTGTTTGTTCCTTTCCTTTCCGCGTTGAGCCGCCGGTCGACCGTCCCGAGCGATTGATCGTTCACGGCCAATGGCCAGGGGCCGTCCCGTCCGGGATGTCGTGAGACGGATGTTGGAGGACTCGTGTCACCGCCGGTGTTTCTTCCGCCACTCGGCGATCGCGGCGTGATCGCCGCTGAGCAGCACGTCGGGCACGGCCAGCGATCGGTAGACGCGCGGCCGGGTGTACTGGGGATATTCGAGGCCGCCGTCCGGGCCGAACGACTCGTCGACGGCGCTCTGGGCATCGCCAAGGACACCGGGAATCAGGCGGACGACCGCATCGATGACGACCATGGCGGCGACCTCGCCCCCGGAGAGGACGTAGTCGCCGACGGAGAGCAACTCGGGCTGAAGGACGTCGATGACCCGCTCGTCGAACCCCTCGTAGCGGCCGCAGAGCAGGATGAGCCGGGGCTCGCTGGCGAGTTCCTCAACCCGGGCCTGATCCAGCCTGCGACCCTGGGGCGAGAGCAGGATCAGCCGGCCGGGCGAATCGCCGGCCGCGCCGACCGCCTCGGCGGCGGCCACGACGGGCGGGGCCATCAGGATCATCCCCGGCCCCCCGCCGAACGGACGGTCATCGACCTGCTTGTGCTTCCCTTCGGCCCAGTCGCGGATATCCCACCGCCGGATGTCGACCAACCCCCTGGCCACGGCCCGACGGACGATGCTCTGTCCGAGGAATCCGTCGAGGAGCGCCGGGAACAGGGTCAGGACGTCGATGCGGTGGGTCGGTGCGGCGGCCATGGGTCATCGAGCCGACTTCACGAGGGATTGGCCGTCCCCGCGGGCGCACCGGCTGCGGGCTGGGCCGGAGCCGCGGCCGGAGCCGCCGGCGTCTCGGGGAGCTGCCAGGCTTCGCCGGGCGCGGGCTTTTTGATCTTGTGCTTCCGCAGCAGCGCCGCGACCTTGTCCGACGGCTGGGCGCCGACGGACAGCCAGTAGCGGATCCGGCTGGCGTCCAGCACCGTCTGGGTCTCGGGATTCCGCGACATCGGGTCGTAGTGCCCCAGCTCCTCGATCGGCCGGCCGTCGCGGGGCCGACGCGCGTCGATGGCGCAGATGCGGAAGAAGGGACGATGGCGCCGCCCCATCGATTTCATGCGGATTCTTACCACGCGCGAACTCCTCTCAACGGGAAAGCGACAGGCGGCTGGTGAAAACCTATCTCGTCGGACTTGTCGCCCATCACCTGTCAATGGTCACTCGGGTCGATTTCTTTCCTCGCGGCGCCGTCGCCGCTCCTCTTTCTCTCGCTGCTTGCGCAGCTTCTCTTTCTCCTTGGTCGACAGCCGCTTGCCGGTCCCCACCTTGGGCGCGACCAGCCGCGCCGCGGGATTGGTGGCAGCGGCTCGTCCCAGGCCGGTGAGGGTCTTGAGCCGGTCCATCATGCTCATCTGGGACATCTGCTTGAACATCGCAGCCATCGCGTCGAACTGCTTGACCAGCCCCGAGACGTCGGCCGGGTCGACTCCGCAGCCGGCGGCGATCCGACGGCGGCGGGAGATGTCGATGATCGCCGGGTCGCTCCGCTCGGCGGGGGTCATGCTGTCGATCATGCCCTCGATGCGCCGGATCTCCTCGTCGGGCTCGACGCCGCCCAGGGCGTCCAGGGGCATCTGGTTGAGCCCGGGGATCTTGCTGAGGAGCTCGCGCATCGAGCCCATCTTCTTCATGTTGACGATCTGCTTGCGGAAGTCGTCGAGGTCGAACTTGCCGCGGGCGAGCTTCTCCTGCTGACGCTGGGCCTCCTCGGCGTCGACGGCCGCCTGGGCGGCCTCGACGAGCCCGACGATGTCCCCCATTCCGAGCATCTGGCCGACCAGCCGCTCGGGGTCGAACGGCTCGAGGCGGTCGAGCTTCTCGCCCTTGCCGACGAACTTGATCGGGACGCCGGTGACCTTGCGGACCGAGAGTGCCGCGCCGCCGCGAGCGTCGCCGTCGAGCTTGGTGAGGATGACGCCGTCGAGCTCGAGCGCCTCGTTGAAGGCGGCGGCCGACGAGACGGCGTCCTGGCCGGTCATGGCGTCGCAGACGAAGAAGACCTGATGCGGCCGGACCTTCTTCTCGACCTGCGCCAGCTCGGCCATCAACTGGTCGTCGACGTGCAGCCGGCCCGCGGTGTCCAGGATGAGGGTGTCGCAGCCCCCCTTGTTCGCCTCGACCACGGCCTGCTGGCAGACGGCGACGGGGTCGGCGGTCGCCTGGCTGTACACGGGGAGCCCGAGCTGGCCGCCGATGACCTTGAGCTGCTCGACGGCCGCGGGGCGCTGGAGGTCGGCCGCGACCAGCATCGGCTTGCGGCCCTGCGCGGCCAGCAGCCGGGCGAGCTTGCCCGCGGTCGTCGTCTTGCCCGAGCCCTGGAGCCCGCAGAGCATGAGGACGGTCAGCCCGTTCTTCTCGAACCGGATCGACGGATCCACCGGCCCCATCAGCTCGATGAGCTCGTCGTGCACGATCTTCACGATCTGCTCGGCGGGCCGGATGCTCTTGATGACCTGGGTGCCGACGGCCTTGTCGGTCACGCGGGTCATGAAGTCCTGGACGACGTTGAAATTGACGTCGGCCTCGAGGAGCGCCGTGCGGACCTCGCGCAGACCCTCCTTCATGTTGGCTTCCGTGAGGATGCCGCTGACGCGGAAGCGCTTGAAGGCAGAACCCAGGCGTTTTTGCAGATCGTCGAACATGGTCGGAACAGAACCTCGGCGCGTAGTGGGACGAATCTCCGATTATAATGACGCCACCGCGCCGAGGCAACGCGCTCTCACGCCAGCGTCTCGGTCCGCACCGAGCGGAGCCACGAGACGAGGGGTCTCGGGGCGAGGTCGGTGCCCACCAGTCCGCCGTGCGGGTAGGTGTGGGGCTGGGAATCGGCCGCCTGGAGCCAGGTCACCGAGCGGACGAACGGCTTGGCGATCGCGAGCGCCAGCCAGCGCGAGGCCCAGCTCCCCTGGAGGTTCGGATCGGGCGGCCCGGGCCACTGGGCCGTCTCGACGCGAATCCCCGGCTCGGCGGCCGGGTCCGGCCCCGACCCGGCCGGCATGACCATCCACAGGTGGAGCGGTACGTTCAGCAGCGAGTACAGGTCGAGCAATCGGGAGAACTCGAACAGGTCGCGCATGTGGCTGCCGGGGGCCGAGTAGCCCGGAGCGATCTCCAGGGCGATGCCCGAGATCCCCAGCTCGGCGCGGAGCAGATAGTCGCAGAGGTGCAGGGGGCCGAGCTGGAAGTGGCTGCTGCCCATCCATTCGCCCCACGGCCGGTCGACGCCGATGGTCACCTGCGCCGAGGGATCCGCCTGGCGGGCGATCTGCACGGCCCTCGCGGCGATCCGCACCTGCTCCTCCTCGTTGAGCCCGAGGATCTCGCCGCCGGCCGTGCGGTGCACCACGTGCCAGAGGGGCACCTTCCCCTTGAACCGCGTGACGGCCTGGCGGACGTAATCCGCGACGAGCCCGCTGATGGTCTCGAAGTCTCCCTCCCAGAGCCAGAGCCAGTCGGGCATGGCCCCCTTGCGGAACTCGATCAGCGGGCCGGCCTCGATCGCCAGCCGGTGCTTCCTCGCCCAGGCGAGCTGGGCCTCGAGGATGTCCCAGCGGTACTGGCCCTCGTTGGGGGCGACCTGCCGCCACGAGACGCCGGCCTGGCAGGCGTTGAAGGTCCGGGCCCATTCGACCGACGGCGGCAGGGCCTGGGGATCGCCGGTCTGCATGAAGGCCAGGTGGGTCGGCAACCGGGACGTGCCGGACAGCCGGCTCTGGAACACCTGGTTGGTGTACGCCTTCATCAACTGGTCGCCGGCGCCTGTGGCGAGGCGGACGGCCTCGCGGGCGGCGGCGAGACTGGCCTCGGGCTGGTCGCCCGACGTGGCGGCCCCGATGAACGCACGCTGGGCCTGCTCGAGTGCGGCCTGGAGCTCCGGAGTCGTGCGCAATCCCATCTGGACCCAGTCGGCGAGCTGGTTGCGGACGTCGTTGAGCTTGCCGCGAGCCAGCTCGACCGCCAGGACGTAGGCCGACGGCCGTTCGGCAAGGGTCGCCGTGCCCACCATCAGGGTGCCGTGACCGGCGACCGGCCAGGGGACGAACAGCCGGCCGCTCTCGGTCGTCTCACGAAGGCACGACATCACGCCGTTGCGGATCTCGATCCCGACCCGGGCGGGGGTGCGGTCGAGGCCCGTCACGTACGCCTTGCGGTATTCCGGCGGAGCCTGGGCCGGGTCATTCGAGGGCAGGCGAAACTTCATGACCCCCATGGCGCGGTTCCCGGCTCGTCACTGGTTCTGGAGACACTGGCCATCGTCGGACTCCACCCGGCCCGACCCTGTCCCGTCGGTCCCTCGATCTCAGCCCGGAGGATGGTGGAGGTGGCCTGCGGCCCGGCGGATCGACAGGCGACCGGCGGGCCAAGGTTGCCGAATCGGCCCGATGAGAATAAGTTGGGCGTTGGGACGACGCAAGCCGAAGGCGTCCGCCCGCCGGCCCCGGGAGCGGAGACGCTTCCCCGGTCGGTCCCAATTTCCCAGTTAACGATGATACCCTCCAGCCGGTTGAACTGACCATGCCAAGCGTCCTGATTGGTCCGTATTTGCTCCGCAACGCTCCGGGGCGGTTCCGGGAGATCCTCACCGAGGCCGGTTTCGAGGTCATCGACCCGCAGGGCGGCCCGGCGCTCTCGCGCGACGAGTTGCTGCCCTACCTCCCGCGCATCGACGCCCTGGTCGCCGGCGGCGAACGGATGACCCCCGATCTGTTCGACCTGGCCCCCCGGTTGCGCGTGATCGCCCGAACCGGCGTCGGCTATGACCTGATCGACCTCGAGTCGGCCGCGAAGCACAGGGTCGCGGTGACGATCACCCCCGGGACCAATCAGGACAGCGTGGCCGAGCAGACCTTCGCGCTCATCCTGGCCCTGGCCCGGCGGATCGTGTCCAACGACCGCTTGATCCACGCCGGCGGCTGGGACCGGACGCTCGTCACGCCGGTCCGCGGCAAGACGCTCGGGCTGATCGGGATGGGGCGGATCGGCCGCGCGGTGGCGCTGCGGGCGAAGGCATTTCGCATGAACCTCGTCGCCTTCGACACGGTCGCCGACGCCGAATTCGACCGCCAGCACGGCATCCGCCGGGTCTCCCTCGATGAACTGGTCGCCACCTCGGACTTCGTCAGCCTGCACCTGCCGCTCACCGAGAAGACCCGCGGCATGGTCAACCGCGACTTCCTCGCCCGCATGCCGCCGGGCTCCTACCTGATCAACACCTCGCGCGGCGGCCTGGTCGTCGAGGCCGACCTCCGCGATGCGCTGGATTCCGGCCACCTCGCCGGCGCCGGGCTCGACGTCCTCAACCACGAGCCGCCCGAGAAGGGGAATGTGCTCCTGGGGCTGCCCAACGTCGTCATCTGCCCCCACATCGCCGGGACCGACATCGAGTCGATGCGCGAGATGGCCGAGATGGCCTCCGCGACGATCGTCGACCTCTATCGCAACCGATGGCCCGGCGATCGCGTGGTCAACCAGGAGCTGCGCGATGGCTGGGCCTGGTAAGTCATCCGTATAAAGAGGAAGCACTCCCATGGCGCTGACACCCTCGACCATGCTGCCCCTCGGGACGACCGCGCCCGACTTCCGCCTGCCCGACACCGACGGCCAGACGGTGGCGCTCGGCGACCTCGCCGGGGCGCCGGCCCTCCTCGTCGCGTTCATCTGCAACCACTGCCCTTACGTCAAGCACGTCCGCGGCGAGATCGCCGCGCTGGCGTCCGAGTACCAGAAGAAGGGCGTCGCCGTCGTCGGGATCAACTCGAACGATGCCGAGAACTACCCCGACGACAGCCCGGCGATGATGGTGCGCGAGAAGGCCGAGGTCGGGTACACCTTCCCTTACCTGTACGACGAATCTCAGGCGGTCGCCCGCGCCTACCAGGCGGCTTGCACGCCCGACTTCTTCCTGTTCGACCGCGACCGCAAGCTCGTCTACCGCGGCCAGCTCGACGGCAGCCGGCCGGGCAACGGCGTGCCGGTCACGGGCCAGGACCTCCGCGCCGCGCTCGAGGCGGTGCTCGCGGACCGTCCCGTCGCGGCCGACCAGCGGCCGAGCATGGGCTGCAACATCAAGTGGAAGCCGGGTCGCTGACGCGAACTTGTCCCAGGCGGCCGGTCAGCGGACCCGGACGTTCGAGCCGGCCGGAGCGGACGTTCCATTCGCCGTGCGATCCGGACGTCCGCCGGCCTTCCGCTTGCCGGTGCCTGGGCGGAAGGCCGGGTTCTGGACATAATTCGCGATGCCGCGGTAGTCGCGGCAGACGGTGACGTCCCAGGCCCCGACGACCACACCGCGCTCGCGGACCTCGATCCGCTCGACCGGCTCCATGCGAGCGACGACCTGTTTGTGATACAGGAGCGTCGAGTAGCTCGGCGGCATGTTCGCGTCCTCGACCACCACGAGCGGCCGGCCGACGAATGCCGCGGGATCGTTGCGCGGGTTGGGGTGCCAGAGGTCGTGCTGATTCACCGGGCGCGGGGACATGCCGAAGTTCCAGCTCAGGCAGTAGGTCTGCGGCTGGCCCGGCAGGTAGAACTCGAGGGTCGCGCTCAACGCGTAGGTCGGCGTCACGACGAATGGCGAGGCGCCCTCGGCGCTGAGCGCCTCGACCCGGCGCGCGACGGCGCGGGCAAGCTCCTGGTGGCCGCGCATCCGCGCCGTGACATCATAGATGCGCAGCGGCGCCGCCCATCGTTTCGTCGGCGCCGGAAGATGCCGAGCGATGAGCGGATAGAACCAGTCGGTGTGGTGGATCAGCACCACGCCGAGGACCGTGACGCACCAGGCCGCCGCGTAAACACTCGCGCGCCGGCCGCCCCGGGCGAGGATGTCCGACAGCCGCCATCCGATCAGCACGACGAGCGCGATGTAGCCGGGCGCCATCCAGTTGGCCTCGGTCTCGCCCAGCAGGCTGGCCGCCAGGCAGGCGCACCAGAGGACGCCCCAGAGCGACAGAAGGTAGAGAGCGCCGTCGCGATCGAGCCGCGGGCGATCGGCCGGCTCACGCCCGGACGCGAGCACGTCGCCGAACGCCCCTTTCAACGCGGCAACACCGGCGATCCACCAGATTCCTCCCAGCACGGCGGCCTCGCCGCCCAGGAAGCTGAGCACCGGCCAGAAGCTGCCCCAGGTCGCGCGATCCGAGAGCCCGACGCGATCGGCGAGCTGCCCCGCGCCAGCCCAGCCGTTCCGCGCGTTCCAGATCACGATCGGCCCCAGGCCCAGCCCGACGCAGAGTACGCTCATCGTCCAGAAGCCGGGGCGAAGGAGCTGGCGACGGTATCGGCCGCTCAGGAGCAGGAACAGCCCGATCGAGGCCGGGAACGCCAGCACCGAATACTTCGCCATCACCCCCAGCGCGGCGATTACCCCAGCCGCGATCCACGGAGCGAGCCTCGATCCCTCCGCCCGGAGCCCCCGGAGAGTCCACACCGCCGCCCAGGTCCACGAGCAGACAAGTGGCGTGTCGGAGGTGATCACGACGCCGCCGATCGCGAAGAGTGGGATGGCCGGCAGGAGCATCGTCGCCAGCCAGCCAGCGCGCCGCGACCCAGTGTTCAGCTCGGCCAGGCGAAAGACTCCCCATGCCGTGAGCCCGCCGAGCAACACCGCCGGCAGCCGCGCGGCCAGCATCAGTGAGCCCGTCAGCCCGAGGCTCAGCCCGCCGAAAACCTCGGTCGCCGCGCGGATCAGCCAGGCGATCAGCGGGCCGCGGGAATAATAACCCCATGCCAGCCGGCGCGACCAGGTCCAGTACTCGGCCTCGTCGCCGCAGAAATCCCAGGTGCAGCCGACCGTCAGGAACAGGATCTGGAGGACCATCACTGCGACGATCGCCGCGCCGGCCCAGCGGGCATAGGGGTCGGCGATCGAGCCGGCGGGAGGGCCGAGCCGTCGCATCGCATGGCGCACGCGGTTTTTCAGCTCCGTCACGTCCCGCTCGGCGAGCTCTGACATCGGAGTCCGTCCCTCCCTGGCCTCCCGGCGCGCGGCAAACCCTCGCCGGCCGCGCCGCGATCGTCGCCCTCCTCATCGGCCGTCGCGGCACGCGACTTTACCAAATCCACGGAATCGTCAAAGCCCGACAGGGGCTTCCATCGGTGCCGGCCGGACGCCCCGATCGGGTCGAGTAATCGGACCGGGGAGGCTTACCGCGGCTCGTGCGACGAATCGAGCCGGCGGAGGGGATTGAGCACCAGGCCCGTGAGCAGCTTCGGGTAGAAATAGGTGCTCTTGGGCGGCATCGTCTCGAGCCCCGAGGCGATCGCCTCGACGTGATCCATCCGCGCGGGCGGGACGAGGCAGGCGAGGTCGCACTCGCGGGCGGCGGTGGCGTCGAGGACCTCCTTGACCAGATGCACATACCGGCAGCTCGGCTTGCCGAGCGGACGGAGGAGATTCTCGAGCACCAGAACGTGCAGGATGCTGACTCCCAGGCTTCGCCAGTCGGCGCTGTGCTCGGGGGCCAGGCGGTCCATGGCCTCGTCGGAGCGGAGCCGCGCGACCAGCCACTTGCCGTCGGCGACCGTGCCGAAGCCCAGCATGTCCTGATCGCCCCCGTCCTCGATCACCTTCCAGGCCGCACGACAACCCGACTCGCCCTCGCCGGACACTGTCACCTCGAACTCGGGCGCCAGCCGCTCGGCGAGCGCCTCCGCCGTTAGGCCGGGTAACCCCGAGACCAGCCGGTGCGTCGGGAGGATCAGCAGGCCCGGGTCGCTCATGCCGACCAGCATCATCAGGCAGAAGTTCGCCGGGTCGTCCGGGTCGAGCGGGCCGGCCTGGGCACGCTCATCCCGATACTTCAGTCCGGTCTCGTAGCGATGGTGGCCATCGGCGATGAAGACGGGACGCCCGGCCATCAGCCCCCGGACGGCCGTATGCACCTTCTGGTCGTCCACAATCCAGAGGCGATTCTCAACGCCGAGGTGGTCCGTCGCCACCAGCGGCGTCCGGTCGCGCAGGCCCGCCTCGACGGCACGCAGGACCTCGCCGTCGGTATCGGGATAGAGCCCGAAGATCGGGCTGAGGTTGAAGCCCGTGGCGTGGTAGAGAGCCAATCGGTCGGCCTTGGGACCCGAGAGAGTCTGCTCGTGCGGGTAGATCTTCCCCTGGCCGAACGGTTCCAGCCGCACCCGCGCGAAGAACCCGCGCCGAGTGTGCATCGTCCCCTCGACCTCGAAGGTCTGGTGGTAGACATACAGCGAGGCGTGATCCTCCTCGCGGAGGACGCCCTGTCGCAGCCAGTCGCGGAGGAACCGCGCGGCGCGGGCGTACTTGCCCTGCGCCTCGGTATCGCCCGGCTCCTCGCGGTTCAGCTCCAGCCGGATGATGTTGTTCTCGCTGGCCCGGTAGAGCCGCTCCTGAAGCGCCGGGTCGATCACGTCGTACGGCGGCGCGACGACGTCGGAGAGCGCCCCGACCTTCGCCACGTCGTACCGTACTCCACGGAATGGAAGGATGTCTGGCATTTTTTTCAGTGGTCAGTGGTCAGTAGTAAGTGGTCAGTGGTCAGTGGTCAGTGGTCAGTGGTCAGTGGTCAGTGGTCAGTGGTCAGTGGTCAGTGGTCAGTGGTCAGTGGTCAGTGGTCAGTGGTCAGTGGTCAGTGGTCAGTGGT
>DAIDHB010000097.1 GCA_027452145.1 Planctomycetales bacterium
GGCGAGCCGATCGCCGAGATCCTGGCCTGATCTCCCGAGGCCCGTCCCGACTGCCGACCGCCGGCCGATCGGTCACACCGGGATCGGCCCACCACCTTGCTTGCGGGATCGTCGACGACGGCCGGAACTCCTACTTCCGAGCCCCCGTGTTATCGGCCGTCGCCGTATGAGATAATTCGGCCGATCCGGCGCGGGCCGGCGAAGGACCCTCCGACGGGAGCAGGCTCCCCTCGAGTCCACGCCACTTGCCGCCCGCGTCGGTCCCCTCGGGAGGATCGCCCCATGGCCGCCAACGCCGTCGACCGCGACCTGCTTTTCGGCCTGCTGGCCTTGCAGAACGGTCTGATCGACCAGGGTCAGCTCGTCGCCGCATTCCAGGCCTGGACTCGCGACCGCGACCGCACGCTGGCCGATCACCTCGCCACTCGCGGCGACCTCGATCCCGAGCAGCGCGCGGGCGTCGAGGCCATGGTGGGCCTGCACCTGAAGAAGCACGGCGGCGACGCCACGAGAAGCCTCGCCGCCGTCTCGATCGGCCGCTCGACCCGCGAGGGGCTCAACGCGCTGGGCGACGCCCAGCTCGAGGCCACCCTCGATCACGTCGCCGTCGGATCGACCGAGCCCGACACCGACCGCACGGACAGCTACGTCGTCGGCACCGCCACGTCCGACGGCCAGCGGTTCCGCGTCCTGCGGCCGCACGCCCGCGGCGGCCTGGGCGCCGTCTTCGTCGCCCTCGATGCCGAGCTGAACCGCGAGGTCGCCCTGAAGCAGATCCTCGACCACCACGCCGACGACCCGGGCAGCCGCCATCGATTCCTCATCGAGGCGGAGGTCACCGGCGGGCTGGAGCACCCGGGGATCGTCCCGGTCTACGGCCTGGGGGCCCACGCCGACGGCCGGCCGTATTACGCCATGCGATTCATCCGGGGCGACAGCCTCAAGCGGGCCATCGAGCACTTCCACGCCGACGACTCCCTGAAGACGGACCCCGGCCGCCGTTCGCTGGAGCTGCGCAAGCTCCTGCGGCGGTTCACGGATGTCTGCAACGCCATCGACTATGCCCACTCGCGCGGCGTGCTGCACCGCGACATCAAGCCGGGCAACATCATCGTGGGCAAGCACGGCGAGACCCTGGTGGTCGACTGGGGCCTGGCCAAGCCGCTCGGGCGCGTCGAGCCGGACAGCGAGTCCGACGAGCGGACGCTGATGCCCCCCTCGGCCAGCGGCAGCGCCGAGACGCTGCCCGGCAGCGCCCTGGGCACGCCGGCCTACATGAGCCCCGAACAGGCCTCCGGCCAGCTCGACCGGCTCGGCCCGCGCTCGGACGTCTACAGCCTGGGCGCGACGCTCTACTGCCTGCTGGTCGGCCAGCCGCCGGTGGAGGGGGACGTCGGCGAGGTGCTCCGCGCCGTCCAGCTCGGCGAGTTCCGGCCGCCGCGCCAGCGCGACCCGACCATCGACCCGGCGCTCGAGGCCGTCTGCCTGAAGGCGATGGCGTTACGACCTGACGACCGCTACAACTCGTGCCGGGCCCTGGCCGACGACATCGAGCGCTGGGCGGCCGACGAGCCGGTGTCGGCCTTCCCCGAGCGCTGGCCGGCGCGGGCCGCCCGCTGGGCCCGGCGGCGCAGGACCCTGGTGGTCGCGGCCGCCGTCCTGCTGGCCACCGCCGCCGTGGCCGCGACCGCCGCCGCCGCGCTCGTCTGGGGCGAGCAGCGGCGGACCCGCCGCGCCTGGATGCGGGCGGAGGCCGAACACGCCGAGGCCAGCAAGAACGCCGAGGCCGCCATCGAGGTCGTCCGCAACCTCAGCGTCTACGTCGAGTCGTACGAGATGGGCTCGGGCAATTCCGGCGTCAACAGCATGCAGGCGCGCAAGGACCGGCTCGACGCCGCCCTCGCCAGTTACGAACGCCTCCTCGCCCTGCACCCCGACGACCCCTCCGTCCGCTGGAACGTCGCGCGGATGTACCGCAATCACGGCAATCTCTGCCGGTTCCTCGACCGGCTGGCCGACGCCGAGGCGTCTTACAGACAGGCGATCCGGCACTTCGAGCGGCTGGTCGCCGAGTCCCCCGGCAAGCCCATCTACCAGGAGGTCCACGCCCTCACCCTCCAGGACCTGAGCGGCCTCTGGCGTCGGCTCGGCCGGACCCGCGAGGCGGACGAGCTCGCCGACAGCGCCATCCGCCTGTTCGAACGCCTGCACCAGGACCAGCCCGACGAGCCGAATCCCGCACGTGTCCTGGCCAACCTCCTGGTAAGCCGCTCAGATCGCGAGTACCAGGCCGGACGGTGGGGCGATTCGGAGGCCTCCGCCCGGCGGTCGGCCGAGCTCTACTCCCGGCTCGCGCAGACCGCCGGCACCCGCCCCGAGCCGCTCGACCCGCTCTTTCACGCGATGGCCGATCATAACCTGGCCCTCGCCCTCCGCGAGCAGGGACGGGCCGACGACGCACTCGCCGCCCACGACCGCGCGGCCGAGCGGATGGCCGGGCTGACGAAGGTCACCAACAGCCGCGACGCCTGGTCGTTCCTCCACCGCGTCCGGACCGAGCGCGCCTGGACCAATGGCCGCCTCCCCGGCCGCGCCGAGGCGGCCGTCGCCGACCTCGAGGCCGCCATCCGCGGCTGGGACGCGCTCATCAAGCAGCTCGGCGAGACCCCCGTCGACCTGGAGCGCAGGGCGGTCGCCGGCCTGTACTCCGGCCGTCTCAAGGCGCTCCTCGGCCGCCGTCAGGCCGCCGCCGCCGACCTGTCGGCCGCCGCCGCGGTGCTCCAGAAGCTGGTCAACGCCCAGCCCAGGATCCCGGCTTACCGCCACGACCTGGGACGGGTCTACGCCGCGCTCGGACAGGTCGAGGACGACCCGCGGGCCGCCCCCGACTGGTTTCGCAAGGCCCGCGAGATGCTCGACGCGGCCGTGCGCCAGTATCCCGACAACGTCCCCTTTCGCCAGGCCCTCGCCGAGCTGGACGCGCTCGCCGCCCCACGATGATCGGCCGCGACTGACGCCTCCACGCGGGTGCCGGCCTCGTCCCCCGGCGCATCATGAGGCGGTGATGATCGTAGGCTCGATGGTGTTCGAGGTCGTCGTCCCGTCGGTCGCCGTCACGCTGACGGTCACGG